>CADCOE010000067.1 GCA_902802985.1 uncultured Ruminococcus sp.
CATACGAAATGAAGGTATGAGAATAGCATTAGCATAAAACCAAGACAAGAACCGTGGGACACACGGGGATAGCTCGTTGATACTGTATGGGTTATCATACTTGAGCGAGAAGCCCCACCTCTATAGGTGGGGGAGTATGTCACTTGGATAGAGTGACTTGTTATGCCCGTTGCGATGGAATGCGTTTTTGGGGCACACAAATGATGACGGTTTGTTCTATTCGCATACTTTGACAAAATGTTGTATACCCTTGGAAGTATAATGATATTAAAAATTTTTACGGGGTGATTTTGTTGAAGGTCAGTGAGCTTGTCGCAAAATATTCCATTCGTCAACCGTTTTTAAGCAGTGGTACAGAGAAAATTCTTAAACAGGTGGCATTGTTCGGAAGCGGTTTTGTGATGTCCAACGGTTCGATTTTCGGGGAATATGCGCCGTTTGGCATTTCGCTTGTGTCGGCAGTATCGTTCCCCGGTGTCATTACCGCATTGATCGGTTCGGTCGCAGGTTATATTGTGTTTGGAGGAGGCGTAGGTAATTTTCGTTACATTGCCGCAATGATCGCCGTGATCGCTATCCGCTGGACACTCAACGATATTAAGAAACTGAACCGTCATTCGTTGTATTGTTCAGTTGTATGTTTTGTACCGACTTTCGCCACAGGGCTTGCGGTGATGAGTGTCAAGGGATTTGACGGTTCGGAAGCAGTGATTTATTTGATAGAGTCACTGTTGGGCGGTGCGGCTGCGTATTTTATTTCACGCAGCATTATTATTTTAAACGGAACAAAAAGTCTTGGAATGTTGCTGCCGCAGGAAGTTGCCTGTCTTGTGTTGTGCGGTTGTATCGGGATACTGGCAATGGCAGGGATGACAATAAGCGGTGTATCACTTGGCCGTATTGCTGCTGTATTGTGCGTACTGTTTGCCGCTCGTTTTGGCGGCGTGGCAGGCGGCACGATAGCAGGCATCGCTGTGGGAATTGTGATGGGACTGTATTCGTCCGAGTATTATTTTCTTGGCTCGGCATATGCATTCGGAGGGTTGATAGCCGGTTTGTTTTCTCCTGTAGGCAGACTGGCTGAAAGTGCCGCCGTTGTGATCAGCTGTGGCATTGTTTCGCTCCAATCCGGCGATATAAGTCTGGTTTTTGCCACATTGTATGAGCTTTTGGGAGCATCTGTTCTTTTTTGCCTGCTGCCGAAAAGCACGTGTAATTTTCTGTCAGCCGTATTTGTTTCCAAGGCAGAGGATGAGAACTGCGAAGGCTTAAGACGGTCTATTATTATGCGGCTGGATTTTGCAGCAAAGGCACTTTCAGATGTTTCGTCCGACGTAGAGGAAGTATCACAGAAACTTTCACGTATTGTGACACCTACCATAGACGGCGTTTATCGCAATGCCGTGGATAATACCTGTCAGCGGTGTGGTATGAAGGTGTTTTGTTGGGAACACCGTGAGGGTGTTACGATGGAGTCGTTCGATTATGTGACAGATAAACTAAGAAGAGAGGGAAAAATCCGAGCAGAGGATTTCAGGGATGACTTCCGGAGAAAATGCTGTCGTACTTCGGAAATGGCAATGTCTATCAACCAGTTTTACAAAAGCTATCTTGCTTCGGAAGCGGCAGCCAAGCGAATTGATGAAGTACGTACGGTTGTGGCGGGTCAGTTTTGCGGGCTGGGAGATATTTTGGGAGAAATGGCGGATGAATACGAAAATTATGAAGTATTTGACAACGAAATTTCAGACAGGATATTTATGAAACTCAAGGAACTGGGGATGGTACCGATCGATGTCAGCTGCCATATTGACTATATGGGCAGAATGACAGTAGAAACCGAAATCAATGATGGTGACCGCAAAAAAATTAAACGAGCCTTGCTGGTATATGAAATCGGTAAGATCTGTGGCAGACGTTTTGATACGCCAAGTGTTACAGCTGCTTTCGGCCGATGCAGAATTGTAATGTGTGAACGTCCCGGACTGGATGTTGAAATCGCATCCAGCCAGCACGTCTGCGGCAGCGGTCAGCTTTGCGGAGATAATTTACGGTATTTTAACGATGGTATGGGTCGGATGATAACGGTTTTGAGTGACGGAATGGGTACGGGAGGCAGAGCCGCTGTGGATGGCGGAATGGCAGTGAGTATTATGTCAAAACTGATCAAGGCAGGCTTGGGTTTTGATTGTTCTTTGAAGGTGGTGAATTCCGCATTGCTTGTCAAGTCGGACGATGAATCACTGGCGACGCTGGATGTGGTTTCCGTGGATCTGTACAGCGGCTTGACAGATTTTATGAAAGCGGGAGCAGCCTTGTCTTTTATTCGCAAAGAGAATGACATGTATCGTGTAGAAACGCCGTCGCTTCCGGTAGGAATTTTGCCCGATGTGGAGTTTACCTATACGGAAGATACACTGGAACCCGATGATATTATTGTAATGGTATCGGACGGAGCAACTGCGACAGGAGAACAGTGGATTGAGCGTATTATCGAGAAGTGGGAAGATAAAAGTATGCAGGAGCTTGCTGATTTGATCAATGACGAGGCAACAGCAAGACGAGATGATGGTCATGATGATGATATTACGGTGATCGCAATGCGTATCAAAAAACATTGATGTTTGCAATGAACCAATGCACAGTCCCACTTTGTGCTGTGGCATCAGAATATATCAGCAGACGTCGGCAGAAAGGACGTGGCAGTGTGGAAAAGAAAAGTAAAAAGAAGAGGGTTCTTTATTATATTGTTTTTTTTGTTGCCACAGCATTTTTGATGCTCTGTACGGCATTGATAGGTTATCGAGTAGCATCTGTTTATAAAGAAAGTATTACCAATGCTTATCGCACAACGGTGGATAAAGTGTCAAGCAGAATAGACAGTTTGCAAAGTGATGTTTTGGACGAAACGTCAAAAATAAAGGAAAAATCAAATGATGATTGACTAATTTTATGAAATCATTTATACTTATACAATAATTAATCAAAATGGAGGTTTTAAAAATGGATAAATATGTATGCAATGTCTGTGGTTATGTTTATGATCCGATCGAGGGCGATCCGAACAATGGTATTGCTCCCGGTACACCTTTTGAGGATATTCCTGATGATTGGACTTGTCCTCTTTGCGGTGTTGAAAAAGAAAACTTTTCTAAAGAATAATCTTGCAATGCAGAATGAGGAGAAGCACATCGTGTGTTTCTCCTTTTTTCTGTCTGGACAAAAAGCGAAATTTGAATATTGCATTGATTTGGATTTTATAATAATATGAAAATATGATAAAGGATATACTTCTATGAATGAAAAAAGATTGTGGAACGGAAGAAGATACTACTCTCTTGATGCTTATTTTAAACAAACATTCGGTGAAAAACTGTATAAGCTTTCGCTGGATAGTGGAATGGGTTGTCCTAACCGTGATGGGACTATATCGTACGGAGGATGTATTTTTTGCAGTGAGGGAGGATCCGGCGATTTTGCTGTACCTCGTATGAAAAGAATGGATGAGCAAATTGAATATGCCAAAACGCTTGTTAGCCGAAAATATACCGGCAGTCGTTATATTGCGTATTTCCAGTCCTATACCAATACTTATGCCGATGTTGATGAGTTGAGAAAACTGTTTTTTCCTGTTATCCAGAGGGATGACATAGCGGGATTATCCATAGCAACTCGTCCTGATTGTTTGCAGGAGGATAAAATGGCACTGATTGCAGAGCTGGCTTCTGTCAAACCGGTATGGGTGGAACTTGGCTTGCAGACTATTCATCAGAAAACAGCCGAACTTATTAACAGAGGCTATCAGCTTGATGTTTATGATAATGCTGTTTTTCGTTTGAAGCAAGCAGGAGCTGATGTGATCACTCATATGATAGTGGGACTGCCCGGTGAAACCAAAGAAGAAATGCTTGCAACCACAGCCTATATTGGACAGTCGGGATCGGACGGTATTAAAATTCAGCTGCTTCACGTTCTCAAAAATACGAAGCTGTACGAAATGTATGAGTTGGGTGAATTTAAAACACTTGAAGAAGATGAATATGTTTCTCTTGTGGCGGACATCATAGCTATCTTGCCACCGCATATAGTTATACACCGATTGACAGGAGATGGCGATAAAAGTATCTTGGTATCACCCAAATGGAGTGGTGATAAACGCAGAGTACTCAACAAAATCAATCACGAGTTGAAATGCCGTCAACTTTATCAAGGCTGCTGCGCACTTGTGAAAAAAATCTCAGAAAATTCTTGTTTACATTAATATTCAATTATGATATAATATAAATGTTTAGTGGATAATAATTTATAAAAAGTAATGGAGATGATAACCTATGCAGAACGAAGAATTATATAAAGTTACACCTGAACTCGAACAGTTGAGTCAGATATGTGCCGAAAAAGGAAAAATTGACCGTGAACTTTATACCAAATATGACGTCAAAAGAGGCTTGCGTGATATTAATGGTAAAGGTGTATTGGCAGGACTGACCGAAATTTCAGAAATATGCTCCAAAAAAATGGTGGACGGCAAGGAAGAACCTTGTGAAGGTAAGCTGTATTATAGAGGAGTAGATGTTGAAGAAATTGTGAAAGGCTTTATTCACGATGATCGTTTTGGTTTTGAAGAGGTTGTTTATCTTCTGATTTTTGGCAGTTTACCTAATCAAGATCAATTTGAACAAATCAAGCGTCTGCTTTCTTTTTACCGTGAACTGCCGCAGTATTTTACACGAGATATTATTTTGAAGGCACCCAGTGCCGATATGATGAATGGTCTGGCAAGAAGTGTCCTGACACTGTATTCTTATGACCCGAAGGCGGACGACACCTCCTTGCAAAATGTGCTCAGACAGTGTTTGCAGTTGATAGCGCTGTTTCCTGTGCTTTCAGTATATGGTTATCAGGCGTATCAGCATTATTATGAAGATGCCAGTTTGATTATACATAATCCTCAGCCCGGACTTTCCACAGCAGAAAATATTCTTTATATGCTCAGACCGAATTCCCGATATACCAAGCTGGAAGCAAAACTGCTGGATATGTCATTGGTACTTCACGCAGAGCACGGCGGCGGTAATAATTCTACTTTCACTACGCACGTGGTCACATCTTCCGGTACGGATACCTATTCTGCCATCGCAGCGGCACTGGGCTCTTTGAAGGGACCAAAACACGGTGGTGCCAATATCAAGGTGGTACAGATGTTTGATGATATGAAAAATCATATTAAAGATTATTCAGATGAAGAAGAAGTACGCAATTATTTGGTTAAACTTCTGCACGGAGAAGCTTTTGATAAAGCAGGGTTGATTTATGGTATGGGTCACGCTGTATATTCTATTTCTGATCCGAGAGCAAGAGTGTTCAAATCTTTTGTAGAAAAGCTTTCCGAAGAAAAGGGCAGGTTGGATGAATTTAATCTGTATTCATTGGTGGAACGTCTGGCACCCGAGGTCATTGCCAAGGAACGCAGGATATACAAAGGCGTCAGTGCCAATGTTGACTTTTACAGCGGATTTGTTTATAGTATGCTTGATTTGCCTCAAAAGCTTTTTACACCTATTTTTGCCATTGCCAGAATTGCGGGTTGGTCGGCACATCGTATGGAGGAACTGATCAATCCGAGTAAAATTATTCGTCCCGCTTATATGAACGTACACGACAGAATACCTTATGTCGACATCAATGACAGGTAAAAAAACAATGACAGCGAAATTTTTTCGCTGTCATTGTTTTTTATGGAAGATATTAAAATTCCTCACAGTGCAGTACTCAGACCTTGTGTGGGGGCTCACAACGCAATGATCAGTCCATTGGATCGGTTTCATCCTCGGCTCTTTTGCGGATAATAATGAACGGTGTCAGTTCGTCATCCTGTCCGGCAGGGTTATCACCGATCAGGTCGATAATATATTCATCCGCTTTGTCCTGAAGGTCGGGAGACACGGCAAGTATCTCAATGTTGAGGTCGTTGGCATCGGCGAGGATACAGCTATAACCCAATTTTTCCTTAATGGTTTGACATACCTTTTCCGGTTCTTTGGGATTGAGGACAGCCAGCGTATGATAGGTTTCAAATGCCGAATGGCTGTAAAAGCCGTCAATACCGGCAACGTCCTGTCCGACAATTTCATAAAAGATACCACGTTTATGGAATATTTTTCCGACGGCACTGCAAAGGGAAGCCCACAATACCAGCGGCAAACCCTTCATATTGATGGCAAGCTGAAGTTTATATGGCTCGTTCATACCGATGCCGGCAGAGGATTTAGCGGCAAATTTGGATAGAAATTTTGCCCAAAAACCCAGCTTAACATCTTTCATTTCGACGGTATTGTCCTGACACATCGAAATCACTTTTTCACTCATACTGATAATGTCGCCTTCCTTATAGAGAGGCTGTATATACTGCTTGAGTACTTTAAGGTAATCTTCGCCTCGTTCCACAAAGTGTGTAGCAACAGCATAACGTTGATATTTTTCGCCGCTGACATCACGAATTCCTCTTACGTAGTAAACGTGTCCGTCTTTTTCACGTTTGGATTCGTTATTGTTTTTAACTTTTCTGTTTTCTCCCATTTTACCTTACTCCTGTTCTGTAATAATCATACAAAGCAAAAACGATATAATTATGCACTATGCTGATAAATAACCTAAAAATATAATACTACTCTTTATTTATAAAATCAATGAAAAAATGCGTGGATTTAAAATCTTGTGGATTGTCAATAAATCGATTGACAGAAAGCCGACAACCTTGTAAACTATATGAAAAGGACTTTTTAAGGTGGCATATTATGGAGGAAAAGGAACTATTACAGCTGTGCGGTACGGTAGAGGAAATTATTTATCGAAATGAAAATAATGGCTATTCGGTACTGACAATGCTGTGCGATGGCATTCATGCGACAGCCGTCGGTATGATGACAGATGTTAACATAGGAGATGAGCTGAAGCTTGTTGGCAACTGGAGAACACATATCAGCTATGGGGAGCAGTTTTCATTTGAATATTACGAGTATCATATGCCGTCTACTTCGGCAAGTATTTTGAAATATTTGTCCTCGGGAGTGGTAAAAGGAATAGGGCGAGCTACGGCAAAAAGATTGGTGGAAGCATTTGGCGAAAATACACTGGAAGTAATGCAGAATGAACCCGAGCGGCTGGAAAAAGTGAAGGGAATATCTCACGATAAAGCACAGAGCATATCTGCGGAGATAAGAAAGATGTTTGGCATGCGGGAGGTAATGCTGTATCTGGAAAAATATCATATTTCTGCTATGGAAGCGGTCAGAATATGGAAAAAATTAGGAGCGGAAACGATCAACGCTATCGAATGCAATCCTTATATTCTGTGTTCGGTCGGAGTGGATGTGTCCTTCGAGAGAGCAGACTTGATAGCGGCATCTCTCGAACGACCTTCGGACGATATATGTCGTATACGGGCAGGAATTGTGTATATCATTACTTATAATTCCGGCAACGGGCACACGTGCCTGCCTAAAGAAAAATTGATTGCTGTGACCGCAAGGTATCTTAAACTAACACAGGAAAATATTGCGGATGCCGTAGCACAGATGATAATGGACGGAAGTCTTGCAGCTGATTGTTGGGAGGAAAAAGAATTTATTTTTCTTCCGGAACTCTACAGAAGTGAAACTTATGCCGCAGAGCGTTTACAGATGATGCTGCAGTTTCCTCCGGAAAGAATAACAGGAGTAGAATATGCACTGGATATGTTCGAAAAGAAACAAAAAATCAAGTATGCCGAACTGCAGCGAAAAGCGATCCTACAAGCGTTATCGGGCGGATTGCTGATCTTGACCGGCGGTCCGGGTACGGGTAAAACAACTACTCTGAATGCCATCATTGAACTGTATCGCCAAAGCGGTATGAAGGTAGCGTTAGCGGCACCTACAGGAAGAGCCGCACAGCGTATGTCAGAGGTGACAGGACAAGAAGCAAAGACGATACACCGATTGTTGGAGGTAGAATGGGATAAAAATGACAATCCCGTTTTTAAAAGAAACGAGAAAAATCTTCTTGATTGTGATGCCCTTGTTTTGGATGAGCTATCAATGGTAGACGTTTCTGTATTCGAGGGAGTGATGCGTGCATTGCCGCTGGGCAGCCGATTGATTATGGTAGGTGACAGCGACCAGCTGCCGTCGGTAGGGGCAGGTAATGTATTGGGGGATTTGATTGCTTCGGGAACGATCCCCGTGGTGCAGCTGACAGAAATATTCCGTCAATCAATGCAAAGTCTTATCGTTACCAACGCCCATAAGATCGTACACGGAGAAATGCCCGAAATACAGCGTACAGACAGCGATTTTTTCTTTATGGCGTGTGACAATAAGGAAAGGATCGCATCGACGATCGTTGACTTGTGCAGCACCCGACTGCCCAATACTTACGGTTATTCTCCTTTTGAAAATATACAGGTGCTTTGTCCCGGAAGAAAGGGAGAGCTGGGGGTGGCAGAGTTAAATAAGAAGCTGCAGGACACACTTAATCCGTCACAGGGAAATCAATATGAGCTGCCGATGGCACTTTATACTTTCCATTTGGGAGATAAGGTAATGCAAACAAAGAACAATTATGATCTGCTTTGGGAGAAAGATGACGGTACGGAGGGTGCTGGTATATTTAATGGAGATATAGGTGTTATCGTGGACATCAATCGTTCCGCTAAAACGGCAACCATTCGTTATGATGATAAATTTGTGGTGTACAATTCGGAAGCGATGCTTCAGCTGGAACTGGCATATGCTACTACTGTACATAAAAGTCAGGGCAACGAGTTTGAAGCAGTTATTATGCCGATGTACTACGGTCCTGCACAGCTTTATTACAGAAATTTGTTGTATACGGCGGTTACCAGAGCCAAAAAGATATTGATATTGGTGGGCAATGTATCCACTCTGAAAACAATGGTGGATAATAATAAAAAAACACTGCGGTATTCAGGACTTGCTGCTTTTCTGAAACGAGGTTCCTTATGAAAGAATGGCTGCTTTCTTTTTTCTTTCCTCCGAAATGTCCCTACTGTTTGAAATGGATCGATTATCGAAAAACCGAGTGCGATGAATGTTTGGCAGCATTCAAGGGATATGCTTATGAAAAACATACGCCTACCGATGAACTATGTGTGGCACCATTTCTTTATAAAGATCGTATTCGTGAGGCAATTATCCGATACAAATTCAACGGACATAAAAATTACTGCAAAAGCTTTGGAAAGATGATTGCCTATACAATCAGAGATACATATGGCATCGACAATTTTGATATGATCACCTGCGTGCCGCTTTATTACGCACGGAAACGGTCAAGAGGCTATGACCAGGCAGAATTGTTGGCACAAAGAGCAGCATTGCTGCTTGCGAAACCTTATGAGCCGCTTCTCGATAAAGTTAAAAATAATCTGGAACAACATAATTTAAACTCCGAAGAAAGAAAAGACAATGTGATAGGAGTATATTCTGCTTTGGACAGGGAAAAGGTAAATAATAAACGAATATTGATTATTGATGATGTTATCACAACCGGTGCTACAATATCGGAATGCTGTAAGTCATTGAGGGAAGCGGGAGCCAAAAAAGTCATTTGTGCTTCCATTGCGATTGCAGGACAGAGTGAAATCATCATTACCAAAAATGGGCAACGATTTTGTTGACAGCAGTTTGTAAGGGACAAAGGATATTGTACCGCAATGCAAAACGTGGTATAATAAAGTGCGATAAAAAGAAAGAAGGTGTTGAATTTGGGACTTGATGTCGCTATTGATCTGGGAACATCTCGTACAAGAATTTTTCTGCATAATAAAGGAATTGTTGTTGACGAGCCGTCGGTGATTGCGGTCAATCTTGAAAATGAAAGCATTGTGGCTGTAGGACAGCCTGCTTATCTGATGCTTGGACGAACTTCTGCCAGAATGGATGTGGTATATCCGCTCAGCGGAGGGGTTATTTCAGATTTTGGACTGGCAGAAGCGATGGTTTCCATTCTGCTGAAAAATGTGGTTTCTTCCAAAATTGGTATGCCTCGTGCCGTTGCTTGTGTACCGGGTGAGATCACAGAAGTGGAAAAGCGTGCAGTGGTCAACGCTGTCAGTGGGGCAGGTATCCGCAGAGTCTGCCTGATCGAAGAACCGGTGGCGGCTGCTATCGGCGCCGGCGTTGATATAGAAAGTCCGCACGGAGCATTTGTGGTTGATATTGGCGGCGGTACAACGGATATGGCAGTTATTTCTCTTGGCGGAATTGCGGTTTCCCGTACGATCAAGTATGCAGGAAACGTAATGGATGATGAAATTATCAAGTATGTACGCAGACGATATAATATGCTCATCGGCAAACGTACCGCAGAACAGGCCAAAATGAATATCGGCTGTGTTGTGCCGGGGGTCATTGAAGGAACTTATAGAATTAAGGGCAGAAATTTGGTGACAGGTATGCCGATGTGGGTAGACCTTAACGCTGATGAAATGATAGAGCCGCTTGCAGAGCCGGCACAGATTATTGTTGACAATATACAGGATATATTAGAAGAAACGCCTCCTGAACTAACGGGTGATATTTACAATGATGGCATCATACTGACGGGAGGCGGTGCACAGTTGGCAGGATTGGCGGCACTGATCAAAAATGTTACCAACCTCAATGTGCGAATTGCGGATAATCCTTCCTGTTGTGTTGTCAATGGCTGTGGTGCCGCTATTAAATACATTGACCGTTTGAACAAGCCCGATGGCGGAGTCAATCCGATCACCGATCAGTATTGATTATGGTTCGCTTTACGGAAGAGCCTGTCAGGCTGCTGATTATTGGCGGATTGGTAATAGCAGCTGTACTGATATGGTACAACTGCTGCTATTATTCTGAAGCGCAGGAAATTGTTTTTGTGAAGGAAGCAGCGTCTGTTATTGAAAGTTCTGGTGAAGCTTCCTATTCAGGAAAAATCAATATTAATACTGCAACCAAGGAACAGCTTGCCGAATTGGAAGTGATAGGCGATAAACTCGCGCAAAAAATCATTGATGTACGCAATCAAAAGGGCAGTTTTCGATCGGTGGACGAACTGACAGAAGTCAGTGGTATCGGCAAAGAAAAATTCGCCAAAATAAAAAACAGTGTAACCGTATAAATATAAAAACACGGAAAGGATCCTGTTCCTTTCCGTGTTTTGTTGTACGCATAGTAAAATAGTAGGCAATATCGCACCGGACAGCTTTAAAGTTTGATGTAAATTCCGCCAAAGTTGTATTCACCGTAATTGGCAAGACAATAAAGGATTATCGAAATTCGCAGAACGATGATCGCAATGGCAACCAGATTGATCGTGACAGATAATCTGCCGATCGTCTTTTCATTTTTATCAGCAGTTCGCCTGATCCGTTTGTAGGAGACTTTTCTCAGGATCACACTGATCATAATGATGATGAATGGCAGAATGAACAGTTCAAAGCTGAGGAGCAATGCAAATCCGGACACCAAAATAGCAGCCAATCCGATCATAGCAGCCTGACCTTCATTGTCATCAAACAGCTTGGGAGGAGAGTGGTGATAAGCCGTATCATTTTGTACATCGGTGTTATAGTACGAAGATGGACGAGAATGGTCAATCAGCAGCGGAAGGCTATTGTCGGGATCCTTGGAAAGAACAGCCACATTTTGTTCGTTGGTGTTGTAGTACGAAGATGGATGGGAGTTATCAATCAGCAGCGGAAGGTTATTGTACGGTTCCTCAGAAGGAGCAGCGGTCTTTTGTTCATTAGGGTCTAATGAGAGAATATCTTCTTGCTGCATATTAATGTGTGGATCATTTTTGATAAAGCTGTCTTCCGGGAAAACTTCATCAAATGATTTAAAGGAGTAGTTATTTTTCATTTTATATACCCTATTATGTTATTATTTGGTGATGGAAATGATGCAAAAAGCCAAAAAGATAACATACATTGAAAGAGAAATAATTCCGCAGATAAAGCCAACTCTTGCTTTGGTGGACTGAGGCAGCCCCACGGAATGAGATTTACCGGCAGAGGTGCGTGAAAGCACAATGGCAACTACGGAGCCGACGGAACCTATAAAAGAAAAGAAGAGTGCAATACTGCATATGCCGAATATCATACTTGCCGTTGCTGCGCTTTTTCCGGGATCATTGGTGGCATATGGTTCATAAAGAAAGTTTTCAGCAGGATAGGGTGACGGTATATCATCGGCAGGATACGATGTATATTCACCGGACGGGATCGGTGGTGAACAAGGCAGCTGTGATCCTTGTATATTTTGGTTATAATCGTTATTATTCATATGGACAGTCCCCCTTCAATATCTTATTACCAAAAGTTTATCATACCGTTTTTTGCTTGTCAATCAAAATTTTCTTCAGTGAACCGATGATGTTTTTGCGGAAAGTTAACAGTTGCAATCGGACGCTGATTGGAATATAATTGACGATAGAAAGAGGTGGAACGATGCGATTTACGACAATATTGATGGATGCGGATGATACCATATTTGATTTTCCCGTGTGCGAATATGGTGCATTGAAGGCAACTCTCGTACAAGCAGGATATGAGGTTAATGACGAAATATACAGAAATTTCAGCAGTATTAATGATGCCTTATGGAAACAGTTTGAAATAAAAAAGATTACCCGTGCGGAATTGAAAATACAACGCTTTCGGGAACTGATCAAAAGGTGTCTTGACGGGTTTGACAATGCTGAAATGTTGGCAGAATGTTATGTGACAGAATTGTCAAAACAAGCAGTGCTCATTGATGGAGCATATGAGTCGATACGCAGTATTAGCCGCTGCTGTGATATTTACGTCATTACCAACGGGATTTCCGCTGTTCAGCACGGTCGCTTTGACAGAAGCAAGGTGACGGAGTATATCCGCAAAATTTATATTTCTGATGAAATTGGTATCCAAAAGCCCCAAAGGGAATTTTTTGATTATGTGCTTGATGATATTGGAGAAAAAGACAAATCAAACATTCTGGTGGTGGGGGACTCGCTTACCTCGGATATGCAGGGTGGAAAAAATGCCGCATTATTTACTTGCCTTTATGACCCGCAGCACAAAGTAGAAATGCCTCATCCATTGTGTGATTTCAGGATCGATACACTGGACAGCATACTGACAATATGAGGAAAATCTGAATGACGGTTCAAAGCAGACAGAGAAAAAGGGGAAAGAAAATGACAAGATTATGTCCGCTGTTCAGCGGAAGCTCAGGCAACAGTTATTACATAGGTACATCAGAAAACGGTGTCTTGATCGATGTCGGCAGAAGTGCCAGACAGATAGAAACAGCACTCAAAGAAAACGACCTTGATATTCACAATGTGAAGGCTATTTTTATTACGCACGAGCATAGTGACCATATACAAGGACTGCGTGTGCTTGCATCAAGACATCATATCAGGGTGTTTTCTTCTGTAGGTACTATAGAGGCACTGACGGAAAAAGACCTGATCAATGACAAGGTTGATATTGACGTGATTGATTCTGTCGGGGTAGAGGTCTGCGGAATGAAGATCACTCCCTTTCCTATCTCTCACGATTGCCGTGAGGGCTTCGGATATGTTGCGGAAAGTTCTGACGGACGCAGAACAGGTTTTGCAACAGATACAGGCTATATTTCAAAGGAGATGAAAACAGCGCTTCACGGCTGTGATACCGTTGTACTGGAATCAAATCACGATATTGGAATGCTCCAATGCGGGCTATATCCGTATATACTGAAAAGACGTATTTTGTCGGATATTGGCCATTTGTCGAATGAAACGGCGGCCGAATATGCGGCAGAACTGGTCAGAAACGGTACTACACGTATAGTACTGGCACATATCAGCCGTGAGAACAACATTCCTGAGTTGGCACTGCAAACTTCATTGTGTACATTAGAACAAAACGGAATGAAACAAAATATTGATTTTATCTTGTCTGCCGCTCCTGTTGCCAATACGAGCGGTTCTATGATTTATTGAATATGAATATAGGAGAAAATTTATGCTGAATGTTACGGTGATTTGTGTCGGCAGATTAAAAGAAAATTATTGGAAATCTGCCTGTGATGAATATGCCAAACGAATGAAAACTTTTTGCAGCTTTTCAGTGGTGGAAGTCGATGAGGAAAAAATAGCCGAGCATCCGTCAGATGCACAAATCACCCGTACACTGGAAAAAGAGGGAGAGCGTATTCTTTCCAGAATTCCTAAAGGTGCTAAAGTGATCGCAATGTGTATAGAGGGGAAACAGAGAAGCTCCGAGCGGCTTGCCGCCGCAATAGAGAACTATGCATTGGACGGATACAGTAATATTGTATTTGTGATAGGCGGTTCTTGGGGATTGTCAGATGAGGTGAAAGCAGCATCTTCGGAACGAATGTCAATGTCATTGATGACATTTCCCCATCAGTTGGCACGGGTAATGTTGTGCGAGCAAATATACAGAGCCTTTCAAATCAATAATAATGGTAAATATCACAAATAATAGAGGCAATTCGTTAGCAAATTAACTATTAAGGGGACGGAACAGTTGTATAAAATAACAAAATTTTAAAATTTTTTATTTTGACTTTTACAAAATTGTGCAATATGATATAATGTTACTAATGAACATTTATCTACAGGAGGAATTAGAATATGTATTATCTTGGTATCGACCTAGGCGGCACGAACATCGTAGCAGGTGTTGTTGACGAAGAGGGTAATATCATTGTAAAAGCAAGTTGTAAGACAAATGCTCCCCGTCCTAAGGAAGCTATTTGTGACGATATGGCAGCAGTGGCACTCAAAGCACTTGAAAGTGTCAATCTTACAAAAGATGATATAAACTTTGTCGGAATTGGAGCGCCTGGTGCGGTGAACGGTGCAACAGGTGTGATCGAGTTTGCAAACAACTTTGGTTTTCATAATTGGGAAATCGTCACAATGATGAAGGAGCGTTTGGACATCGATATTTTTGTGGAAAATGATGCTAACGCAGCAGCATACGGTGAGTTTCTCGTAGGCGGAGCCAAAGATGCCAACGATGCTGTGGTTATCACACTCGGTACAGGCGTTGGCGGCGGTATTATCATTGATGGTATGATTTACAGCGGTTCCAATTATGCCGGTGCAGAACTGGGACATATGGTAATACAGCACGGAGGACGTCAGTGTACGTGCGGCAGAAAGGGTTGTTGGGAAGCCTATTCATCAGCAACCGGTCTGATCAATATGACCAAAGAAGCCGTTATGAACCCTTATAATAATAACTCTATTCTCACACAGAGTATACAGGGGGATATTGGTCGCATTACAGGACGTACAGCATTTGATGCAATGCGTCAGGGATGTCCTATTGGTAAGGCAATCGTAGACGCTTACATTAGTTATTTGGGTTGTGGTATTGTCAACATCATCAATATATTCCAGCCCGAGATCCTTTGCATCGGCGGTGGTGTCAGCAATCAGGGCAGCATTCTTATTGAACCGCTTCAGAAAATTGTGGAAACAGAGCGTTATACAAAACACAACCAACATCAGACCAAAGTATGCCTTGCTCAGCTTGGTAACGATGCTGGTTTGATTGGAGCTGCTTTCTTGGGTAAATAAATGAAGCCCATTTCCGTATGGCGGTTTTTCTGCTGTATTGAAAATAGAAGATGATTTTTGGGTAATATAGGATGTTCCACCCCGACAAGGCATTATTGGCTATGTCGGGGTGGATTTTTTGCGGTATCCATTTGGAATATCCAATGAAAACAGATACAAAAAGTCCCCGGATAAGTGAGAAAGGTACTTATCCGGGGACGGAACTATATACAAGTATCAGTAAAAGTGAATTTTTTCAAAAGTCGATCAGATAGGTTAATGGGAAACCCTCTGCTGCCGTCCATACGTTTGACATTAGTTCAGTGAAGTGATGGCAGTAGGATTGGTTTCTTCAATCTCAACATCACTGTAACGATGCATACCGGTACCGGCAGGAACAAGTTTACCGATGATAACGTTTTCTTTCAGACCCATCAGCGGATCGATCTTGCCCTTAATAGCGGCATCGGTAAGAACTCTGGTGGTTTCCTGGAATGATGCAGCCGACAGGAATGAATCGGTAGCAAGAGAAGCTTTGGTAATACCGAGCAGCATAGGAATATAAGTAGCAGTGGTAAGACCTTCTTCGCCGTTGGCAATTCTTTTTTCGATCTTGCTGTTAGCGGCATAAAAATCGCCCTTGTCAACCAATGAGCCGGGCAGCAGATTGGTACTTCCGGCATCGTCTATCTTGACCTTCTTCATCATCTGGCGAACGATAACTTCAATATGTTTGTCGTTAATATCAACACCCTGCATACGATAAGCACTCTGTACTTCTTCGATAAGGTAATCCTGCACAGCAGCGGTACCTTTGATTTCCAGTACATCGTGCGGATTGACAGAACCTTCTGTAATAAGGTCACCGGCTTCAATGATTTGTCCTTCTTCCACTTTGGTTCTAGAACCGAAGGGAATGAGATATTCTCTCTTTTCGCCGCTTTCCATATCCGTAATAACAGCGTGGCGGTTCTTCTTAATGTCCTCAAAAGTAACCTTACCGCCGATTTCGCTGATAATAGCGAGATGCTTTGGTTTTCTGGCTTCAAACAGTTCTTCGACTCTCGGAAGACCCTGTGTAATATCCTCGCCGCCTGCAACACCGCCCGTATGGAATGTACGCATCGTAAGCTGTGTACCCGGCTCACCGATAGACTGGGCAGCAATAATACCTACTGCTTCGCCGATCGTAACAGGCATACCGTTAGCAAGGTTAGAGCCGTAGCACTTCTTGCATACACCGTGCTGTGCACGACAGTCAATGATAGAGCGGAGCTTGATAGAAGTAGTACCCTTACCGACGATAATATCCGCATCGTGATCATCCATCATTTTATTGGAAGAAACCAGTACTTCTCCTGTTTCATTGTCAATAAAGTCCTCACAGAGGTATCTGCCGAGCAGACGTTCGTGCATGGACTCGATGACAGAGTTGCCATCTTTAATGTCATATACAACAATACCGTCTTTTGTGCCGCAATCCTCTTCACGGATGATCACATCCTGAGATACATCAACAAGACGTCTGGTGAGGTAACCTGAGTCGGCAGTACGCAGAGCCGTATCAGCAAGACCTTTACGGGCACCACGGGAAGAAATAAAGTATTCGAGAATGTTAAGACCTTCACGATAGTTTGCTCTGATCGGAATTTCGATCGTTTTACCGGATGTGTTGGCGATCAAACCACGCATACCGGCAAGCTGACGAATCTGGCTCATAGAACCACGGGCGCCGGAGTCAGCCATCATAAAGATCGGGTTATAGCGGTCAAGGTTAGCTTGAAGTGCAGTGGTGACGTCGTTAGTAGCAGTTTCCCAGATTTTGAGAACCTTTTCATAACGTTCCTGATTGGACATAAAGCCACGTCTGTACATTTTGGTGACTTTGTCGATCTCACGTTCTGCATCAGCAATGATCGCCTTTTTCTTGGGTGGAATTTCGGCATCGCATACGGCAACCGTGATAGCACCCTTTGTGGAGAATTTATACCCCTGTGACTTTACATCGTCGAGTACTCTGGAAGTGGTTTGTGTACCGTGTACACGAATACATCTGTCGAAAATTTTACCAAGCTGCTTTTTACCGACAAGGAAGTCGATTTCATATTTCATAAAGTTATCGGGGTTAGTTCTGTCAACATAGCCCAGATCCTGTGGAACAGGTTTATTAAAGATGATACGTCCAACCGTGGTATCAACCAGAACGGAACGTTCTTCCCCGTTCCAGATACCGGTGCGTCTTACCTTGATCTTGGAATGGAGAGTGACTACTTTGGTATCATAAGCCATCAAAGCTTCTTCTTCATCTCTGAAGATTTTGCCTTCGCCGGGTTCACCGTCTTTATCGAGGGTCAGATAGTAAGAACCAAGTACCATATCCTGTGTCGGAACGGCAACCGGTTTACCGTCGGAAGGCTTGAGCAGGTTGTTGGCAGCCAGCATCAGGAAACGTGCTTCTGCCTGCGCTTCCGCAGAAAGAGGGACGTGTACCGCCATCTGGTCGCCGTCAAAGTCGGCGTTAAATGCCGTACAAGAGAGCGGATGAAGCTTCAGTGCTTTTCCTTCTACAAGGACAGGCTCAAATGCCTGAATACCAAGGCGGTGAAGTGTCGGTGCACGGTTGAGCATAACGGGGTGTCCTTTGATAACACGTTCCAGTGCATCCCATACCTCCGGTTTCGCTCTTTCGACTGCTTTACGAGCTGCTTTAATATTTTGTGCGGAACCGCTTTCCACAAGGATTTTCATTACGAAAGGCTTAAAAAGTTCCAGTGCCATTTCCTTTGGCAGACCGCACTGATACATTTTCAGTTCCGGTCCTACAACGATAACGGAACGTCCTGAGTAGTCAACACGTTTACCGAGAAGGTTCTGACGGAAACGTCCCTGCTTACCTTTCAGCATGTCAGAGAGAGATTTAAGAGCACGGTTGTTGGGACCTGTGACGGGTCTGCCTCGTCTGCCGTTGTCGATGAGTGCATCAACAGCTTCCTGAAGCATACGTTTTTCATTTCTGATAATAATATCAGGGGCAGAAAGCTCCAACAGTCTGGTCAGACGGTTATTTCTGTTGATAACACGTCTGTAAAGGTCATTGAGGTCAGAGGTGGCAAAACGTCCGCCGTCCAGCTGTACCATCGGACGAATGTCCGGAGGGATAACAGGGATAACATCCATAACCATCCATTCAGGACGGTTGCCCGAGATACGGAACGATTCTACTACTTCCAGACGTTTGAGAATTCTGACACGTTTCTGACCGGTAGCTCCTTCTAATTCTTCTTTGAGCTCGGCAGAAAGGGCGTCAAGGTCAATTTCTTTCAGAAGCTTCTGGATCGCCTCGGCACCCATCATTGCTTCGAAGTCGTCCTCATATTTTTCTTTCATATCACGATATTCTTTTTCACTGAGGCACTGTTGTTTGGAAAGCTCACGAGAAGCTTCACTGTCCGATTTAATATCGGTCACGATGTACATTGCAAAGTAAAGTACTTTTTCGAGGGTTCTTGGAGAAATATCGAGCATCAGACCCATTCTTGACGGGATGCCCTTGAAGTACCATATATGAGAAACAGGAGCAGCCAGCTCAATGTGACCCATACGCTCACGTCTTACTTTAGAGCGGGTAATCTCAACGCCGCAGCGTTCGCAGACTCTGCCTTTAAAGTGGATTTTTTTATATTTTCCGCAGTGACACTCCCAGTCCTTTTGAGGACCGAAGATGGCCTCACAGAACAAACCGTCACGTTCGGGTTTTAGTGTACGATAGTTAATGGTTTCGGGTTTTTTTACCTCACCGTAGGACCATTCCCTGATCGTGTCGGGGGAAGCAAGTCCGATTTTTATTGATTCAAATTCGTTGAATTCCATCAGTGAGTGTCCTCCTCTCAGTTGTCGTCGTTAAGCTCGTCCATATCGAAGGCATCGTCACCGCTGCCGTAAAATTCATCATCGGAACTTTCGTCCAGCAAGTCATCCGGTTCACCGTCGGAGTCCTCTATCTGGAAGCCGTCGTGGTTGTCTGTCATAACGTTCTTTTCATCGAGGGACGATTCATTAGGATTAATGTCATCGTCCAGATCCACACGGAGGTCAATTTCTTCTCCGTCCTTATCGAGAACTTTAACATCGAGAGCGAGTGACTGCAGTTCTTTGATGAGTACCTTAAAGGATTCGGGAATACCCGGCTTTGGAATGTTCTGACCCTTAACGATCGATTCATACGTTTTGACTCTGCCGACAACGTCATCCGACTTAACGGTAAGAATTTCCTGAAGGGTATAGGCAGCACCGTATGCCTCCAAAGCCCAAACTTCCATCTCACCGAAACGCTGACCGCCAAACTGAGCTTTACCGCCCAAAGGCTGCTGTGTAACGAGGGAGTACGGACCGGTGGAACGTGCGTGGATCTTATCATCAACAAGGTGATGGAGCTTGAGGTAATACATATAGCCAACAGTAACGGGATTATCAAAATATTCACCGGTGCGTCCGTCTTTCAGCCATATCTTGCCATCTTCACTGATGCCTGCGTCACGGAAACATTGGAAAATATCCTGCTCGTGGGCACCATCAAAGACAGGAGTCATAATTTTCCAGCCCAAAGCTTTTGCCGCATAACCAAGGTGGACTTCCAGTACCTGTCCGATATTCATTCGGGAAGGTACGCCGAGGGGGTTAAGTACGATGTCGAGCGGTCTGCCGTCGGGCAGGAAGGGCATATCCTCTTCGGGGAGTACTCGGGAAACGACACCCTTGTTACCGTGACGGCCGGCCATCTTGTCGCCGACCTGAATTTTACGTTTTTGAGCGATGTAGCAGCGAACTACCTTATTAACACCGGGAGCAAGCTCATCATCACTGTTTTCTTTGGTAAATATCTTAACGTCTACGATGATGCCATATTCACCGTGCGGTACACGAAGTGAAGTATCACGGACTTCTCTGGATTTTTCACCGAAAATAGCACGAAGCAGTCTTTCTTCGGCAGTCAGTTCAGTTTCTCCCTTAGGAGTTACCTTACCTACGAGAATGTCACCTGCGTGAACCTCTGCACCGACGTGGATAATACCGTGTTCATCCAAATCTTTAAGCTGGTCGTCACCGATATTCGGAATATCTCTGGTGATTTCTTCCGGACCTAGTTTGGTATCTCTTGCTTCTGTTTCGTATTCTTCTATGTGAATGGAGGTATATACATCATCACGAACGATTTTTTCATTGATAAGTACGGCATCCTCGTAGTTATAGCCTTCCCATGTCATAAAACCGATGAGGGCATTTTTACCCAGACTGATTTCACCGTTGCAGGTAGCGGGACCGTCTGCGAGAACCTCGCCCATTTCGACACGCTGACCTACATCGACGATGGGAACCTGATTAATGCAAGTGCCTTGGTTGGAACGCATAAATTTGGTTACTTTAAATTCCTGAATTCTGCCCGAGTCATATTCTACTTTAATACGGTCGGCACTAACATATTTTACGGTGCCGGCCTCTTCCGAAAGGATACAAATACCCGAGTCAACGCCTGCCTTGTATTCCATACCCGTACCAACGATTGGTGATTCGGTCACAAGCAGCGGCACAGCCTGACGCTGCATATTTGCACCCATCAAAGCACGGTTGGCATCATCGTTTTCAAGGAAGGGGATCATTGCTGTGGCGACGGATACAACCATTTTAGGAGAAACGTCCATAAAGTCGGCTTTTTCCCTTTCTACTTCCACAAATTCGTCTTTGTGTCTGCCGACGATCTTTTTATTGACAAAACGGTGATTTTCGTCAAGAGGTTCGTTTGCCTGTGCGACAATGAAGTTATCCTCCATATCTGCTGTCATATATTCTACATGATCAGTAACGATACCGGTTTCTTTGTCTACTTTGCGGAATGGAGCTTCAATCAGACCGTATTCATTGATTTTGGCGAAGGTAGCCAGATAAGAAATCAGACCAATGTTAGGACCTTCAGGGGTTTCGATAGGACACATACGTCCATAGTGAGTATAGTGAACGTCACGAACTTCAAATCCTGCACGATCTCTGGAAAGACCGCCGGGACCAAGGGCGGAAAGTCGTCTTTTGTGGGTAAGTTCGGCAAGGGGATTGTTTTGGTCCATAAACTGTGAAAGCGGAGAAGAACCGAAAAATTCCTTGATAGCAGCTGTTACGGGGCGAATGTTGATCAGGGCATTAGGCGGCAGATGAGCAAGATCCTGTGCCTGAAGCGTCATACGCTCTCTGATTACTCTTTCCAGTCGTGCAAAACCGATCCGGAATTGGTTTTGAAGCAGTTCACCGACAGAGCGGATACGTCTGTTGCCGAGATGGTCGATGTCGTCGGTTGTACCGATGCCGCAGGCGAGAGAATTCATATAATTGATGGTAGAGAAAATATCATCAATGATAATATGCTTGGGAACCAGTTCATCCTTACGCTTTTTAATGGCAGCTTTGAGAGCGGCTGTATCATCACCGCAGGTATCCAGAATTTCACGGAGAACGCTGAAACGGACTTTTTCGTTGATGCCGCATTCTTGCTCCGCATCGAAATCAACGTAAGCCTTGATGTCTACCATACCGTTGGAAATGATTTTAACGGGATCGCCGTTGGGTGACTGCACATAAGCAACAGTAACACCTTTATTTTCGATTTCAAGAGCCTTTTCTTTGGAAATAAACTCACCTTCATCAGCGATGATCTCACCTGTGGAAGGATCGGCGAGCGGCTCGGCGAGGATTTGATTGGCAAGTCTGTTGGAGATACCGAGTTTTTTATTATATTTATATCTTCCGACCCTGGACATATCGTAGCGTCTGGGGTCGAAGAAAAGCATATCAATGTGTGCCTGGGCACTTTCTACTGTTGGCGGTTCGCTGGGACGGAGTTTTCTGTAAACTTCCTTAAGAGCATCGTCCTGGTTGTCGGTAGTATCTTTTTCAATGGTAGCGAGTATTCTGTCATCGGCACCGAAGTAATCAATGATTTCCTGGTCAGTGCCGAGTCCTAGTGCCCGGATAAAGACAGTGATGGGGAGTTTGCGGTTTTTATCGATACGAACATAGAAAACGTCATTGACATCGTTCTCATATTCCAGCCACGCACCACGGTTAGGGATAACTGTTGCACTGAACAACTGTTTACCGGTTTTGTCGTAATCCATTTTGTAGTAAACGCCCGGGGATCTGACGAGCTGTGATACAATAACACGTTCAGCACCGTTGATCACAAACGTGCCGCTGGGAGTCATCAGCGGAAAGTCGCCCATAAAGACGATGGATTCTTTGATTTCAGAGGTTTCTCTGTTAAACAGTCTTGCCTTTACTCTGAGGGGAGCAGCATAAGTGACATCCCTTTCCTTACACTCTGCGATAGAGTAGTTGGGATGTTCGGTATCAAGCGTATAATCCACAAAGTCAAGAACAAGGTTACCGGAATAGTCTGTTATTCCCGAAACATCCTCAAAAACTTCTTGAAGACCCTTTTTAAGAAACCAGTCGTAAGAGTCCTTCTGAATCTCGATGAGGTTTGGCATTTCCAGAGCTTCGTCGATATGAGAAAAGCTCATTCGCTCGGTTTTACCAAGGCGTACGGGTTTGACGTTTACCATACAATCACTCCATTCATTTTGTTGCGTTCCGTAAGTTGTAAAAACTGCCCGGCTTTTTGTGACAAAAATGCAGGCACGGTACACCGAAATCATTTTAAAAAAATAGACTTGATTTTTTATTTCAAGTGTGCTAATATCTTTTTAAGTTAACGATAGAAAAGTCCCCCAAAATGGGCATATTTCTACTATGGTGCATTAAATAACTATATCACCAAAGCTTTTTGCTGTCAAGCTTTTTTCAGCAAAAAGCTTATTTTTTTACCATTACATTAGAAGTGGATGCCTCTGCTTCAAAAGAAACGCCCGACACCGTTGTTACTTTATTTACCCCTGCCGCGGGGACACGGCAGGGATGGAGTTGTGTTTAAAAAACATATTGAGTAAAATTTTTGTGACTGGGATGATAAAACCATTTGCTTTTTGGATGACAAATGCAGAACTATGCAACAAAAAAAATTCGAGTAAATTATTGCAATTTTCGTAAAAAAATATTATAATCAGTGTGTCGGGGGGAAAGTAATTCTCCCTTAGAAAACGATAATGTTTTCTAAAAGCAGACAACATCTGTTCCCGTGTTTTCGAATGAACAGATGAACGAAAGGAGATCGCAATGATTTACACAAAAGAGGTTGAACTGATGTGCCCCGTTGCAAAGGGTGCAAAGCACGAGCCGGCTCCTATTCCGGAAGAAGGAAAGTGGGTTCATGCAAAGCAGATCGGAGATATTTCCGGTTTTACACACGGTATCGGTTGGTGTGCTCCGCAGCAGGGAGCATGTAAGCTTTCGCTCAACGTTAAAAATGGTGTTATTGAGGAAGCACTGATAGAAACTATCGGCTGCTCGGGTATGACTCACTCCGCCGCAATGGCAGCAGAAGTTCTTCAGGGTAAGACTATTCTTGAGGCATTGAATACGGACTTGGTCTGTGATGCTATCAACACCGCTATGCGTGAACTGTTCCTTCAGATCGTATATGGCAGAAGCCAGAGTGCTTTCTCTGATGATGGTTTGGCAGTAGGTGCAGGACTTGAGGATCTTGGCAAGGGTCTAAGATCACAGGTGGGTACAATGTACGCAACCAATGCCAAAGGTGTTCGCTATCTTGAAATGGCTGAGGGTTATGTCACAGGCATTGCACTTGACGAAAATGATGAAGTTATCGGTTATCAGTTTGTCAGTCTCGGAAAGATGACAGATTTCATTAAAAACGGTGACACTCCGAACGAAGCTTGGGAAAAGGCAAAAGGTCAGTACGGACGTGTCGCAGACGCAGTAAAGATTATCGATCCGAGAAAGGAGTAAGAAAATGGCTCTGTTTGAATCATACGAAAGAAGAATTGATCAGATCAATGCTGTTTTAAATCAGTATGGAATTGCTTCAGTAGAAGAAGCTGAAAAAATTACAAAAGACGCAGGTCTTGATGTTTACGCACAGGTAAAGAAGATCCAGCCGATCTGCTTTGAAAATGCATGCTGGGCATACACCATCGGTGCAGCCATCGCCATCAAGAAGGGTGCACGCCGTGCTGCTGATGCTGCTGCAGCTATCGGTGAGGGACTTCAGGCTTTCTGTATTCCGGGTTCTGTTGCTGACCACAGAAAGGTTGGTCTTGGACATGGAAACCTCGGCAAAATGCTTTTGGAAGAAGAAACGGAATGTTTCTGCTTCCTGGCAGGTCACGAATCCTTTGCTGCTGCCGAAGGTGCTATCGGTATTGCTGAAAAAGCAAACAAAGTTCGTCAGAAGCCGCTGCGTGTTATTCTTAATGGTCTTGGTAAAGATGCTGCTCAGATCATTTCACGTATCAATGGTTTTACATATGTAGAAACAAAATATGACTACAAAGCAGCTAAACTCAATGTAGTATACGAAAAGCCTTATTCCAATGGTGTCAGAGCAACCGTGAAGTGTTACGGTGCCGATGACGTACAGGAAGGCGTTGCGATTATGCATATGGAGAAAGTCGGTGTATCTATCACCGGTAACTCCACTAACCCCACAAGATTTCAGCATCCGGTTGCTGCTACCTATAAGAAGGAATGCATTGAGCAGGGCAAGAAATACTTCTCTGTTGCATCGGGCGGCGGTACAGGCAGAACGCTCCATCCGGATAATATGGCAGCAGGCCCCGCTTCTTATGGTATGACCGATACAATGGGCCGTATGCATTCAGACGCTCAGTTTGCAGGTTCCAGCTCCGTTCCGGCTCACGTGGAGATGATGGGATTGATCGGTATGGGCAACAACCCGATGGTTGGTGCTACGGTCGCTGTTGCTGTAAGCATTGAAGAAGCAGCAAAAGAAGGAAAGTTCTGATTCGGCGATTTTTGTTCGGATGAGAATGAATGATTTTTTACGGTTGTTCTTTCCTTGTTAAGGCGATATGCCAAATAAAAAGCTGACATCGGTTTCTTGATGAACCGGTGTCAGCTTTTTTGCGGATTGTTTTCAAAGTATTCGCCGCCCACTCAAATAAGAGCTTTGATAAACTTATAGATAGGCTTTTTATACCATTTCATATTGGAGTAAAGAGAATGGGTAATTTCAAGATAGATTTTTCGCAGGAAATCATCGTCATCGGGATCGTGGGTATAGTTGGAATAGTTGACCGCCAGCATAATGTTAATCAGTTTGGCGGAATGATCAGGAGACAGTGATGGAATATTTTCGCAAAGTCGTTGGGAGAAGTCCGGCTCGGAGCCGTTGCAGTCTTTCAAAATGCCGCAGAAATGAATGGATCGAATGATAAGATCAAAGAGTTTTTTGCTGCCCATTGTCGGGATCAGATGCATTCTGAGTTTGCGTCTGATCAGAAAAAATGCTGCGATACCTGCTGACAGAACCGCTGATGTGATATAGATCCAAGAAAAGGAATTTTGAGCAACATCACCATCATCATCCTCTTCAGTGTCGGAGGAGGAACTATTGTTTGATCTGTTTTTAAAGTGCCAGTCGTGTTCCTTCATTATCCGGTTCATCACATTTTTGTCATAACCGGGATAAATGATATTCATATCATCTGTTGCTGTTGGTGTTGGATCAACTACGACCCAGCCATAATCTTTCAGAAAGATTTCTACCCAAGCGTGTGCGGAATAATCCAATACGTCTGCTTGGTAGCCAAGTAAATACTTGCTGCTTTCAGGTGGGGAGGCTCCAAATGAACCCGGAGAAACGGAATATCCCGTTACATACCTCGCCGGTATACCATAGCTTCGGTACATCAATGTGGCAGCAGAGGCAAAGTGAACACAATAGCCTTTGCCGTTGTCAAATAAAAAATAATCTACAATATCTTTATTAAACGGTGCTGTCCCCGGTGTGGTGCTGTAAGTGGCGTGTGTCTGAAGTGTATAAGCAATAAAAGTGGTTATTTCGTCCAAAGTTTCCAGAGGAGTTTCCTCGCAGAGTTGTTTGAGTCTTTCATTACCGGTTTCCGGCATAATGGTATAATACGATTGGGCATATTTTTGATAGTTGTCCACGAATTTTTCGGCATAAGGATTGGCTTCCCATTTATCGGACATATTCATTTTGCTGCGGGGAAAAAAGGTGTTTTCATAGCCGAACACACCTCTGCCTTCTCTGTAAGCTTTTTCACGTGCATCGTACAAATCACCTGCCGATGAACCGGCATAATAAGGCAGATAAAAATCTGTATCGGCCGGGGAGATATTGAAGATACGAATGGTGGCAAGGTCGTTATTATCGGAAGCTTCATATTTTCCGGAGTAGCCGAGGGTATAATAGAGATTGGTAATCAAGTCGCTGCATGTATAGCGGTACCAAGGTTCATCTGTGAACATATTATCGGGACGATAAAATGGTTCCATAAAAGGTTCAAAGGAGACATCTGTATACACATAACCGAAGGCATAGGCGTCTGACCATTCGCCGTCGGCATAGGTATATCCCTTAAATCCGCTAAGGTACAAATTTTCCTGAGGTTTTGTATTGGTAGTAATGTACAGCATATGCTGACCGGTTTGGTGCAGATTGCCGCGGCTGATTTGACCACCCGAAATATTGCTCTCGAAGTTCCCTGTCATCATAGCTATTCCATCCTTGATAGCGGCATCCGCAGAGTAGACGCTTGAAAATAAATTCTCTTCGTTAGAGCTTTCTATCGGGAGGGAGGGTATCATTGACAAAAGGATCAGTGCGGTCACACAAATACAGGCAGCAGTGGAAACTTTACCTCTTGTCGTCATACGAAAGCTGTTGCGATCTTTGCGTGATGTCATATTGACAACGATAAAGCTGATTTGAAAAACAACGATCATCAGTGTGGCAACGAAATCGAGATTGTTTCCCAACAGGGGAGGAGTGACCAAAGCGGCGATGGATACCAGAAACAAAACAGAATGAAAACGAAGTGCAAATTCTAACGCAAACAGAAAAAACAATATCAATACGGCAAGAATTGCTAAGGTCATTACGGAAATATCGGTATCAATCATATTCTCGTAAGGGCTGCCGGTGATCATCAATGCCTGAGGGATAATGGCGATCGTGCCGCAGGTGCAAATGAGAATGGTCGTATAAATAAACCACCTTTTTTGATGGAAATACAGATACCACAACCCTGTACTGATGGCAGCAGAAGCAGCACACAACAGGAGATAAACACCGGTACTGATATGAAAAATGTTTTTTATTGAGGTACAAAGACCGAGCAGTCCGATAACATAAATTATGATCAAAGAAACAGAGGAATCCATTTGGCGAAAAATTTCTTTTTCGTGTTTTTTTTCTGTCTTTGTCCTGTTGACGGATGTGGTTTTGATATAGATTTTTTGTATTGCAAACGCCCCCTTTCGGTGGTATCGGTTGTTGTTGATGACACAGGCAGGGTGGTCGGAGTCTGCCCCTTGTCACTCAAAATTCAAAAATGTTTCCTGTCAGTTCCGCTTCAAATCCCTTTTCCGTAAAGCAGAAAATCGGTTCCTCTCCGAAATACCATTCCAGATTAGTGTTGATCACCATTTTGCTGTTTTTGATTTGTGCCATCACCCCCTGTATTTCTTCAGGGGTACAGCGTATATCGGTACGATAAAGACGGATCATTGTTTCCGGAAGTTGTTGAGCGTTACTGATTTCTGCTGTTTCGGTCAGTCCTGTTTGCTTGTTGAACCAATGCAAACGTAAAATAGCATTACAGCCGATGAGTGCATTAATAACAGAATAAGTTATTTCATAAAAAGCGTCCATACGTTCTATGGAATGAGGTTTTTCGCCGGAGGTATCCAGCAGCAGATCGAGCACAAAGTCATTTTCTTTATGATATTCCTTGATCCACGGGGTGCCGGTTCGTGCGGTGTAGTTTCTATGAAGATAACGATACATATCTCCCGTTCGGTATTCCCGTATCAATTTAATATCGCTGAAATCGTTTCCGGATTGATCGGAACTGTTCAGTGTCACGGGGTCGCCCGAGTAAAAACCGGCCATAGGCATCGACAATTTGATTTCCCTGTCAACAGGCAAAACGTAAATTTCTTCTGTTTCTTTCAGATGTTTAGAAAGGCAAAAAAGTGAAAGCCAGTCAAATACTTTTAGCTTTTTCAGATGGATGTTAACGACACCGCAATAAGGAGGGATAAAATAAAATCCCATCGTGTCAGTTTCTTTGCTTTTTTTGCCGGAGGCACTGCCGTAAAATTTTTTTTTGGTTTTATGCCTGTCGTTTTTATAATGCATATTAAAATGCACACATAGTTTGTTGACAGGAAGTCTGCTTTTGTTGGTTGCCTGAATATGGTATAATTTTTCTATGTATTTATAGGCGATTTTTTCTTGAGGAGGAATTTTGATATTCACACTATAAAGTGTAATGCTCATTATAATAACGAGCACTGCCAGCACAACAGCGGCACAAATAACCATTGTCATCAAGGTTTGAATGCGGTACATTCCTGCCAGATACCATATTCCGAATAAAATCAAAATGGCGGTAAGTAATTTCATTTTGAAGCTCCCATATATGGACGCTCGACCGAGTCGATGATTTGTTGAATGACAGCTGCTTTGGTATAGCCTGCCATCTTTGCTCCTGAGTTAAGGTTAATTCTGTGGTTTAAGACAAACGGCAGCTGTCCGGTCACATCATTGGGGACGACAAAGTTTCTTCCTCTGAGCCAAGCGGCGGCTTTCACCATTTTGACCATTGCGATCGTGGCTCTGGGGCTGGCACCCCGTTCAATGTAGGGATTGTTTCTGGTTGCCGAAACCAGCGTCAAAATATAGGCGTATATCTCATCTTTGACATACACCTCATAAATATCATCTTGCATAGCGACGAGAATTTCTTTGGAAAGTACGGGCTTGACATAATCTGCACGGGAATTTTTGGTAACAGACTTTGCCATAGCCAATTCACTGTTAAAATCGGGATAGCCCAGTGACATATTGATCATAAAACGGTCGATCTGAGCTTCGGGTAAAAATTGTGTTCCTGATGTACCGGATGGATTTTGGGTAGCGATAACAAGAAAAGGATCAGGGACTTTTCGAGTGATACCTTCTACAGATACCTTGCGTTCTTCCATTACCTCCAGCAGAGCGGACTGTGTTTTAGGAGAAGTACGGTTGATCTCATCGGCAAGCAGGAGGTTGCAGAACACGCTTCCCTCTTGGTACACAAATTTTTCTTCATCCCGTCTGTAAACGGAAAATCCTGTTAAATCGGATGGCATAACATCGGGGGTAAACTGAACACGATGGCAATCCAGTCCCATTGCTCTTGAAAAAGCCATTGCCAGTGTGGTTTTTCCGACACCGGGAATATCTTCCAGCAGTACGTGACCGTTCGCCAGAAATGCAGTCATTATTTCTACGATCTCATTTTGCTTACCTAATATTATATTGTTAACTTCTCTGATCACTGCACCAGCAGCTTCGATATATTCTTTTGTCAAAATATCACTCCTTTGGTTGTCCTGTGAGGGAGGCGGCGATACATTTGCATCGGTGGGGTTATGTTCGGATAATATCTTTTAATTCAAACTGAATGACTTTTTCGAGGGAGGATAAGGAAAGTTCTATCTGAAATCCGATTTTTCCTCCGCTGAACAGGATGGTATCAAAATAGTTTGCTGAACTGTGAATGGTCGTGCGGAAAAACTTTTTCATTCCGATAGGAGAGCAGCCGCCGTGGATATATCCTGTCAGTTCCAGTAATTCTTTGGACTTGACCATAGCAACCGATTTTTCTCCCACGGCAGCCGCTGCTTTTTTGAGGTCAAGTTCTTCTGCCACAGGGATCATATATACATAGTGATTACCGCTTTTGCCGACGGTGACCAACGTCTTGAATACCTGTTCGGGATTTTGTTTCAGTACCTGTGCGACTTCTATGCCGTTGACGGCATCACTGTCAGTATAGTAATGCTCACGATAATCGATCTTCATACTGTCCAGTTTTCTCATTGCATTTGTTTTATTATCTTTTGCCATAATTATCACCAAAAAAATATGTTAAAAAATAGATTAATTATCTATTATATTAGCACATTGTCAGAGGTATTTGCAAGATTTTTTGAGAAAATCTGTTTGAAAAACAGCCGCTTGTCTCTGACAAAAAATATTCCTCTCACAGGTGGCTGTTTTTAGTAAAAAATAACTTTTGAAAAACCGTGGGTAAAATGATTTTACTGACATTTTATATTGTGATTGATAATTCCGCCAAGAATTTTGTCTTTTGGTTGACAAGACCGTGTGAAAGCTGGTAAAATATATTGTTGATAATTATTCGTGCCAATGAAAATTTGAATGAGGGTGAGATGAAATGATTAGAAGTATGACCGGTTACGGAAGGTTTGAAGGAACGGTTGACGGCAGAAATGTGATCTTTGAGATCAAATCTGTCAATCATCGTTTTTTTGAGATGCAGTGCCGGCTTCCTAAAGGTTTGGGATTTTTGGAAGAGAGCATTAAAGATCTGGTGTCACGCTCCGTAACCCGAGGCAAGATTGATGTATTTGTTTCGATAGAATCGGATGAAGAAGTTGCCTCTTATGTCAAAATTAACCATTCTCTTGCAGCAGGTTATGTGGCGGCAATGAAAGAACTATGCAATACTTATGAACTCAAAGATGATATTTCCGTATCGACTATATCACGCTACAGTGATATTCTTACGGTACGCAAGGCACCTGAAAACGAAGAACAGTTGATCAATATTGTACGTACTGCCGGAACAGCCGCTATAAGAGATTTTCTTGCTATGCGTGAACGGGAAGGCGAGAAACTGACAATGGATGTTCTTGAACATATTGACAACATCCTGTCTGTTGTATCGTATATTGAAGAGCAATCTCCTAAAACAGTGGAAGCATACCGCAGCAAGCTTTATGAGCGTCTGAAAGAAATTTTGCAGGATACTGCCATTGATGAGCAGCGTATTTTGACAGAGGCAGCTATTTTTGCGGATAAAACGGCTGTCGATGAAGAAACAGTCCGTCTGAGAAGCCATATTTCACAGTTGAAAGAAATGCTCTCCCAACAGGAGCCTGTGGGAAGAAAACTTGACTTTATCGTACAGGAAATGAACCGTGAGGCAAATACGATTGGCTCTAAGGTGTGCGATGCACAGCTCGCTCATAAGGTGGTTGATATTAAATCGGAAATCGAAAAAATTCGTGAGCAAATTCAAAATATCGAATAAGCAGCACCATTTATAATAAAGAGGTGTCAGAATGAAACTGATCAATATAGGATATGGAAATATGATTTCATCGTCAAGGATCGTCGCTATTGTTAGTCCCGAGGCAGCACCTGTCAAGAGAATGGTGCAGAATGCCAGAGATAACGGGATGTTGATTGATGCATCGTGCGGACGCAAAACAAAGGCGGTCATTATTACAGACAGTGACCACGTTGTGTTGTCTGCGGTGCAGCCAGAAACGGTTGCCAACCGCATTAACAATAGAGAAAACAGCGACAATAACGAGGAGGATGGTACATAATGAAGAATAAGGGACTTCTTGTAGTAATCTCGGGACCCGCAGGGGCAGGCAAGGGAACCGTGGTAACAGAGCTTGTCAAGGATGGTAATGTGGAGGTATCTATTTCTGCTACGACAAGAGCACCCAGAGGTCAGGAAAAAGACGGGGTGGAATATCATTTTTTGAGTCGTGAACAGTTTCAGGATATGATAGAAAATGATGGTTTTCTGGAATATGCACAGTACTGCGGCAATTACTACGGTTCACCCAAAAAGCAGGCGGAAGAATGGATGCATCAAGGAAAAGATGTTATTCTGGAAATAGAAGTACAGGGCTGTGAGAAGATCAAACAGCAAAGTCCTGATTGTATCAGTATCTTTATTATGCCGCCGTCGATGGAAATACTTGAACATCGGCTCCGCAAACGTGCGACCGACTCGGAAGAATCAATTCTTCATCGTCTTGCACGGGCAAAAGAAGAAATTAGACTGGCGGAAAATTACGATTACATTATCGTCAATGGTCCGATCGAAGAATGTGTTGCTGATGTTAAGTCCGTTTTGAATGCGGAAAAGCTGAAAGCGAACCGCTTTGATGTAAAGGAAATTTTAGGCTGATATTTTAGTAAAGGAGTTATTATTATGAAATACGAGCATTATACAAGACCTTGTGTGGAGGATATTTTTGCCGGTAAGGAGAGCAAATATGCTCTTGCCATCGCTGTTGCGAAACGTGCAAGACAGATTACGGATGATATGCAGAACGATACAGGTAAAGTTTATGATAAGCCCGTACTGGTAGCTGTGGATGAGTTTGCGGATAATAAGTACGCTATTCTCGAGCCGGACATAGATGACTGATCGTTTTCTGACAGCAGGTGTTGCTGTCGAGAATACAGCATTTCATTTTGATAAGCTTTACGATTATGTTATTCCTGAACCTATGCTTCCGTATGCCCGTCCCGGCTGTCGTGTGATGGTCAGTTTCGGCAAAGGATCCCTTCGTCAGGGAATGATTATGGAACTGCATACGACCGATGACAAAACAGGGCTTAAGATGGTAGCCGAAGTCCTTGATAAAGAGCCTGTTATGTCGCAGGAGCTTCTGGAACTGGCCGCAGCAATGAAACAGCGTTGTTATTGTACGTTGTTTGATGCTTGTTCGGCAATGCTTCCGACGGGACTGTCACTCAAAATTACCTATGATTACCAGGCAGCAGAACCGGATGAAGAAATCGAAAAAACTTTTAGCGAATGGACAGAAACGGAACAACAGATCTTTCGTTATCTGCAGACCCGCAAAACGGCAGTGCGTCAGGACAGACTGATTAAAATACTGGGACTGACCAATGAAGATATATTAGTCAGAATGGCAAAGAAAAATCGGCTTATTCGTACAGAGTCCGTTCAAAAACGACTTCAGGATATGACTGTAAAAATGGTACGTCTTGAAAACGATGATCCTGACAGACATTATACTCCCTCACAGACAGATGTGCTGAATGTGCTGCGTGCGGCAGGGCAGGCATCCCGAAAAGAGCTCTGTTATTTTACAGGCGTTTCAACAGCTGTGATTGATAATCTTGTGAAAAAAGGCATTTGCAGTTATTTTGATGAGGAACCGCCCCGGCAAAGCAAAACAGAAACTTTTCCTGCTTTTGTCGGGGATATTACGCTCACGCCTCAGCAGAAAAAAGCATTTCATTCATTGATCCAAAAGTATGAGAGTGGCAAGCCTTCCGTTTCGTTGTTGTACGGAGTAACGGGCAGCGGAAAAACGTCCGTGTTTATGAAGCTGATCGATCGTGCCAATCTTGACAATAAAGGCGTTATTTGTATGGTGCCGGAGATTGCTCTTACACCGCAGCTGCTGGCAAAATTCAATGCAAGATATGGTGATAGGGTAGCGGTTTTTCACAGTGGTTTATCGTTGTCTAAGCGTTTGGAAGAGTGGAAGCGTGTCAAAAACGGTGAAGCCAATATTGCTGTCGGTACACGTTCGGCTATTTTTGCACCGCTTCAAAATCTGGGATTGATTGTGATGGATGAGGAACAGGAATATACCTATAAATCTTCGTCAACGCCACGCTTTCATGCCAGAGAGCTTGCCAAACTGCGGTGTGCTTATCATCATTGCTTGTTATTGCTTTCTTCGGCAACGCCTTCTGTGGAGAGCTACTATTATGCTGAGCAGGGACGCTATTCTCTTGAAACGCTCAGCACACGATACGGCAAGGCCAAGCTGCCTCACGTGATCACCGTAGATATGAATATTGACCGAAGTCAGGGAAATACCTCTGATTACAGTTCCGTGCTGCTGGAGGCGATCGACGATAACCTTGCTCATTCGCATCAATCCATTATTTTGCTGAACAGACGGGGACATAATACCTTTGTGTCCTGCCGTTCGTGCAGAGAAGTGATTTCTTGTCCGAATTGTTCTATTTCATTGACATTCCACAGTGCCAATCATCGGTTGATGTGTCATTATTGCGGTTATTCGATACCGGCTCCGGTGGAATGTCCGAATTGTCATTCTTTCAAGCTTCGCTATTCAGGAGCCGGCACTCAGAAAGCGGAACAGGAATTATATGAACTTTTTCCATCGGCACGGATCTTAAGACTGGATACCGACTCTACAATGCAGCGATATGCCTATGAAAAAAAACTCAGGGCATTCCGTGACGGAGAATATGATATTATGCTGGGAACGCAAATGGTTGCCAAAGGGTTGGATTTTCAGAATGTGACGCTTGTCGGTGTGCTGTCAGCGGATATGATGATGCACGGTGATGATTACCGAAGCTATGAGCGAACCTTTTCGCTGCTTACACAGGTGGTCGGACGCTCGGGCAGGGGTGGTCTGGAAGGACGTGCTGTCATACAAACCTATGAACCGGAAAATCCTATTATTGAAATGGCAGCGGCACAGGATTATAACGAATTTTACCGTTCTGAAATCCTTCTAAGACGGTCAATGTTATATCCGCCGTTTGCAGATATATGCGTTACGGCGTTTATGGGAGAAGAAAAAGAAAAAACAAAGAGAGCCGCCCATTTTTTTGCAGACAGACTTTCCGCTCTGGCATCAAGCGAGTACAGTGAATTGCCGATGAGAGTGCTCGGACCGTCAGCGGCGTCGATTTTAAGACTTAACGGAAAATATCGTTTCCGTATTATTATCAAATTTAAAAACAATCAGCGATTTCGTGAGATGATGGCAAGGCTGCTCACGGAATTTGGAAAAGAGCGTCGTTTTAATGGAGTTACCGCTTACTCTGATATTGATCCCGATACCGTTATATAAGTGTGAAACGGTAGAAAATTATGGTTCCGTACCGTTTTTTATATAACAATGAAATGAAGCCTAAGGAGGAATTTTTGTGGCAATCAGAAATATTGTAAAAGAAGGCGATCCTATCTTAACCAAAGTTTGTCGCCCCGTTGAAAAGTTTGATGACCGTCTGGCAACGCTGCTTGACGATATGTACGAAACAATGGTAGACAGCAACGGTGTCGGTCTGGCAGGACCGCAGGTAGGTATCCTCAGACGTATTTTTGTGATTGACGTCGGAGAGGGAAAAATGGAGTTCATTAATCCCAAAATTGTTAAAACAAAGGGAATGCAGGAATCCAGTGAAGGCTGTCTTTCCTGCCCGGGTGAATTTGGAATCACTAAACGTCCGATGTATGTGACTGCTGTTGCACAAAATCGCTACGGTGATCAGTTTACCATTAATGCAGAAGGACTGCTTGCCAAGGCGATTTGTCACGAAAATGACCATTTGGACGGTATTCTCTTCAAAGAGCACGTTATCCGCAAGCTTGATCCTAAAGAACTTGAATAAGGAAACCATTCACGGATCCGCTAAAGATCCGTGCAGATAAGAGGGTGAAATGAATGAAAACGGTATTTATGGGAACGCCTGATTTTGCAGTGCCCTGTCTGGAAGCATTGATTGAGGACGGCAACGAGGTCGCAGGTGTTTTTACTCAGCCGGATAAACCCAAGGGCAGAGGTTATCACCTTGTACCGCCTCCTGTTAAGGTCTGTGCCGAGAAGCACCATATTAATGTCTATCAGCCCGTAACGCTGAAGGATGGAAAGGCATTGGATATTCTTGCCCGGCTTCGTCCCGAAATGATCATCGTAGTGGCTTATGGCAAGATATTGCCTCAAGAAATACTGAATTTCCCCAAGTATGGCTGTGTCAATATTCACGCTTCCCTGTTGCCTGAGTACAGAGGTGCCGCTCCTATCCAGCAAGCGATACTGGATGGCAGAACCAAAACAGGCGTAACTGCGATGTATATGGATGTAGGGCTGGATACAGGCGATATGCTGATGAAAAAAGAACTGTCGATAGGGGAAAATGAAACGGCAGACGAACTGCACGATCGCCTGAGTCAGGCAGGAGCACAGCTGATACCGCTCATCATCCACGGTGCAGAAAACGGTACACTCATCCGTGAAAAACAGGATGACAGCTTGTCATCGTATGCTGGAATGCTGACAAAGGAAATGTCGAAAATTAACTTTGCCAAAACTGCCAAAGAAATTCATAATCAGGTACGAGGACTGAACTCGTGGCCCAGTGCATCGGCAGAACTGAACGGAAAAAGAATAAAGATCCATCGTACCCTTTTGGCAAAGGGAAGCGGTCAGCCGGGACAGGTATTATCACTCCATCCTTTGGTGGTGGCGTGCGGTCAGGGGGCTGTCGAAATGATCGAATTGCAGCCCGAAGGTAAAAAAAGGATGGATGCACGTTCTTTTGTTAACGGTTTGCACGGTGTCACGTCCGAAGAACTGAAATTCTGCTGAGGAGTAATAAAATGCAAATATCAGCCAGACAAGTGGCATACAATGCCTTGGTTCGTGTGGAAAAGGATCAATCTTATTCCAATATTATACTGGATAATGTGTTAACAGAAAGTACACTTTCTCAAAGAGATCGTTCTTTTGCAGCCCATCTTTTTTATGGTGTGATTGAAACAAAGCTATTGCTGGAATATAACCTCGCTCAGTTTTCGGATCGCCCTGCCAATCAACTTTCACTCGAAGTAAAAATGATACTGAAAATGGGACTGTATCAGATATTTTTGATGGACAGTGTTCCCAATGCCGCCGCAGTGAACGAAAGCGTAAAGTTATGCAAAGATAACAAGCTTGTTTCAGCTTCGGGTTATGTCAACGGCGTGCTGAGAGCCGCATCAAGGCAGCCTCAACTGAAACTGCCCAATCAAAAAAAGAGCAAAAATAAATATTATTCGATTAAATACTCCTGTCCTGAGCCAATGATAAAGCTGTGGCGTCAAAGCTACGGTGATGAGCTGACTATCGCTTTGCTGCAATCGCTAAGCGGCAGACCAACGCTGAGTGCCAGAGTGAATACGCTGAAAACAACGCCCCAACAGTTGAAAGAGGCATTGGAACAGCAGGGAGTGACAGCAGAATATTCTTCCATTCTTCCTGATTGTCTTTTGCTTGCCGATACAGGAGCTGTTGAAAAGCTGCCTCAGTATCGCAGCGGAGAGTTTCATATACAGGACAGTTCGTCACAGCTTTGCTGCCGTCTGCTTGATCCCCAGGAAGGAAATACTGTACTGGATGTTTGTTCCGCTCCCGGCGGCAAGAGCTTTACGATGGCACAGATGATGAACAACAAGGGAAACATTATTTCCTGTGATTTATATGATGCAAGACTTCGTCTGGTCAGCAGCGGTGCCAAAAGATTGGGAATTGATATTATTCATACGCTTGCGTGTGACTCCTCGCAATATGACCAATTTCCCCAGGCGGACAGAGTGCTGTGCGATGTGCCCTGTTCGGGACTGGGGATCATCGGCAGAAAACCTGAACTGCGGTACAAAGAGAATACCGGAACGGATACCCTGCCGGAATTGCAATATAGTATTTTATGTCATTGTGCAGGTTTTGTAAAAAACGGCGGATTGCTGGTATATTCGACCTGCACACTTAACCCAAAAGAAAATAACCAAAATGCAAGACGTTTTTTGGAAGAACATCGGGAATTTGAAGCTTACCGCATCCGATTGCCCGAGGGGATCAGACGTGGTATGACGGAAAATGAAAACGAATTGACACTATTTCCCCATATTAATTTGACAGATGGATTTTTTATCAGTGTCTTTCAAAGGAAGTGATGGATATGCCTGAGGATATTAAATCAATGTATGAAGAAGAATTGCGTGAAGAGTTTGCGGCAATGGGTGAACCATCTTATAGGGCAGCTCAGGTATATCAATGGTTACAATCAGGGGTTCAATCCTTCGATGAAATGACTAATATTTCTAAAAAGCTCAGACAAAAACTTATGGATAAGTACTATATATCGTCTGCGGCTATTGAAAAAAAATTGATTTCGGATTATGATGATACTAAGAAGTATCTTTTTTCGTTTCGTGACGGTGAAGCAGTAGAGTCTGTGTTAATGAGCTATCATCACGGATATACCAGCTGCATCTCTACTCAGGTAGGGTGCAGGATGGGCTGTACGTTTTGTGCCACAGGCAAGAGCGGTTTTTCCCGAAACCTTACCGCTTCTGAAATGATCGCCCAGCTTCAGGCTGAGCAGAAAGATAATAATATACGAATCTCCAACGTTGTATTGATGGGAATGGGAGAACCATTGGATAATTTTGATAATGTGATGCGGTTTTTGAACCTCGTCGGAAGCGAAAAGGGAATGAATATCGGTATGCGTCATATATCATTGTCTACCTGTGGCCTTGTCCCTAAGATCTATGAATTGGCAGATCAGAAGCTGCAGCTGACGCTTTCGGTGTCGCTGCACGCTCCCAATGATGCCATCCGCAGCAGAACAATGCCCGTCAATAAACGCTATCATATAGAGGAACTGCTCAAAGCGTGCCGCTACTATATCCGACAGACCAATCGCCGTATCTCTTTCGAGTATGCGATGATCGATGGTGTGAATGACAGTGATGACTGTGCCCGTGAGCTTGCTTCCAGGCTTAGGGGTATGATATGTCATGTCAACCTGATACCAGTGAATACGGTCGGCGGTACAGGCTATCAAAAAAGCAAAAGGGAGAGAATGCAAAGCTTTATTTCAATTCTTGAAAAAAGCGGAATTACGGCAACGATAAGACGAACACTGGGAAGTGACATCAATGCATCCTGCGGACAACTCAGACGTTCGGTTTATCGGCAGAATGCCGCAAAGGAGGAACAGACAGAATGAGAGTATATTGCAAAAGCGATATAGGTCTTATGCGTAACTCCAACCAGGATTACTGCAAGACGGGGATATTTCCCGACGGTTCTGCGTGGGCAGTTGTGTGTGACGGTATGGGTGGTGCCAACGGCGGAAGTACTGCCAGCAGTGTTGCTGCGGAAACGATCGCTTCAAGGTTGATTGAAGGATATACAGCCAATATGGATGCCGAACAAATCCGGTCTTTGATGGAAAGTGCGGTCGATAAAGCCAATACAGCAGTGTATGACATTGCACGAAATGATGCATCACTTTATGGAATGGGCACAACGGTCGTTTGTGCTGTTGTCAGTCACAGTACGGCACATATTATCCACGCAGGCGACAGCAGAGCATATTTGTTTGATGGCAGTCATCTTCATCAGGTTACAACAGATCATTCCATCGTGCAGGAACTGGTGGATTTGGGAAAAATTACTCAGGAAGAAGCACGCAGTCACCCTAATAGGAACATCATTACCAGAGCACTCGGCATAGAACCCGAACTGTGTACGGATTATAATGCCGAAAACTTTCAGAATTGTTGTCAGTTGATCATCTGCACGGATGGATTATCCAACTATATGACACAGGAAAGTTTACTGGAATATATCCGCGGCAGCAGCGGTGATGAATTGACCGATAAATTAATTGAATCTGCAAAGAAGCTTGGCGGCAGCGATAATATCACAGTTGCGGTTGTCGATGGCAGAGAAGCTTGAAAGGAGTTAAAGATTAATGGATAAATACACGGGAAAAAGACTGGACGGCAGATATGAAATACAGGAGCTGATCGGCGTTGGCGGTATGGCAATGGTGTATCGTGCTCACGATATTATTGACGACAAAACAGTAGCCATCAAGATCTTGAAGGATGAGTTCATTGGCAACGAAGAATTTATCCGACGCTTTAAAAACGAAACCAAAGCGATTGCTGTTTTATCACACAAAAATATTGTCAAAGTGTTTGATGTTAGCTTCGGCGACAGAATACAGTATATCGTAATGGAATATATTGATGGAATTACCCTCAAAGAGTACATTAATCACCAGCACGAAATTCCGTGGAAGGAAGCAGTACACTTTACCGTGCAGATCCTTCAGGCACTCCAGCACGCACACAGCAAGGGTATTGTACACAGAGATGTTAAGCCGCAGAATATTATGCTGCTGCAAGATGGCTCCATTAAGGTGACAGACTTTGGTATTGCACGTTTTTCCAATACAGAGCCTCGCACAATGACCGGAAAGGCAATCGGTTCGGTGCATTATATCGCGCCTGAACAGGCAAGAGGTGATGTGACCGACGGCAAGGCAGATATTTATTCTGTGGGTGTAATGCTTTATGAAATGCTGACGGGTACGCTGCCGTTTGAAGCAGAAAGTGCGGTTTCGGTTGCGATTATGCAGCTGCAGAATGATCCTAAGCCGCTGCGTGAAATTAACGATAAAATTCCCGAGGGATTGGAAGAAATTACATTGAAGGCAATGCGTAAAGATCCTAAACAACGTTACGCATCGGCAGATGAAATGCTGGATGCAATCGAAATTTTCCGGCACAATCCTGCTGTAAAATTCAAATACAGTTATTTTGTGGATGAGACACCTACTAAGTTTGTTTCTTCCCTGAACAGTGTTTCCTCAGCATTGCCCGAGTCGGAAAATGATATGGATGAGGATATGATCGAAGATGAAGTGCTCACTTCCAATCGTTCCAAGTCCATCGTAAAGTGGGTCACGATTGCTGTTTCTGTTCTGGTTATTGCTTCACTGATTTTGTTGGTCACACTTGTTATTCAGAATGTTGTCAGTACAAGTGAAGTGCCCAGTGTTGATGTTCCCAACTTTGTTAACCAGTCTTACGAGCAGATCAAGAGAAACAAGGATTACAAGTTTAATTTTGAAATCACAGCAAAATATGACAGTACTCAGCCTGTTAATATTGTTCTTGCACAGGATCCGGAAGCAGGTTCCAAGCAGATCAAAGAAAATGCTACTATTAAGCTGACCATTAACAGTACCGAAACTACTACAGAGGTACCCAAACTCAAAAATTACACCGAGCAGGAAGCTATCGAAAAATTATCTGCTAAGTATTTTAACTACGATGTACAGCGTGTTACCAGTGCCAATGTGGCAAAGGGTACGGTGATAGAATGTTCTCCGCAGGAGGGTACTAATCAGGAGGTCGGTACGATCATTACATTGATTGTCAGCGATGGACCTCAGCCGGAACAGGTAGCAGTACCTGACGTAGTGGGTTCTTCCTATGAGCAGGCAAAGGCAGAGTTGGAAGCACAGGGCTTTACTACACAAAAAGCAACGGTTGCCAGCAATAAAGAGGCGGGTCTTGTGGTTGGTACCGATCCTTTGGCAGGTAACCTTCTTACAAAGGGAACACAGGTCACTATTCGTGTCAGCGACGGCAGCAAAATTCTCAGACCGCTCAAGCAGAGAATTGATCTCCCCGAAGATGAGCACGGTCAGATCACCGTTACCATTTATGTTGATGGTCAGAAGGTTGATGAATCCAGCGGTGTACCGTATAATGGCTTTAGCAAGACGGTAGAACTTGATCCGAAGGGTGCTGTCAATAACCAGAAGGTTGTTACAGTAATGATCGACGGCATCAAATATGAGACTTTCGTATATGACTTCAAAAATCAGACCGTATCCAGAACTTATATCAATACGGATTATAAGCTGAAGGAAGCAGGCGAAGAAGAGAGTTCAGAGGAAGAATCAGAAGAAGAGTCAAGCGAGAACAGTGAAGAAGACTCCAATGGAGAAAGTTCTGATACGGAAAGCAGTACAGAGGAAAGCTCCGAGGATGAGGAGTTTGATGAAGAATAATTCGTTGATATTCTGATGGTGAAACAATGATAAAATTAACAGGTTTAATTGTTAAGGCAATCAGCGGCTTCTATTATGTTGAAGCCGCTGATGCGCTTTATGAATGTAAGGCAAGAGGAGCGTTCCGAAAACAAAAAATCAGTCCCTCCGTAGGAGATCGGGCAGAGATTACGGTTCCGGATGATGGTTATGCGTCATTGGAGAGTATTCTGCCAAGAAAGAATTACCTTGTTCGTCCGCCGCTTGCCAATCTCGACAGGCTGTTTATCGTGGCATCTGCTTCGGAGCCGTCACCAAGCACTCTGATTATTGACAAAATTTCAGCAGTTGCTGTCAACAAGGGAATTGAACCCATTGTGATCTTTACTAAAAGCGATCTGGCGGATTGTTCAGATCTGGTGAATACTTATCAGGACGCAGGAATACGTTCACTGCAATACAGTATCAAAACAGGTTCAGGAAAAAATGAATTACTGTCACTGATCAGCGGAAAGTTGTCGGCATTTACAGGAAATACAGGTGTAGGTAAATCTTCTCTGCTGAATGCCTTGTTTCCACAACTCAGTATAGAAACAGGTGAGATCAGCCGGAAACTGGGTCGTGGCAGACATACAACACGTCATAGTGAACTGTATAAGGTCGGAGGAGGTTATGTTGCCGATACTCCGGGTTTTTCGACAGTAGATATAGAACGCTATGAGATGATTAGAAAAGATGAACTGCAAAATTGTTTTCCTGAATTTGAGGAATATATTCCGCAATGTCGCTTTACCGGTTGTTCCCATACCTGTGAAAAGGGCTGTGCCGTGATAGGGGCAATGGAGGATGGAAAGATCCATCGCTCACGTCATAATAGCTATAAAGCAATTTATAACGAGGTAAAAGATATACCTGAGTGGAAAAGCTCCGCCAAGAGAAACACCAACCACGCTCAATAAAATGGCAGAAAGCTTTTGATACACAGAGCAAAGGGCAATGCCGTTGTTTGCGGTATTGCCCTTATCATATATAAAAACTAAATGATGAAAGCAGGAGTATAATGATGAAACAAAAAAGATGTGTAGTGATCGGTTCGTCGCCATATACCAAGCCATCGGATTTCAGTGGACAGATACAGCCGGGAGATTACATTGTTTGTGCAGATGGAGGTTATTTGTTTGCCCTACAACAGGGATTGCGTCCGGAACTGATCGTAGGAGATTTTGATTCTTCCGCTTTTCCCTATGATTATGAGGGCGAAATTATTCGGCTGCCACATCAAAAAGATGATACAGATACCTTGTATTGCGTAAAAGAATGTATCCGCAGAGGATATAATGATTTTACATTCATCGGAATGTTGGGGGGGCGGGAAGATCACACCTATGCTAATCTTTGTACTCTGCTGTATCTCAGCCAACAAGATTGTTGTGCCAGATTGGTGAGTTCCGAGAGAGAGATACAGATGATTTCTCACGGTAGGTTGGAAATTTCTCATCGGCAAGGGTTAATGTTTTCTATTTTTCCTTTTGGCTGCCGTGAGTGTACGGTTTCTTTGCAGGGATTTTTGTATGAGCTGAAGGAAGGAACGCTGACAGCTAATTTTCCGTTGGGTGTCAGTAATGAAATTACTTCTCCGAATGCTTGTTTGACGGTACATCGGGGAACAGCAGTAGTTTTTATTGGCAAAAGTAATTAAAAAATCAGTGTCAAAAAGTGTCCTCCGTGTATATTATATTATTGTCAGCACGAAACACAGTCCCGCTACTTAACTGTTTCGGAAACGTTAAGTTTTTATTCTGGAACGGTACAAGACAAAGCCCAAAGCAAATCGGGCATCTATTTTGTCTTAACAGGTTGGTGAAATAATGAGAGGCTGTATCAGAAACGGAAATATTCTTGCATTCAGCTTGGGACTGCTTGTTTCTTCCATTTTGCCGCAGAGTTGGGTCATTGTTATCATTGCGATTGTGCTTGCCGTAACCGCTGTGATCTGTACTCGCTGCTGCAGATATTGACGGAGGGATACTTATGAAATTTGTAGTTGTGGATAACCCGAAATTTTTTTCTTTCTTTTTGAGAAAAATGTTTAAGATCAAAAAAATTCCTGCACAGACAATCAACTGACCGCAGGAAAACGCTTTTTGGGGATTTGTCCATTGACAATCGCTATCCTGTAAACAACAAGCAATGTTAACCACTTAAATACAAACATTATCAGATCTGTTTGATGACCTCATTCTTTCGTCCCAAATGGTTTTGTTTTATTTCACCCATCGGCAATAGCGGTTATCCGATGAAACGATCATTTGATTTGGCAATAGGGAGGAGTTGACGAACAGATCTGATGTGTTATGGATCGGAGTGATGCTGGTAAGATTTGCTTTTGGGAAAAAATTTAAAAATAAATATTCCATTTATCAAAAAATATGCTATAATAGAGTAAGTAATGATGACGAAAGGAGATTTGTATGCTTGAACGTATTCAGTCGTGGGACAATAAAATACTGTTGGGGCTGGTGAAAAGACGCACGCCTACACTGAACCGTTTGATGAAAATGATAACGTTTCTTGGCAATAACGGTTATGTCTGGTTTGCAATGGCTCTTCCAATGCTTTTGTTTAACAAACTCCGTCTGACAGGCTTTACAATGCTTTTTGCACTCCTTATTTCGTGGTTAATGAGCGAGGTTACTATCAAGAACATTGTGCGAAGGGTTCGCCCGTGCAAAAAAGATTTTGAACAATATCTTCTTATTAAAGATCCCCCGCAGTATTCTTTTCCGTCAGGACATTCTGCCACTTCATTTGCTGTTTCAACAGCGATGATTTTTACTTGTCATTACTTATTTATTCCTGCTGTTATTATAGCACTGCTGATTGCCTTTTCCAGGGTGTACATAATGGTGCATTATCCCACGGATGTGATTGTGGGTGCTTTGGTCGGAGTGATATGCGGAATGGCAGCTGTTCCCGTTGCTCCATACATTCCGTTTTTTGATTTTCAGTTTTGATAAGACCGTACAATTTTTATTGTACGGTCTTACTTGTATAATAAAAAACTGCCGTACAACAATAGTTTACTGTTGTACGACAGCTTTTATTTTATATTTAGATATTTAGAAGGTATGTATCAAATTAAACTACACCCTGAGCAATCATTGTGTCAGCGACCTTAACAAAGCCTGCAATGTTAGCACCTACAACATAGTTGCCTTCATAGCCGTACTTCTTAGCAGCATCAGCAATGTTGTGGTAAATGTTAACCATGATGCCTTCGAGTTTCTGGTCAACCTCCTCGAATGTCCAGGAAAGACGCATACTGTTCTGTGACATTTCAAGAGCAGATGTTGCAACACCGCCTGCATTGGCAGCCTTGCCGGGAACAAAGAGGATCTTGTTATCCTGAAGAAGCTTGGTAGCCTCAAGAGTAGTAGGCATATTAGCACCTTCTGCCACAGCGATAACGCCGTTCTTTATGAGGTTCTGAGCACCCTCTACATCCAGCTCGTTCTGTGTAGCACAGGGAAGAGCAACGTCACAAGGAATTGTCCACAGGAACTTGCCTTCTGTGTACTGAGCATTGGGACGATAGTTCTTGTATTCGGTAAGTCTTGCTCTCTTAACTTCCTTGATTTCTTTGACAGCGTCAAGGTCGATGCCTTCTGCATCATAGATCCAGCCTGTGGAATCAGAAAGTGTAACTACCTTGGCACCGAGCTGAGTTGCCTTCTGAGCAGCGTAGATAGCAACATTGCCTGCACCGGAAATACAAACTGTCTTGCCCTTGATGTCGATGTCGTGATCTTTCAGAAGTTCATTGGTTATATAAAGGAGTCCGTAGCCTGTAGCTTCTGTACGTGCAAGTGAACCGCCGTAAGTAAGACCCTTACCTGTGAGGACACCCTCATAAGAGTCACGAATTCTTTTGTACTGACCGAAGAGGTAACCGATCTCACGTCCGCCTACACCGATGTCGCCTGCCGGAACGTCTGTGTCAGCACCGATGTGTCTGTAAAGCTCTGTCATAAAGCTCTGGCAGAAAGCCATTACTTCTCTGTCGCTCTTGCCCTTGGGATCAAAGTCAGCACCGCCCTTGCCTCCGCCGATCGGAAGACCTGTAAGAGAGTTCTTGAAGATCTGCTCAAAGCCGAGGAACTTGATGATACCGAGATTGACTGACGGATGGAAACGCAGACCGCCCTTGTAAGGACCGATAGCACTGTTGAACTGGATGCGGAAACCACGGTTAACCTGTACCTTACCGTTATCGTCAACCCATGGTACTCTAAACATCAGCTGTCTTTCGGGTTCGGTAATTCTTTCAAGAATACCTGCTGCCTGATACTGAGGATTAGCTTCGATCACCGGCTCCAGAGATTCAAGAACCTCTTTGACTGCCTGTACAAATTCCGGCTGAGCCGGGTTTTTTTCGATTACTTTTTCGAGCTGTTCGCTTACATATGACATCTTTGTCACTCCTTAGAAAATTAATTAACAACAATTACGCAATTTATGAATAACTGAGCATTGGAAAATGCTTTCATTGCCTAATGCCCTATAAGTTTAACACACATTCAGCAGTTTCGCAAGATGAAATTTGGAAAAAATGCAACTTTTTTTTTCAAAATTGCATTTTTGGCGGATTAAGCAGTAAAATTGATTTAACCGCAGAAAGATACGGTAAAATCAAATAAAAATTTTCACCCGATTGGAGGAAAGTTCAATTTTTTTTGTGTAAAAAGTAAAAAAAGTACCTTGAATAAAATTAAATAATATAATAAACGTCAAAAAAATATTTCGCTTCGATAATTACTTGCTTAAATTACGCACAAGTTGTATAATTAAAGTTGTTTTTGGAGTAATTTTTGCGAATTTCTTCATTCCTTTTAAAAATTCGAGAGGAGCATATTCAAAATGGAAAAAACAGAGCTTTTGTACGAAGGTAAAGCAAAAAAGGTTTATGCAATGTCAGACCCCGACTATTGCATGGTAGAATATAAAGATGACGCTACTGCGTTTAACGGACTGAAAAAGGGTACGATCACAGGCAAGGGCGTTGTTAACAACAGAATGTCTAACTTTATGTTTCAGCTTCTGGAAGAGAAGGGGGTACCGACGCACTTCGTAAAAGAGGTCAGCGACCGTGAAACGATTGTCAAAAAAGTAAAAATTGTTCCTCTTGAAGTGATTATCCGCAATAAGGCGGCAGGTTCTATGGCAAAGCGTCTGGGATTGGAAGAGGGTACAGAGCTGAAAACAACTGTACTGGAGTTTTCCTACAAAGATGATGACCTTGGCGATCCGCTGATTAACTCCTATCACGCTGTTGCTATCGGTGCGGCTACTTGGGAAGATATTGATACTATCAGCAAGTTGGCACTCGAAGTCAATCAAAATATGGTGGAGTTTTTCAAAAGCGTAGGTGTAGAACTGATTGACTTCAAACTGGAATTTGGTAAGGACAGCAGCGGAAAAATTGTTCTTGCTGATGAAATTTCGCCGGATACTTGCCGTTTTTGGGATATTAAGACTCACGAAAAGCTGGATAAGGATCGTTTCAGACGTGACCTCGGCGGCGTAGAAGAGGCTTATGCCGAAATGATGAAACGAATAGGACTTGGCTGATCAGCGGATTGTTTCCAATGATCAATCAAATTGTGATTAGGAAGAAGATTTTTGTTGGATCATAATGATAAAATGACAGTTTGACAATTTAACCTAAATGGGCAAGAAGCCCCCGCCTCTATAGGTGGAGGAGTATGTCACGAATTCAGAATGAATAAATGGATGGTGAACTCTTTGAGTATCAATTCACAGGACTATTTTTCCGAAGGACTGCACGAAGAATGCGGTGTTTTCGGAATATACGGCAGCGACAGTCTTTCCCCCGCATATGCCTGTTATAACGGACTTCTGGCTTTACAGCACAGAGGTCAGGAAAGCTGCGGCATATCCGTCAACGACAGGGGAGTTATATCAAGTCATAAGAATATGGGACTTGTCAGCGAAGTGTTCAATAACGAGATTCTGGACTCATTAAAAGGTGAAATGGCAATAGCTCATGTAAGATATTCGACAGCAGGCGGCAGTGTGCGTGAAAACTCACAGCCGCTTGTTATGCGTTATGTCAAGGGTACATTGGCGATTGCCCACAACGGCAATCTTACCAATGCGTATGAGGTTCGCCGTGAACTTGAGAACAGAGGTGCAATTTTCCAGACCACGATTGACTCAGAAGCAATCGCTTATCTTGTGGCAAGAGAGCGTATTAAAGCAGGCTCGGTAGAAGAGGCTGTTGAAAGAGCGATGAAACAGATTGACGGTGCATATTCACTGCTGGTAATGAGTCCTCAAAAACTGATTGCCGCACGCGATCCCCACGGTTTCAGACCGCTGTGTATGGGAAAACTCGGAAAGTCTGTGGTATTTGCTTCAGAAACAGCTGCATTGGATGCCTGCGGTGCAGAATTTGTACGTGATGTAGAACCCGGCGAAATCATTGTGGTCGATGAAAGTGGAATACGCTCTGTCAGAGCCAACTGTCCCAAAGACCACTCAAAGTCACTTTGTGTTTTTGAATATATTTACTTTGCCCGCACCGACTCTGTGATAGACGGCATCAGTGTGTATGAGTCCCGTAAAGAAGCAGGGCGCATACTGGCAAGAGAGTTTCCGGTAGAAGCGGATATTGTTATCGGTGTGCCGGAATCGGGTATTGATGCGGCGATCGGTTACAGTGAGGAATCGGGAATACCTTACGAAAAAGGAATTGTCAAGAACAGCTACATCGGCAGAACATTTATTAAACCGACACAAAAGGAACGTGCCAAAAGTGTTCGGTTAAAGCTCAATCCTCTGCGTTCTGTGATAGAGGGTAAGAGAGTAGTTGTGATAGATGACTCTATTGTCAGAGGAACAACGTGTGACCGTATTGTCAAAATGCTGAGAAATGCAGGAGCAAAGGAAGTACATTTGCGTATCAGTGCACCGCCGTTTATCTGGCCGTGTTTTTATGGAACAGACATTCCGTCAAGAGGAGAACTGATTGCCGTAAAGCATACCGTCGAAGAAATTTGCGAATTGACCGGAGCAGATACATTGGGATTTTTCCCGCCCGAAAGACTTGGCGAACTGCTGCTTGGTAAAAAATGGGGTGTATGCGATGCCTGCTTCTCGGGCCATTATCCCACTAAAATACCGAATAAAATGCTCGAAGGAAAAGAGCGAGGCGGTTTGGATTATGATAAAAAAATTAAAAAATAATGAAGAGAATTTGTTTGTGAGAACAATACATTCCATCGTTCAAATTCCACATTTTAACAGAAGGGTTGGTCATTGATGAAGGACACCTATGAATCACCGCTTTCTTCAAGATATGCGGACAAAGAAATGAAATATCTGTTTTCTCCGGATAAAAAATTCAGAACATGGAGAAAACTTTGGATCGCACTTGCGGAGGCTGAAAAGGAACTCGGTCTGGATATTACACAGGAACAAATCGATGAATTGAAGGCACACGCCGAAGAAATTAATTACGACGTTGCCGAAGAAAGAGAAAAATTGGTACGTCACGATGTAATGTCGCACGTTTATGCCTACGGTGTACAGTGCCCGAAAGCAAAGGGCATCATCCATCTGGGAGCAACTTCTTGTTATGTAGGTGACAACACAGATGTCATTATTATGACAGAGGCTCTCAAAATTGTAGAAAAAAAACTGGTAAGCGTTATTCGTTCGCTCTCTGATTTTGCACGTCAGTATAAAGATCTGCCAACATTGGCATTTACTCATTTCCAGCCGGCACAGCCGACTACCGTCGGCAAAAGAGCAACACTCTGGATACAAGATTTGCTGATGGATCTGGAGGATGTACAGTATGTCCTCAGTGGAATGAAGCTGCTTGGCTGTAAGGGTACGACAGGTACACAGGCAAGCTTTTTGGAATTGTTTGAGGGCGACCACGAAAAGTGCAAGAAAATTGACAAGCTGATCGCTGAAAAAATGGGTTATTCTGATTGCTTTGCGGTTTCGGGGCAGACTTATTCCCGAAAACTTGACAGCAAGGTGCTTAATGTATTGGCAGGTATTGCACAGAGTGCGTCAAAATTTTCTAATGACATCCGACTGCTCCAGCATCTCAAAGAGGTGGAGGAACCGTTTGAAAAAAATCAAATTGGTTCATCGGCAATGGCTTATAAGAGAAATCCAATGCGTTCGGAGCGTATGGCATCTCTGTCCAGATACGTGATGGCCGATGTACTCAATCCGTATATCACAGCGGCAACACAGTGGTTTGAGCGTACACTGGACGACTCAGCTAATAAGCGTTTGAGTATTCCCGAAGGGTTCCTTGCTGTTGATGCCATTCTTAATCTGTATATGAATGTCAGCAGCGGACTGGTAGTGTATGATAAAGTGATCACTCAGCATCTTAAGAGAGAACTGCCGTTTATGGCAACTGAAAATATTATGATGGATGCCGTAAAAAGAGGTGGTGACCGTCAGGAACTTCACGAAAAGATCCGAGAGCATTCTATGGCCGCTTCTGCTGTTGTGAAACGTGACGGCGGCGAAAATGACCTTCTGCACAGAATAGCAGAGGATCCTGCTTTTGGTGTTACTTTGGAGGAATTGGAAGCCATTCTTCTTCCTGAAAAATATGTGGGCAGGGCACCACGTCAGACGGAAGATTTTCTGAATGAAACCGTTGCGGCGGCTTTGAAGCCCTATGAGGCAATGCAAACAGAAACAGCTGAGATTAATGTTTAATACTTTGTGATATGAGGTATATAGATTATGGTACAGACAAATCTTTTTGAAAATACCCCCGCTCATCAGATCGTTGATAAACTTGGTAATTTCTCTATATTGGAATATACAAGAGATTTATCGGTTACATCCAGTTCGGCGTCCACTGCGTATTTTATGAGTAAAATGAACGTTAGAAAAAGACAACTGGTTATTGAACTGAAAAATACCGGTGCTATTATGCAGGCGGGTGCAATGCAGATGATGTTAGGCAATGTCAATGCTTCTACCAATATACAAGGTGCCGGTGATTTCTTTAAAAAAATGGTCGGCGGCAAGGTGACGGGGGAAAGTGGTATCAAGCCAAAATACACCGGAATAGGGCATATTATTCTGGAACCGACCTATAAGCATATTATTCTTCAGAGCCTGGAGGATTGGGGCGGAGCCATCACCATTGAGGATGGTCTGTTTCTTGCGTGTGATGATACCGTCCAAATGAAGGTGACGGCAAGAACTAATTTCTCATCTGCTGTGGCAGGCGGCGAAGGATTGTTCAATAATACGCTTTTTGGCAAAGGGGTGTTTGCCCTTGAAAGTGACGTTCCTGCTTCTGAACTTTTGATATTTGACCTTGATAACGATGTCCTGAAAATCGACGGCAGTATGGCGATTGCGTGGACACATACATTGAATTTTACGGTGGAACGCACCACAAAATCATTGGTAGGTTCGGCGGCATCGGGTGAAGGTTTGGTCAACGTATACAGAGGAACAGGCAGGGTATTGGTTGCTCCGGTGACGTAATGCGTTGAAAGCAGCAATCAATGAATGGCAACTAACAGTTAGAAGTCAGTTTTGGCAAAGTATGAAGACAATGATGATCAAAAAAGATCGTTTTTTATGATAAATAAGATTTTCTTCCTGAGCAGTAACGGACAAAATTGATTTCTGTGAATTATGTGAAAAAATGAAAGGCTGGTATAAATAAATGGTAAGAGCGATAGTCGGGGCAAACTGGGGTGACGAAGGTAAAGGAAAGATTACCGATGTACTTTCTCAGGAGTCGGATATGGTCATCAGATTTCAGGGCGGCAGCAATGCCGGTCATACAATCATCAATAACTACGGTAAGTTTGCACTCCATCAGCTTCCGTCAGGTGTTTTTTGTGACCATATCATCAATATCATAGGAAACGGTGTGGCACTCAGTGTCGAAAATTTTACGAAGGAAATTCAATCATTGATTGAAAGAGGTGTGCCCAAGCCGCATATACTTGTATCGGACAGAGCACAGATCGTTATGCCTTATCACGTTCTTTTTGACTGCTATGAGGAAGAAAGACTCGGCGGAAAAAGCTTTGGTTCTACTAAATCGGGTATTGCACCTTTTTATTCCGACAAATTCTCAAAAATCGGTTTTCAGGTCAATGAGCTTTACGATGATGTAGATGCTCTGAAAGAAAAGATCGCAAGAATTCTTGAAGTAAAGAATGCCGTTATCAGAAATGTTTATCATAAGGAAGAAATCAGTGCGGATGATATGTTTCACAAGCTGATGGAATACAAAGAAGCATTGGCACCCTATGTTGCCAACACCTTTGATATTGTACACGATGCGGCTGTGGAAGGCAAAAAAATTCTTTTGGAAGGTCAGCTCGGCTCATTGAAAGATACCGATTTTGGTATTTATCCGATGGTAACTTCTTCTAACACGATTGCCGGTTACGGTGCAGTGGGAGCGGGCGGTATACCACCGTATGAAATCAAGGATATTATCACGGTTGTCAAAGCGTATTCCAGTGCGGTAGGTGCCGGTGAGTTTGTCAGTGAAATTTTCGGTGATGAAGCCGACCAGCTTAGAGAACACGGCGGCGACGGTGGTGAGTACGGTGCTACCACTGGCAGACCGAGAAGAATGGGTTGGCTTGATTTGGTTGCTACCAGATATGGCTGTAAGGTACAAGGGGCAACGCAGGTGGCCTTTACTGTACTGGATGCTTTGGGTTATCTTGACGAAATTCCCGTATGTGTTGCCTATGAACTGGACGGTGAGAGAATTGATTATTTCCCGTCAACCACCAAGCTCAAAAGGGCAAAACCTGTTCTTGAGGTTCTTCCCGGCTGGAAATGTGATATAAGAGGCATTAAGAATTATGAGGAACTTCCCGAAAATTGCCGTAAGTATATCGAGTTTGCAGAAAAGGCAGTGGGCGTTCCGTTCACGATGATTTCAAACGGTCCCAAGAGAGAGGACATCATCTACAGATAAGTCGGGAGGTATTGTCATGTGTGGTATAGTAGGATATATCGGATATGAGCAGGCAGCACCGCTGCTTTTGAACGGTCTTGAAAAGCTGGAATACCGTGGCTATGATTCTGCCGGAATTTGTTTGAATAACGGAGAAAAACTCATCGTTGAAAAAGCAAAGGGAAAGCTGGAGGTGCTCAAAAAGCTGACCGAGAACGGAACAACACTCAGCGGTACTGTGGGAATAGGACATACCAGATGGGCTACTCACGGGGAACCGTCAGATATTAATGCACATCCGCATCTCAGCGAATCACGGCGTTTTGCGGTCGTTCACAATGGAATTATTGAAAATTATATTCAAATCAAGGAAGAACTCAGTAAGAGAGGAATTCAATTTCTTTCCAAAACAGATACGGAAGTAATTGCTCAGCTGATAGAGTATGATTATCAAGGAAATTTGGTAGATACGGTGATCAAGGTGCTTTCCAGACTGGAAGGCTCTTATGCATTGGGAATTATCAGCAAGGATAATCCTGATGAAATTATCGCCGTGAGAAAAGAAAGCCCGTTGATTATCGGGCTGGGCGAAAATGAAAATTATATTGCATCAGATGTTACGGCTATCCTTACCAAAACAAGAAAAATTTATCGTCTGGAAAATAATGAAATTGCAGTGATAAAACGTGACAGCATTGATATTATGGATATGGACAAGAAAGCGATCCATAAGGACGTAGAAACCGTCAGTTGGGATATTAGTGCGGCTGAAAAGGGCGGCTATAAGCATTTTATGTTCAAGGAAATAATGGAGCAGCCTAAAGCTATTCACGACACAATCACACCCAGAATAAAAGATGGCAGAGTTGTGCTTAATGAAATTCAGCTGACGGATGAGCAGCTGAAAGCATTTAATAAAATCAACATTCTGGCCTGCGGTTCAGCTTATCACGTTGGTGTTGTTGCAAAATATGTGTTTGAAAAGGTATTAAGAAAGCCTGTTGAGGTTGACTTGGCATCGGAATTTCGTTATCGTGATCCCATCGTTGATGAAAAAACATTGACGATTGTGATTAGTCAGTCGGGAGAAACGGCTGATACCAAAGAAGCAATGAAAGAAGCACAACGCAGAGGTTCCCATGTTATTTCGATTGTTAATGTTGTCGGCAGTGCTATTGCAACGGAATCGGATGATGTAATTTATACATGGGCAGGTCCGGAAATTGCGGTTGCAACGACCAAGGCATATAGTACCCAACTGGCCGTCATTTATCTGATGGCGATTTATATGGGAGACAAGCTTGGTACCATTAACTCAGAGGCTTACAGTCAATATGTTGATGAATTGCAGCAGCTCCCCGAAAAGATAACGGCTATTCTGAACAATAAGGAAAGTATTCAAAACCTTGCTTCAAAAAATTTCAACAACAGAGATGTATTTTTTATCGGCCGAAATATAGATTATGCTCTTTCACTGGAAGGATCGCTCAAGCTTAAAGAGATTTCATATATTCATTCGGAGGCATATGCTGCCGGCGAGTTGAAACACGGCACCATTTCTTTGATCGAGCAAGGAACTCTTGTTATCGCTTTGGCAACACACGAAGCATTGCTTGGCAAAATCATCAGCAACATCCAAGAGGTGCAAGCAAGAGGTGCTAATGTGATTGGTGTTGCCTGCGACAATCGTTCCGAGATCTCAGAGGTGGCACAGAACGTAATATTTATTCCTCCGACCTGTGATATGTTTTTGCCGTCATTGGCAGTGATTCCTTTGCAGCTTTTTGCTTATTACGTTGCTTCTCTCAAGGGTTGTGATATCGATAAGCCGCGTAATCTTGCAAAATCGGTTACTGTTGAATAATTTGATGTATCTGTAAACAGATAGTAATCGGAGTGATCGTGTATTACTTCGATTGCCGCAAATTTGAATGAAAAAAGGTGGATATATGGAAATTAAAAACGAAGCCATACTTGTTATGGATTTTGGCGGACAGTATACTCAGTTGATTGCAAGACGTGTTCGTGAGTGTAATGTTTATTGCGAGATAAAATCCTATAAGATTACTGCAGAGGAAATCTCTGAAAAGGGCTATAAAGGAATTATTTTTACCGGCGGTCCTAATAGTGCTTACGATGATAACGGACCTAAATGTGATCCAAAACTTTTTGAATTGGGTATTCCTGTTTTAGGTATTTGTTACGGCGCACAGCTGATGGCACAGACGCTTGGCGGCAAGGTGATCGGAATAGAGGATAATAAGGAGTACGGCAAAACAGAAGTGGAATTTAACACTTCTTCACTGATGTTTCACTCGGCACAGGCAAAAAATATTTGCTGGATGAGTCATACGGATCGTATAGAAGAAGTTCCTCACGGATTTAAGATCACAGCAATTTCAAAAGATTGTCCTGTTGCTGCAATGGAGGACATAAAAAGAAATTTTTTTGCTGTACAATTTCATCCTGAAGTGCAGCATACAGTAGAAGGTATGTTGTATCTGAAAAATTTTCTTTACAATGCGTGTGGCTGTACCGCTGACTGGAAAATGGATTCTTTTGTCAGTGATACCATTCGTTATCTTCGTGAAAAAATCGGTAACAAAAAGGTGCTTTGTGCTCTGTCAGGAGGTGTAGATTCTTCGGTAGCGGCACTGATGGTTCATAAAGCGGTCGGAAAACAGTTGACTTGTATTTTTGTTGATCACGGTCTCTTGAGAAAAGATGAAGGTGACCAAGTAGAAAAAGTATTCAAACAGCAGTTCGATATGAACTTGATTCGCGTCAATGCAAAAGATCGTTTTCTTGCCAAGCTTGCTGGTGTCAGTGAACCTGAAAGAAAACGTAAAATTATTGGGGAAGAGTTTATCCGTGTATTTGAGGAAGAATCTCAGAAGCTGGGTAAGATGGAATATCTTTGTCAAGGAACGATTTATCCCGATGTTGTAGAAAGCGGCGTTGGCGAATCAGCGGTGATCAAGAGTCATCATAATGTTGGCGGTTTGCCTGAGGATGTTGGTTTCGAGGGCATCATAGAGCCGTTGCGTGATCTGTTTAAAGATGAGGTAAGAAAAGCCGGATTGGAACTTGGCATCCCCGAATTTTTAGTATGGAGACAGCCGTTCCCCGGTCCGGGATTGGCCATCCGGATTATGGGTGATATTACTGAAGAAAAGCTCGAAATTCTTAAAGATGCCGATGCCATTATGAGGGAAGAATTTGCAAAGAACGGACTGGATCGAAAGGTGAATCAGTATTTTGCTGTTATGACTGGGATCAAGAGTGTAGGCGTTATGGGCGATGGCAGAACTTATGACAATACGATCGCACTGAGAGCTGTAACGACTAGTGACTTTATGACAGCGGACTGGGCCAGAATTCCTTATGACGTGCTTGAAAAAATTTCCAACAGAATGATTAATGAGGTCAAAAACGTAAACAGAGTGGTTTATGATATTACATCTAAACCCCCCGCAACTATTGAGTGGGAATAATTAAAAAATGACGGGAAGCCGCTTCTGATGCGGTTTCCCGTTTTTTACGTCTACTTTTTGTCTACAAGAGAC
>CADCOE010000068.1 GCA_902802985.1 uncultured Ruminococcus sp.
CTCGCTGATACTGTACGGGTTGCCGTACTTGAACGAGAAGCCCCCGCCTCTAAGCGTCAGCGTAGGCGGCGGGAGTATGTCACAAAGATGTCATTGATCGCTGAAAAGGCAATGACTGGTTCTTACAAAAACATTATCCGCCAATCGAAAAAGAGGGACAGCAGAACACTCGATCGTTTTAAAAAGAATTTTCTGCCGGAAAGGTATCTTGAAAGCTATCTGAAATTCGCCGATACTATGAGCGACAACACCATAAAAAATATGCTGCACTCTGTATGTGCGGGTAAATTAATCCCGAGCGAAAATCCGGACAACACAAGAATACTCTATATGCACGGTACAAAAGGCAATGAAGTCTATTCGCAAAAAACTGCACAAAAACTGAAAAAGTATTATCCCGAAACGCAAATAAAATGTTTTGACGGCTACAAGCACGCCGAACTTGCAGTCTATGAGCCTGACAAATGGCTGGGAACGGTTCTTGCTTTTCTCTCGGAAGGTGCGTGACAACCAAAAAACATATTGCCCTCAAAAAAATTTTTCAGAAGATAGAAAGGAGAAAGTCGCAAAGTGATAAAGATACAATTATCGGATCATTTTACATATCGTAAGTTACTTCAATTTACATTTCCGTCTATCATAATGATGGTGTTCACCTCCATATACAGTGTTGTAGACGGTTTTTTTGTTTCAAACTATGTCGGTAAAACACCGTTTGCCTCTTTGAATTTGGTGATGCCGTTTCTGATGATACTCGGTGCGTTCGGATTTATGATAGGTACCGGAGGAAGTGCCCTGACGGCAATGACATTAGGAATGGGGGATGATAAAAAAGCAAATCGTATTTTTTCATTGCTGATCTACCTTGTGATTGGAATTGGAATTATTTTTTCACTGCTTGGCATCTTTTTTCTTGAACCGATCGCCAAACTTCTCGGCGCATCGGATGATATGCTGCCTTATTGCATACAATACGGCAGCATCATTTTGTTTGCACTTGTTCCGTTTATGCTTCAGAACGTATTTCAGAGTTTTCTTGTTACTGCCGAAAAACCAACACTCGGTCTTATTATCACACTCGCTGCCGGTTTGACCAATATGATCCTTGACTGGCTGTTTATGGCCGTATTTTCTTGGGGTATCGCAGGAGCAGCTTGGGCAACGGCGATCTCGCAGACAATCGGCGGATTGGTTCCGCTTATTTATTTTGCCTTTCCGAATAAGAGCAAATTACAGCTTGGAAAAACCAAACTGGATAAGAAAACGATAATACGAACCTGTACAAATGGTTCATCTGAATTTTTATCGAATATATCGCTTTCGCTTACCAGTATGCTGTATAATATTCGCCTGATACAGCTTGCCGGAGAGAACGGTGTTTCGATCTATGGCGTTCTTATGTACGTAAATTTTATTTTTCTTGCTGTATTTATTGGATTTTCGATTGGCACCGCACCGATCATCGGTTATCATCACGGTGCCGATCACCACAAAGAAATGAAGAGTCTCTTCAAAAAAAGTTTCATTATCATCAGTACTGTTTCGGTAACTATGTTTGTTTTGGCAGAACTTTTTGCAAAGCCTCTTGGCACAATATTTGTCGGCTATGACAAAGAACTGCTGGAAATGACAGTGGAAGCATTCAAGATATGCTCATTTATGTTCATTTTCTGTGGGATCAATATTTTCGGCTCGGCTTTTTTCACCGCTTTGAATAACGGATTGATTTCTGCTCTTATTTCCTTTGGAAGAACGCTCGTATTTCAGGTAATATGTGTACTGCTTCTTCCGCAGTTATTCGGTGTGAACGGACTTTGGCTTTCCGTGGTGATCGCCGAGGTGATGGCATTGATTGTAACCATCATTTGTCTGATAAAAAACAGAAAAAAATACCATTATGCATAAAAAATTCCCTCCCGGCTATTGGTCAAAACCGGGAGGGAAAATGAAAGATATGTACAGTATGATTTCTCTTTCGATACATATTATACCGTGAATTATCATCTCTGTCAAGCTTTTTTACAAAATTTATCAATAAATACTCCAAAATAAAGAACGATGTATTTGAAATGACAGCCTGCCGATCTTTTAATCGACAGGCTGCTTTGATAGGTTTATTACACTCAGTGTTTACTGCAAATACTTCTTATTCTTTTGTTTTACCACCATCCTTATAGCAATGAAACCTATTACTGAAACTATTACAATACCATACCCTAACAAAGAGCCATCCCCGTTAATTCCTGTGACAGGAGTTTTATCTCTTTTATTGGTCACCACAACTGCGGTTTCGTCAGAGGACAGGTTTCCTGTCATTTTACAGTCATCTTTATACTCGGGTGTTCCTCCATTGACTGCAAAATACACATCATATTTTTCTGTTGACCTATCGTTTTCCACAATTTCAAATTCCGCACCTTTCGGAAGGGCAATCAGTCTTTTTTCTTCATTGTTTTTAAGACTAAATTCTTCTGTTATTTCAGATAGTCCGGTATCAGCAGATGGTGTAATTTTGACAGTAAATTGAAATACTTTGGATTTATCAGCAAAATCACCCTCAATCACTTTTTTAACCGAAAGAGCTGCTGTCCTCACATGGACATAGTATGCTGCCTTCTTTGATACATAAACAGGGTTACTTTCGGTTTCGCAGGTCCGTGTGAGTTTACCTGCATCAATCAACTCCTGTGTTACATCTGTGTCACCAATCATCATCAACACTTTCACTGGAATGTCATCTGTCACAACAACATATCCGTCAGTGTTTATCTTGTCTGCAGCAGCGATAGTCGTCACAGTAACAGATGGCTTTTCGTTATCCATAGAGCTTGGCTCCGATGTTCTGTTAGTCCATATTAAATCATTGCTGTAATCTTTTAAGGTTATCTTCTCACCATAATAAGCACTGGTATCTTTAAATGACAGCAGAGGAGAATATACATGAATTTTGAATGTTTCGTCTTGACTGCTGTTTTGGGTCATCTGCTCTATGCCACAACTGCGAAAAAATGTTATGGCGTTGTCAATATCCAGCAAATTGACATCATCACACCCTTGTACGCCAATTTTCGTCACACTTACGGTATAGTCACTAATTTGGTCAACTGTATCTCCTGTCACTCCGCTATAGACGTATGTTAATATTGGTTTGTCTGTGTTCATCGTTACAGAGAAATCAACCGTGTCACCACACTTCCATTCAACAGTGGGTGTAACTGCGCTCAAATCCACTTGACTGCCACCGTAATATACGTTTTTGTCGGTAAATGTCAGCATCGGTTTGAACACATTCAATGCGATTGTTGCTTCAGCTGTTGTTGATTTCTGATGATTGAATGCGTCTGTAACTGTACATTCAACTGTGTACCGGCTGTCCGACAGAGTCGGCATATTAACCGCCCATTTTCCGGCATTTTTGCCGGCAGGAATGGTAAAAGTGTTAAGTGCATTTTCTGAACTATCCTTCAATTTAAAGGTGACATTGACACCTGCATTGTTGGTACCGTTGAACAGATCTTCAAAAATCAAGTGATGTTCATCGAAAGTAAATTTCAAATTCTTGAACTCCTCAGCCAGTTGATTTTCTGTTGTCAAATAAACATTCCATTCATTTCCTTCCATCAATGTATCAGGCACAATTGTTTTTAGTGGTACATCAACGGTTGGTATATCAAAACTCTCCAGATTTTCATTGTTAAAATAGATGCCCGAATCCGGGCCGTTTGTTTCGGTTTTGCTTCCGCCCAAGTAGTCCGAAGAAACCTTTACACTAAAGGTGATGATCAGCTTCTTTCCGTGATAGGTTGTGGTGGTTGTTTCACCGATGGTTTCTTTCACCTCACCTACCCAGTTTTCGCTAAAGTCAAATCCAGTAACATTGACACCTTTATCATCAACAGAAACTGTTGCTTCAGCAGATGAAACCTGAGAACCCCATTCATTATTTCCGATATAGTCTGCGGTTCTGACTGTGACTCCATCTGTATTTTCCGGCACAGTAAAATATGGCGAAATGGTGTCCCTTACTACAGTATCTTCCGTTAGTGTTATGCTTGAGCCACCAAATTCTATTTGTGAGGCAATCCCTTGGAAAATATCGGTAAGAGCTTCGAAGCTGCTCGCAGACAGATAGTAACTCGGGTTCTGAACCGTGCCGTTGTTGGTGGACAAATACTGTAGGAAATAATTAATCATATCCGGCGTATCATCATTCATAGTGTCATCATAAGGTGTTCCGGAACTGGATGGATCTACACCGGAAAAGATACCAATAGCATAAACCTTTACACCATCTTGCTTTAGAGAGTCTGCCGCGTCGATAGCAGAATTGGCAATTGATGTCGGAGTATTCCCTGTGTCCTTATAATCATTCGGTGCCCCATCCGTCAGAACTACCACTACTTTATTTCTCGTTTCGTCATTAATGCTGCTCAGAATACTTTGAGCCTGGTTGATACCCAAATCTATTCGGGTTCGAGCAGAATAACTCTCTACATCAATATCGCTGAAGGTAATTTCTCGTGCATCCTGCAAATCCCACATTGTTTCAGCAGTATCACCAAATCCAACGATGGCAATACGATGGACACAATCGTCTGTGGAAGCATCTGCCACACTCTTAATGAAAGCATCCGTAGCTGAATTGAGAGCAGCAAGCCTATCACTTTCCACTACCGTACTTTGGGTGTATAGCTGAACATTTTTATAGCTGTTTGTAGTCAATCCATAAGCTGCATAGTCCGGTTTTCCACGTGATCCGGTTGATGTGAATGTTATACCGTTTCCCAGCGTATAGGTGTACGTTCCATTGGTTCCCGTACGCTGTATTTTCACTGCAGTATATTCACCATCGTATGGCACATAATAGGTTTTATTATTCAGATTAGTATAATTAGTTGAATTGGTAGTTAAATACACAGTTGATGCATTATATTCCGTGTGAGAAGCTAAAGGTTTGTTCATAGAGCCTGAACGATCCAATACCAGTACAATATCTGTCGGGTTACTCTCCGTCACGGTCTTTATCACCTTCTCACCAGTGACATATGCCTCCAAAGTAATGGCTGCCATACCTGTGTCCGAATGGTAGGTCGCTGTTTTATTCAATACTATGCCGCTTTCGCTGCTTTCCGAGTTTGTATCGTCCGCATAGACATAAGTGTCTGATACCCACATTATTAAACGAATTCCAGTAATCGTTGTCAGGATTAACAGACATACGAAGAGCAATCTAAGGTAATTCTTAACCGCCGTATGTTTACGCATCTTCTTCACGTCCTTTCTTTCTGAGCAGTATCAGCGGTATAATGATACCTACTCCGGAAATTCCCAAAAGTAATGCACATAGTACAAGATGGTGACTGTCACCGGTTTTGAATAGTTTCCAACTCGCAGAAGCATCCGGATGCTTCATTTCACCTGCACTCACCGAGTTACCAGATACAAAACTGTTTGTCACAGAACCACCCGATACAGAATGATCAGCTTCAGAATTGATCGGAGCCCGATAAGCAGGAGCTAATTTCATTTTATTTATCTTTATATCTCTGTCATTCTCTACGGTAAACGCTTGCAGCTCAATCTCGTTATCGGGAGAGTCTATTACATAGAATGTAATGGTGGTGACAGCGACCTCAAAGGTATATCGGTCAGAATTGGTTTTTTTGCTGTCGGTTTCCCGATCTGCCTTAAGCTCATATTCATAGACTCCCGGTTTTGAAAAAGTAAAGGTTAAAGTGCCTGATAAATCGAAAGTCGTCATTGCTCCATCCATTACTCCCTTGCCGGAAACTCCGTCAAAAGAAAACGAACCTGTTTCAGATGCCTCCACAGGAAGAGGTGCTCCGTTCGTTGATGTTATGATATAGTGAAAAATGCTGTCAACTGTTTTATCAGTTGTTGTGTAAACGTGCTTATATGGTATCTCCACTTGCAACGGGTCATAGGATTTCAATGCATATGCTGTTGTTTCAAGTGACAGCAGTATTGCTAATAAATAAAGCACGCTCAATACCCTGGTGTACTTTTTCATTTTCATTGCCTCTATCCCCTCTTTTCACGGGATATTTTTCGACCCCAACAAATCTTGACAACAATCAATGCTGCAATCAAAAGAACAAGTATGATCCACCACACCCACATAGGAAGACATATCATCTTTTCCAGATGACGGTCAATTCCCAAATCAATTTTTACAGCGGAAACGACGTCTTCTTTTTGTTGCAGGTGCAGTTCGTCGCTGAGAGTTCCAACCAAAAGATACCGTCCGTACGTAATGGATTTAGTACAGGTTGAAAGAAGAATGATTTGATCATCTGTTGTAATATTCGTTTCTCTATAATAGACTGCATTTGAGATAATCTCGTCAATGTATGCCTTTTTTTCCTCCTCGCCTGTTACAGCAGGGCGGAAAATTTGACTGTCATAAGCATTCGTACGTACAAGAGCAAAAAACTCTATTCCGTGATTTCGTCCATTAAAATACAAATTTCCATAACTATGTTCATCAAAATATGTTTTGTCAGTAAAATTGCTCAGCGAACCGAACATCATATCCTGTTCCATATGATGACCATAGAAAATACTGTTAAAATCATCAAAGTCAGAGCTGTTTCTGTAATCCAGAAATATGGAGCCGGAGAGGCTGTGCTGCCCCTCAGCGTTGGTGTTAATGTACTTCTCGTTGTTGTTCGTCTGCGTTACCGGATAATCAATAGGGGTATCGTTGACAGTCAGCCAAGCAAATACCTCCGAATTCATCGTCTGCAGTTCTTCAAAACCGGCAGAATTTTCGACATCGGGACGGTAGGCAGTATAATTGGCAGAATCTGCCTCCTGATACACCTGTTTTGAATCCCAAAGAGAGTACACGCCGAATAGAAGCAGCACAAAAATAGTCATTTCAATTATAACGTCTGTAGTTCGATCCAATACTCTGACCGCTTTGTTTCCGAACGCTTCCAACGTCATAATGTCTTTTCCTCTCTTATCTCCAAGATGGATATAGTTGTACCCCGTAAGAACGGAAATACATTAGGCATTCACTCTTTTCTTTTTCAAGACGATAAATACAGTTCCCAGTACGCCTAGCGCAACCATCAAGATATAGGGCAGATTATTGATAACAACACCTGTGGGAATAATGGAATCTCTATTGTTGGTAAGAGTTACGGTTTTACCGTTATTATCCACGATAGGACCGGTGGATGTTGCTGTTACATTTTCTCCGGCAGCAAAAATCTTCTCAGTAACAAGACTGCCTGAAATTTTACCCGTGTAGTATGCATCCTGTATTTCTTCTACTTTAAAGGTCGTTCCGGCAGGGAGCTTGCTGAAAATAATTGATTTTTCGTCAGACAGATTTGCAGTAACAGTCAGACCGCTAAGCGTACCCTCACTTCCGTCTGCCAATGCAACATCAGTGGCAGCAGCAGTACTCGGAATGGTGAGTGTTACAGTAACCGGAAATGTTTTTGTCTTGTCGCCATACGAACCCGTAACAGACTTTGTCACTTTCAATACACCATCGTCATTTTCAAAGTTATCTTTGTAAGTATTTGTAAAGTTGAAAGCACTGGTATCTCCTTTTTTTGTAGGGTCAACCTTATCTCCATCTTCATTCTGTACAGTGACACCATCAAACTTCAATCCATTGCCATCATTAGCAACATAGACACGAACTTTGTACTCACTATCGTCATAGGTAATCTTATCATTGCTGCCTGCAACCTCTTCCACGGTATAAGCATACTCACCGGCGTGTGTGAATTCATCAATATCAAACACATTGTTAAGGGTAAGACTTCCGTAAGCGTGGTCGCCGGACTGTGTACCAACAGTAACAGTTTGATTGCCAACAGTGGGGGCATCTGCATCATCAGTGGTGAAGCTGAAAGTGAATGTATTGAAGCTGCTTATATCCACACCGTCAGCCACTTGGAAATCCTTGGTCAAAGCAGCATTGGCAAGGTCATAAGTGGTTTCACTCTCAGCAGACACGCTTACAGCTCCAAAACTCAAAATCATCGCAAAAATCATCAGCATACTTAACCACTTTTTTGTTTTCATACAAAATCCTCCATTTCATTTGATAAAATAATAAATTTAATCTATAGCTATTGTATGTCTGATAAATATTCAGCCACACAAGAACTAACATCATTATTGTGGAAAGTTTCATAAGTTCCTTCTGCGGAACAATCCAACTACTTTCCCTTCAACATCACCTGTGTCTATACAGCCAAAAATGCGACTGTCTGTGGCCTGTGGCCGGTTATCGCCCAGAACAAACACTTGACCCTGCGGTACAGTAACAGGAAGTGTGATGCCCTGCTCAAATTGACAGGTTTCTGTATATACTTCAGATTCCTGCACCAAATTTCCATTCACAATCAGTCCGTCATCTTCGATTTCAACCGTATCACCTGCCACAGCAACAACACGTTCCGGCATTCTATTTCCCTGATAGTTGATGATGACAATATCGTCCGCCACATAGTCATTTACCATTCGGAAATAAATCAGCAAATCTCCCTCCTGCAAGGCAGGCTGCATATTGATACTCTGGCTTCTGCTGATACCAAACACATAATTCAGCAGCATAAAAACAATGACTGCAATTATGAAAAGTTTGAGAGAGAACATCAACAGGTTGTAAAGGAATATGCGGTTTTGCTTCTTGTTATTCTTAGGACTTTCTGTATTCTCCATCTCAAACACCCCATTTCTCAGAATCCAATACATATCTGTATTCTGCAACAGCATCTGTAAAACTCATAAAGTAAATGAACCTATCTGAACAAAGAAGCAACAGTGATAATGATGGTAAGCATATTTAGTGTTTACCCTAAAATGGGCAAGAAGTTTCCCACCTCTATGGGTGGGGGAGTATGTCACTATTATAATCATATTCATCAGCTAATGGTTTTAGTCCAATTTTTCCCTTTGCAGCACACTATTTTCCCTTTTATACAATTTTATGTTTTTATCATTTAAACTTTATGTATAATTTTTTGTGCATATCAACAATCAAGTCATCGAAATCATATGATTGCCCTGAATCGTAATCATATCTACCGTAAATGATACCGATGTTCCCTCACTGGAACTGGTTAGTTTTCCAAATTAAAAACGGGCAGAAACCTGAGAAAACTCTCAAAGTTTCTGCCCGTTTTGTATATACATACTTTTTGCCCATACAACTCTATTTCACAAACACATCAGTGTGTTTGTTTTTGTGGTGTAGAAGAGGACAATCATTAAAGCATTTATTCACAAAAATTCTGCCAAACTCCTTGAAAACGATCTTGGCAGTTTTGCCAACTGCTGTTCCCAGATCATTTCCATATTCTACAATGAATTTGTATGTTTTTTATCCACATCAATGTTGCTGAAGCTTATATTCTATTTTGACCATTTTATATACTTGAACGATAGCTTCTTCTTCGCAGTCATAATAATGGTACAAACTGCTGCCTCTTTCATCATTGTGGTATGTTGCCCACTTTTTGACTTCTGGATCATAAAAATAACCTATAGCATATGATCCTCCATAACAAGGAGTATTTAAAAAAATTGATACAGATCGCAATTTTGATTTAATTTCTTTGATCTTTTCAAGCGGGTTTTCATGTGCC
>CADCOE010000069.1 GCA_902802985.1 uncultured Ruminococcus sp.
GCTGAGCCCCGAACGGCTGAGATGGCATCGAGTTTTGCTGAGCCCCGAACGGCTGAGGCGGTATTGAGTTTTGCTGAGTCTCGAATGACTGAGGCGGTGTAGGAGATGACGGCTGTGGTTGATTGATTACATTCTGTTGTTCAGTGGGTACAGGCTTGGGTGCAAAAGCATTGGATTGAGATTCTGTACCGGATGTAAAGGAACCGCAGAATTCACAGAACGCCGAACCATCAGGAATGTTTTTTCCGCATTGTTTACAAAACATAAAAATACTCCTTTTCTAAAAGTTTTATTTACAACAATTATATAACATTTATTCAATAAAATAAAGTATATATATACAACTTTTTGCTATAAAAAATCGAATAAGTAATACAATTTATTCCAACTCTTTTAAGAAGGCGAAACAGAAGTATTGACAATACAATGAAATAATTTTACAATTATGAGTATCCCACAATTTTGCTGTCAAAGATAGTATGTTGTATCTGTATGACAGGGATTAGAAAGGAATTAAAAATGAATATTCTCGCAATAGGTGATGTAGTAGGTTCTATAGGCTGCCGGTTTCTTCGGGAAAAGCTGCCTTTACTGAAAAAAGACGAAAAAATAGATCTTGTTATTGCTAACGGTGAAAACTCTGCCGATGGCAACGGGATCACTCCGGCATCGGCAGAATTTTTATTCAGCAGTGGTGTGGACATAATAACAGCAGGCAACCATACTTTCCGACGCAAAGAGAGTTATCCGCTTTTTGACAGAGAGGCGTGTTTGCTGCGTCCGGCAAACTTTCCCGATGGTACCACCCCCGGACACGGCTATACCGTTTATGATTTCGGCAGAAATCGTGTCGCAGTGATCAATCTGATGGGCTGTATGTATATGGAGAGTTTGAATGATCCGTATATTACTATAGAAAATATTCTGAAAAAAATTGATACAAAGATGATCATTCTTGACTTTCACGCAGAGGCAACTGCCGAAAAGATCGCAATGGCCTATTATCTGGACGGCAGAATATCTGCTATGTTCGGGACACATACGCACGTACAGACAGCAGATGAACAAATCTTGGAAAATGGTACAGGTTATATTACCGATGTGGGAATGACAGGACCGTGTCGGTCAGTGTTGGGGGTAAAGCCAGAATTGGCTATCAAAAAATTCAAGGAAAAATTGCCGGTCAGGTTTGATTTGGCAGACGGAAAGTGTAAAATGGAGTGTATTAAGTTTACCATAGATGATCGTACGGGTAAAACGTCGTTCCTTAAAAGAATAAAAATGGAACAGGACGACAAAAAATTAATAAATTCTTTACACAAATAACTTGCATAATATAAAAAATGCATATATTATAGTAGCATGAGATTTTAGTCTGTGATGCACTATCCTGCTATTTTGACAGGATAGTGTTGCAAACCAATGCTCATAATTTTTGGAGGAGGAGAATTGTAATATGGAAATTTTAAAGGTGTCATCCAAATCGTCACCTAACTCGGTTGCGGGGGCGATTGCCGGAGTGATCAGAGATTATGGTTGTGTGGAGGTACAAGCTGTGGGGGCAGGTGCTGCCAACCAGGCACTCAAATCTGTTGCAGTTGCCAGAGGTTATCTGGCACCTATGGGGATAGATCTTGTTTGTATTCCGGCATTTACCAGTATAGAAATTGACGGTTCCGAAAGAACAGCCATCAAATTGATCGTTGAAATCAGATAATTTCATTTAATGGTTGACTGTTTGACGAATTTGCGATAATATACTTATGATGTTAATGATACGCTGTGCAAATTGCAGCAAGAACACATTAAGAAACAAATGAAGGAAGTGCAGACAATGATCAATGGCTTAAGCTTTAAAAATGCAATTATTTCCGGTGCCAACAATATACTGAAACATAAAAATGAGGTCAACGCACTCAATATTTTTCCGGTGCCTGACGGTGATACCGGTACCAATATGTCGATGACAATGGAAGCAGCCGCTAAGTTACTGGAAAATATGAACCCCACCAGTCTTTCGGAGGCAGCATCGGCCGCAGCATCGGCTATGCTCAGAGGTGCCAGAGGCAACTCTGGTGTTATTCTTTCTTTGCTGTTCAGAGGAATTGCCAACGGCTTTAAAGATGTTGACGAGGCGGACGGCAGAGTGTTTATCACCGCTTTGGAGCTGGGTGTGTCAAAGGCATATGATGCCGTGATGAATCCTACGGAAGGTACTATCTTAACAGTAGCAAGAATGGCGTGTGAGTCGGGAAAGATCGCAGCAGATGTAGAGGATGACCCGGTCATTGTGATGGGAGCGGTTTGTTCGGCGGCCGATGAGGCTCTGGAAAGAACTCCCGAAATGCTGCCCGTTCTCAAAAAGGCAGGCGTTGTAGATGCCGGCGGAAAAGGTCTATGCCTGATTTTTGAAGGTATGTTGTCACTGCTGCGGGATGGCATTATGATCGATGCCGAAGTACCGGAAGAAAGTGCTGTATCTGATAAAACGGACGATACCGAGGACTTTTTTAAGAACGCTGCTGCACAGTTTGACTCGGTTATCAACTTTACTTATTGCACCGAATTTATCATCGGCAAATCATCCGAAGTCACTAAAAGTCCACTGGAACTGAAGTCTTATCTGGAAACCATCGGCGATTGTGTGGTAGTGGCAGAGGATGAGGATATTATCAAGGTTCACGTTCATACCGAAAATCCCGGAAAAGCACTGGAGGAAGCCCTTACCTTCGGTCAGCTGCTTACCGTGAAAATAGAAAATATGAAGGAACAGCACCGTAAAGCCAATGAAGAATATGAAAATGCCAAGGCTAAAAAAGAAGCGGAGGAAAAAAAGCGGGAAGAGTTGAAGCCGGTCGCTCCTGTTGACGGCGTAGGCTTTGTGGCGGTGGCAACAGGTGACGGACTGGAAACGGTATTCAAGGATTTGGGATGCCAGCATATCGTCAACGGCGGTCAGAGTATGAACCCCAGTACCGAAGATATTCTGGAAGCAGTAATGGCAACGCCTGCCAAGACTGTGTTTGTTCTGCCGAATAATAAGAATATCCTGCTGGCAGCCGAGCAGGTGGTGCCGCTCGTAACAGACAGAAATGTGATCGTCATTCCGACACGTACCATTCCTCAGGGACTGGTGGCAATGCTTTCTTACGATGCAGATTCTACCCCCGAACTGAACTGCGAATATATGATGACAGCCGCAAGGTCGGTATCGACGGGACAAGTAACCTATGCCGCCAGAAATTCGGAATTTGGTGCTACTAAGATCAAAGAAGGTGACATTATCGCCCTCAATAACGGCAAACTTACCCACAAGGATAAAGATCCCGTTCATGCAGCGGTCAAGCTGGCAAAAGATATGGTCAATCGTGATACCTCTTATGTTACGGTCATTTACGGCAAAGATGTCACCGAAGCACAGGCTAATGCTGCGTTTGAGACGATTCAGTCCAAGGTTGGCTCTAATGTAGAAGTATCTTTGATCGACGGAGGTCAGCCCATCTATTACTTTATTCTCTCAGTGGAATGATAGACGAAATATTGGGAAAACGATCGGTGTGATTTTTTCATTCTGTTCATCAATCGCATCTTTCAATGATCCATGACAGTTAACACGGTAAGGTGATCCACATTCTTACCGTGTTTTCATTTCGAGTTCAGAGTTTGTTTTGACTGCCCGGATACAGACACTAAAAGAAAGAAGGTCAAAGAATGGGTTCACTGTTTAAAATGCCGATACAGACCCTCAACGGTGTTGGTGCCAGAAGAGCGGCGTTGTTTGCCAGACTGGGTGCTGATACTGTTGGAGCACTGCTCCGGCTTTATCCCAGAACCTATGAGGACTGGAGCCATCTCTTGACAATAGAGGATGCACCATCGGGAGAGCCGTGCTGTATCAAAGCATTGGTAGAGCATATCTATCCGCCGGCAAGACTGCGAAAAAATATGACTGTCTATAAATTGGATGTGTCGGATGGCAGCGACAGTATGAGAGTGACGTTCTTTAATCAGCGTTATACCTATGAAAAACTCCGCAATGGCGGAGAATATTTATTTTACGGGTATGTGAAACGCCATTTTTCGTCTTACGAAATGCAGTCGCCTGCCGTGGCTCCGACAGAATGTCAGGCCATTCGCCCTGTTTATCCCCGAACTGCGGATCTGACCGGCAAACAAATTGAAAAGGCAGTCCGACAGGCGTTAACACTGCTCCCCGAAAAAATCAACGATCCTATTCCACAGGAAATCTTACAGCAGTATGATTTATGCTCACTTGATGAAGCGATCCGCAGCGTTCACTTTCCTGCCAACGAACAGGCACTGGAACGGGCAAGAAATCGATTGGTTTTTGAAGAATTGCTGATTTTACAGCTCGGTATGGCAAGGCTCAAGGGAGGAAGGCAGACCACGGCTTCTCATAAAATCAAACAGGACTTTACGGAAGAATTTTATGCTATGCTGCCGTATGAGCCGACTAATGCCCAGAAAAAAGCGGTCAAAGACTGCATACAGGATATGCAGTCTCTCCCCTGCCCGATGAACAGGTTGATACAGGGGGATGTTGGCTCGGGCAAAACCGCAGTAGCCGCCGCCGTATGCTATACGGCAGTGAAAAATGGATTTCAGTGTGCAATGATGGCACCTACCGAAATACTTGCCGAACAACATTTCCGGTCATTGAGCCAACTTTTACAAAACAGCCCTATTACGATCGGTCTGCTGACCGGCTCGGTCACAGCAGCCAAAAAACGAGAACTTTGCCAACAGCTTCAAGATGGCAGTATCAATATGGTTATCGGTACACACGCTTTGATCTCTGAAAATGTGACCTTTCATCATTTGGGATTGGTCATTACAGATGAACAACATCGTTTTGGCGTGGCACAAAGAGCGGCATTGATCTCAAAAGGTGACAGTCCTCATATTATGGTAATGTCAGCAACGCCTATTCCCCGTACGCTGGCTTTGATGATATTTGGTGATCTGGATCTGTCGGTTTTGAATGAAATGCCTCCCGGACGGCAAAAGGTGGACACGTTTTTGATCGACAGCGGCAAGCGTCATCGGGCTTATGGATTTTTACGGCGTCAGATCGACAGCGGCAGGCAGTGCTATATTGTTTGTCCTCTGGTGGAACAAAATGAGTCAATGGATCTGATCTCTGCGGAGGAATATGTGGATAAGCTTCAAAAAACGGAGTTGGGACAATACCGCATTGCTTTGCTTCACGGTAAAATGAAATCCTCGGAAAAAGAACACGTAATGAGTGACTTTTCCCGAGGAAAAATTGATATATTGGTTTCTACAACCGTCATTGAGGTAGGCGTGAATGTTCCCAATGCCGTGATTATGATGGTGGAAAATGCCGAACGGTTTGGTTTGTCGCAGCTGCATCAGCTCAGAGGCAGAGTCGGACGAGGCAGTGCTAAATCGTACTGCATTTTGGTTTCAGATGCAACAGGCAGTACCGCCGTGCAGCGTCTGAAAGTAATGTGCCGTACCAATGATGGCTTTCAGATCGCAGATGAAGATCTGCGTCTGAGAGGACCGGGTGATTTTTTCGGCTCACGGCAACACGGACTCCCTGAACTGAAAGCAGTCAAGATGTCTTCTTTGGTATCGCTGGAGGATACGCAGGCAGCAGCCAGAAAGATATTGGAAAAAGACCCTCTGCTCACCGCCAAGGAACACCGTGGACTTGCCTTTGAAACAAGACGGCTGTTTGCCGGTGTCAGCGGTGAAACGACACAAGGTGATGCTCTTCCCCCACTGGCTTGATGACTGCGTATCGATCTCTGTCCGAAAATACCGTTTTTGATGGCTTTGCATATAAGAAGGTATTATACTGTCTTTTCGGTTGTTAGGCAGTAGTTGATCACCGCTTTGCTGAGATATTCGGCAGCACCTGGAGCAATGTTTTCGTAATATTCCATAAAACGCTCGTCCTGTGTGTAAACTTCTGCCAGTGTGCGGTGTGCTTCATAGCTGTAGGCGCCATCTTCCCAGAACATACTGACCCACTTGCCGTGGGCACGGCACATCTCGATGACCTTGGGGTCATTGAGATCATAGCCGTTGACAACGGCTTCTTTTAAAGCAGTTTCATATTGTTGACGCAGTTTTTCGGATTCAATCCATTTTTCTTCGGTCAGCCCCATAATAATATTAGTGCTGGTTTGAGCGGCATCCTCACCGTATTTTTCCCGTATTTCCTCACCGTATTTTTTTTCATTTTCTTCGATCGCCTGTTTTTTGAATGTTTCAAAATCTTTCATTTCGCTCATTGCTGTATCTCCTTTCGTTTGGTTATCGGTCTGCTGATTAATAGTCTATAATATATTTGGCAAAAAGTAAATATCAAAAATATTTTTTCCGCATATTATATTAACAAATGACAAGTGAAAGCTTGTTAAATGTTAAGAAATGTGGTGTTCAAAATTATGAGTAAACAATATGAAATTTATCCTGAACCAAAATGTATCGGCAATGACAACGAATGCAAAAAAACAGCAGTTCATTGTTTGGACGTCAGTGTGCCCATCGACCTTGCTCCCGAGGCAAAGATCGGCAAAATTGAGATGGAATGCTGCGGTGAACCCGAATTGGTGTGTCGGGAATGCGGTGATAAGAAAGTATGCAGTTTTTTGCTGGTGCAGAAACTTTGTGTGAAAATTCCGGTGAAGTATTCGTTTGAATCGGCAGTGGGACCGGAAAAAATTCAGTGCTGCAAAAAAGGCGGAGAGGATCAACCTAAACCGTAAATCAAAGGAGGGACACAGGGGGCACCTTTGTGTCCCTTTTTTGAACCATCTCGATTGTAAAAAAAAACAAAGGGAAGTTTGTGCAATATTTTTATAAAAATTATTGATTTATGTAATATAATTTAGTATAATATCCATATAGGACATTTTCGTGGACGCTGTATTGATCAATATGGCGTTGGCGGAAGAAAGATATAGAGGTGTTTTGAAAAATTGACAACCCTGTTCGGGAGGTGAATTGGAAAGACCTCTTATTTTTAACTGTATTATTTTTTATGAATCTCAATATGTTTTGATATGTAAGATTTGGAATTGATGAAATGTATAAAAATTCTGTTAAAACTATTGAAGTTTCATAAAAAATTTAGTATAGTAATAGATGTGCTATTATTCATTAATTGAGGAATGGATATGATAATGGGAATGTGGTAATGAAATTCCCAAAGAAGGCGGTGAGATACAATGCAGTGTAAAAAGTGTGGCAGTGAGTGGAAAACAAATACTCGTGCCGGCTTGATTATACGTTGTCCTTTTTGCGGAGCAGAGCTGGAGCAGGAAAAAGAAGATAAACTGACGTTCCAAAATGCAAAGGAAGCATTGCGATACATCATTAAGACCTACGGAGTAGATGTGATTATTGACGGTTTGCAGCTGCGAACTCTCCTTGATGATTTTATTCCCGATCTTAAACAAGAAAGAAAGGTTTTTCTGGATGCGTACGAGCAGGGTGTTTGTAATGCTCTGTATCTTGCTCACGATGAACCGGAAATTGATAAGTGTATCGCGATCCTGCAGTCGATCAAGGTGCTGACACAGGATGCCTGTATGGCAGAAAAATGGGCGTGCTATGTGGTAGAAACGCTGGTGTATGCACTCAACTGGAATGTGCCGATGTTTGGTATTACACCGAACATACATATGTATCAGATACCCGAGAATATTAACGAATCGGGTGAAAACGGTAAGGGTAATCCAATGCTCATAGAGTCGGGCGAAGTTTGGGTCGATTCCGAAGATACCAACAATGACGGTGTGTGGAAGGATACTTCCGGCGGACAAAGCCAAAATGATAGTTTTGCTTTACCGTCCAATAAGCCGTCAGAGCTGCCCGAGCAGTCCTCTAATACGCCAACACAGAATGCAGCCGAGGAAGATAATGTACCCAAGACGGATATGCCTGGATTTGACTTTACAAAAGTATTCAGTGAGCAGAAACAAGAGGAAGAACCAAAAATAGAGTCCCCTGTCTTTGATTTCAGCGGTGAGTCCGAGGAAACAAAGAAAGAGGAAGAACCGAAAATAGAGTCCCCTGTCTTTGACTTCAGCGGCGAGTCCGAGGAAACAAAGAAAGAGGAAGAACCAAAAATAGAGTCCCCTGTCTTTGA
>CADCOE010000070.1 GCA_902802985.1 uncultured Ruminococcus sp.
GACATTATATATCGCGGAGTGGAGCAGCTAGGTAGCTCGTCGGGCTCATAACCCGAAGGTCGTAGGTTCAAATCCTGCCTCCGCAACCAACAAAAACGGCTTGAACAGTAGGTTTGAGCCGTTTTTCTTTTTGCCGGCTCTCTGTCAACAGTTGGGGTAAAACAGAATAAAACAGCAATGCCCGACTATGATAACATAATCGGGCATTTGCTGCTTTTTAGGAGGAATGTATATGAAGTAAACTTATAATCTTAAATTAGTCGCCCTGTTCGTCAAAGAAGAATAAGTCTTCAAATTTTTTATCGAGGGCAATACATATCAGCAGAGCCAGCTTAGCACTGGGGCAAAACTGATTATTTTCGATAGAGCTGATTGTCTGACGTGAAACGCCCACCATTTCGGCAAGTTCGCCCTGTGAAATTCTTTTTTCGGCACGGGCAACACGAAGTCTGTTTTGAAATTCTATATCGTTCATTTTGTCACCATAAAGAACAGAGCAACGCTGGCAAGAGCAATAATGCCTGTTACAATTCCCGCAATAAGATACCATACCTTTTTGAGGTTTTTGAACTGATACAGAAAGGTTGTACAAAGGTAAGCTGTAATAATGGCGACATCCTCATAAAACATTTCGTGATGAAGCGCCTTATAGATGCTAAAGCACAAGCACAAAATTCCGACAACAACGGCACCGACACCGAACGAGGCGTTATAAATACGCTGTTCACGTTCATCAAGGGTATTGCGTGACCTTTGTTTATTTTTGGCAAGAATTTCTTTTTTATCCATAATGAACACCTTCAAAAAACCTGTCAGACACACAATAAATGTAAAAATTTTCCTTTCATTTATCCTGTGCCTATATAGTATCATATCCTTTGCAGTTTGTCAAGTATTCTTGACAAATTTTCTTTTAAACTTGACAGAAGGAGAAACTTTATTTCTGTTTAGTACTTCATCCGGTTCAAATGGTCCGCCAACCTCTTATATATTTCATTCACATTTTTCAACCATCGAAAATCACCCTTTTTTCATATTGAATATAACAAAGAACCAAAGAACAAAAGCGTAGCATTTGCAGTATTTACGAACTATAATAATGCCATAGTCCCCTTTATGATTTTTGATCGGATGGATAAGGGAACTGTATTTCATAAAATCACAAATGTTTTGAATAAAAGTCTTGAAGTAATAAGGGAGGATATGATAAAATAAAATAGATAGCGTATGTTTTCCACGCTGTTTAATTTTTGGAGCGGAGGATCATTCTTATGAAACTGGAAAAGCTATTGACAAGATTGAATTATACGGTGATACAGGGAGAGATCGATATAGAGATCTCTGATGTAATATACGACTCAAGGAAAGCGTGCCCGAAATGCGTTTTTGTTTGTTTGATCGGTGCCAATTTGGATAGCCACAGTTTGGCACAAAAGGCAGCAGATGCAGGTGCATCGGCTGTTGTTGTCAGTAAAAATGTCGAAGTGAGCGGCTGTACTGTCATTAAGGTGGATGATACCAGAAGAGCACTCGCTTTTATGAGTGCAGAGTATTTCGGCAATCCTGCCGATGAAATGACGACTATCGGTATCACCGGTACAAAGGGAAAAACGACGACAGCTTCTATGGTTCGTTCTATTCTCGAAAAGGGAGGCTACAAAACAGGTGTGATCGGTACCCTTGGTATTATGGTAGGAGATGATCTGATCAAAACTGCCAATACTACGCCTGAATCATACGAAATACAGAAGGCAATGCGTATGATGATTGACAGAGGCTGCAAGGTCGTTGTGATGGAGGCGTCCTCCCTTGGATTGAAATGGCACAGAACAGACGGATTTATCTTTGATTATGGGATATTTACCAATTTTTCACACGATCATATCGGTGGTGTGGAGCACGCTGACCTTGAAGAGTACAGACAATGCAAGGCGATGTTGTTCAGACAGTGTGTTACGGGGATTGTGAATATTGATGATGAAGCAGTGGACAAAATTCTGGAAAACCACACTTGCCGGGTAGAAACTTATGGTTTTGGCGAAAAGGCACAACTCAGGGCGTCTCATGAGGAATTGCTGTCAAAGCCGGGTTATTTGGGAGTACGCTTTGATGTCAACGGCAAACGGAATATGTCCGTTGATGTTGACATCCCCGGAAAGTTTACCGTATATAACGCACTGTCGGCAATAGCGGTTGCTGTTCATTTTGATGTCACTGAGCAGCAGATCTTTGACGGGCTTAACGAGGTTAAGGTCAAGGGCAGAGTAGAACCGGTCAAGGTTCCCGGCAATTTTACGTTGCTGATCGATTATGCTCACAATGCCGTCAGTATGGAGAATATTCTGACCACACTCAGGGAGTATCATCCTAAGCGATTGGTGACACTGTTTGGTGCAGGCGGCAACCGTCCTCGTGACAGACGGTTTGAAATGGGCGAAATTTCAGGTAAGTTATCTGATCTTTCGGTGATTACAGAGGATAATTCACGTTTTGAAAACGTAATGGATATTATTGAAGACATTAAAACGGGAATTGCTAAAACAGGCGGTCAGTATGTAGTCGTACCTGACAGAACGGATGCCATACGTTACTGTATCGAAAATGCACAAGATGGCGATATTATCGTTTTGGCAGGTAAGGGTCACGAAGATTATCAGGACAAAAACGGTGTTAAGACACATTATGACGAGCGTGAGGTTATTGCCGATATTATCAGTAAGTGAGGTTTTGTGATGAAAATATTAACTGTTAAAGAAATTGCGGAGATCGTAGGCGGAACCATCCTTTGCGGAGATCCCGATACCAAAATTAATAATGTACAGTATGACAGCCGTGCGGTAAGTGAAGGAACACTTTTTGTACCTATTAAGGGAGCCAGAGTTGATGCACACCGCTTTATTGAAGACTGCCTTTCCAATGGTGCGAGTGCATCGTTTACAGAAAATGACGCTCCCAAAGGGGCAGTAAAACCGTATATTAAAGTAAACGATACACTGACGGCACTCCAAAAACTGGCGGGAAGCTACAGAAATACGTTTCACATTCGTCTGATCGGCGTAACAGGCAGCGTTGGAAAAACAAGCACTAAGGAAATGATCGCAGCCGCTTTGTCTAAGGGCTTTGATATAATGAAAACACAGGGCAACAAAAACAGCCAGATCGGTATGCCTATGACAATGTTTGATATACAAGACAGCAATGAAGCTGCTGTTATCGAGATGGGAATGAGTGAATTTGGGGAAATGGAGCGTCTTTGCAGTGTGGCTCAGCCAAACATTGCCGTTATTACTAATATTGGCACGGCACATATTGAAAACCTCAAAACACAGGAAAATATTATGCGTGAAAAGTTGAAAATTACCAACAGCTTTGACGAAAATGGTGTACTGTTTATTAATGGGGATGATAAGCTCCTGAAAACCCTTCATCATAAGCAGAAATTCCGTACCGTGACATTTGGACTGAATACAGAATGTGATTATTATGCGGACAATATCCGTAATGAGGATTTTCATACCAGATTTGTCTGTCATCACAACGGCAAATCTTCCGAGTATACCATTCCTGCACTGGGTGTGCATAATGTGACAAATGCATTGGTTGCGGTTGCTATCGGTGAACTGCTGGGGCTTTCTGCCGAAACTATTCAAAACGGGCTTCTTACCTATCAAAATGCACCTATGCGTCAGCAGATACACCGACTGAAGGATTTTGTACTGATCGATGACAGCTATAATGCCAGTCCGGAAGCAACTGTTGTTTCGCTTGATGTACTTAAAAGTATTGCAGCTGAACGCAGCATTGCTGTGCTTGCCGATATGTTGGAACTGGGTGAGGAAGCGGAAAGTTTACATTATAATGTAGGAACCCATCTTGCACAGATCCATATTGATACATTGATCACTGTAGGGGAACTGTCAAAATTTACCGCCAAGGGAGCCAAAGAAAACGGATGCAGTGATGTACACAGCTTTGATACCAATACGGAGGCGTACGAATATTTGTTTTCTCGGATTACCCCCAACAGCACTATACTTGTCAAAGGTTCCAGAGGAATGCATACGGATGAAATAGTGTCAAAAATTATAAAAAAATAAACGTGATATTATCAAAAATGTAAAAAAGTATGGCGGACGTTTTTTTGTTGTATCTTAAAACTTGACTTGTTGTTATTAAAGTGATATGATTGTCGTATAATAGAATTTTGTGGTGTGCGTAAAATTCTATTAAAGGACGTTTTAGGATTTATATTTTTAGGAGGAGAAAAGTTATGAACAATCAGTTTAATCAGCAGCCTAACGGTCAGGAACCGGGTAAACAGAGTGCGATTATTTCGCTTTGCTGTGGCGTGGGTTCTCTTGTCCTTCCGTGGTTGTTCAGCGGTATGTCACAGGATAATGGAACATTAGTTCTTATTATTGATGTGATTGCTATTGTAGCAGCTATCCTTGGCATCGTGTTTGCTGCAAAAGCAAGAAAAGCCAATATGGCAGTTGGTATGAAAGCAGGCGGTATGGCAACAGCCGGTTTGGTTTGCGGCATTATCGCATTGGTACTGGATGTTCTTGCAATCGCTTGCGTAGCTTGTGTGATCTGTGCAGTGGCAGGAGTAGCAGGGGCAGCAGGAGTGCTTTAATAACGGCAGGAGTAATGTGTCAGGCAATACCTCAGATTTCGTCTGTCGGTATTGCCTATATTTTATGAGGTGAATGAATATGAATAATAATCCGAATAACCCCAATAATTTCAACAATAATCCTAATTCCTACGGACAGTCTAATCAACCGCATCAACTGCCGCAGCAGCCGCAGCAAAATCAAATCAATCCCAATATGCTGCAAAAGCCGTCTGCTAATCAAAATCCGTACAGTCAGCCTAATCCGGGCAGTCCATATGGTCAGCCCAATCAAAATAATACTTATGGACAGCCAACACCGCCCCCGATGGGTCAGCAGTATGGACAGTCTTACGGACAGCCGCCGATGGGCCAGCAGAATATTCCCACAGTGACCAATCCTCCGTACAGCGGACCGACCCCCGGTCATTCTCTTTCTGTTGTCGGTTTGATCTGTTCGATTATCGGTTTGGTGACGGACTTCGTATTGTTTGCTATTTTCTGGATACCGGTTTTTGGTTTGATCATCAATATTTTTGGTATCGTTATCAGTGTGTTGGGTATCGTATTTGCTTCTATGGGTGGTACCAAAAACACCGCTGTAGGTGCACCTAAAGGCGGTCCGTCAACAGCCGGTTTGATTTGCGGTATTATTGCTGTGATCCTGAGTGGTATTCTTGTCGTTTGCTCCGCTTGTATGACTTGTGCCATCTGTACAGCAGCCAATGATCCGTCGGTATTCTCGGAATACTCGTTCTATAGCGATTTTTAATGAAACAGCAGCATTCAAAAACAGCCAAGACATCTTTGGCTGTTTTTTCGCTTAACGGCATCGTAAGCAGAACGATGCCAACACGAAAGGATTTGATCGATTGTTTCCTTATATCAATGTGTTCGGCAAGCAAATACCAACGTATGGTCTTTGTGCGTTAACAGGCATTGCGTTTTCGGCACTGCTGGTATGGGTGCTGATTCGCAAACGGAAGGATTACAGCAAAGTACATATCCTCAATATCCCGTTGTTTGCCACTATCGGCGCTTTTTTTGGGGCACATATTTTGTATGCACTGACAAGACCCGATGTGTTATGGTATATTTTAGGGCATATGGATGACCTGACGTCATCTTTTCAGCGAGCACTTGAATTGTTGGGTGCTTTGTTCGGTGGAATGGTTTTTTATGGAGGATTGATAGGCGGTCTGGTGAGCGGAATGCTGTGCTGTAAAAAGCTGAAACTGGATTTTTCCTTTTATGCCGATATTTATGCACCTGCCATTCCGCTGTTCCACGCCTTTGGAAGGATCGGCTGTTTTTTAGCTGGCTGTTGTTATGGAATAGAGTCCCATTTCGGTTTGATGTATCATAATGAAATGTATCCCGATGCCAGCGGTGTGACCCGTTTGCCGATACAACTGATCGAGGCAGGGCTTAATCTGCTCTTGGTACTGGTTTTGGTGCTTCTTAACAAAAAGAAACTTAAAAATGGTACGCTGCTTTCCGTTTATTTGATCGTTTATCCCATTATTCGATTTGTGGACGAATTTTTTAGAGGAGATGCTGTCAGAGGACTCTGGTTTGGTCTTTCTACCTCTCAATGGATCAGTATGATACTGTTTGTCACAGGGGTGGTAATGCTTTTGAAACGTTATATCATACCGTCTTGGAAAGATCGGTATGCAACACGTGTTGATATTGGCGTTATTCCGCCGGGATATTATTACAATCAATATAGTGGAGTGCTGACACCCGAACAGGCAAAAAATATTCTGTACGGCGAAGTGGAAAAGGGCGAGGAACTGCCCTCTGACAAATCACGATCCGCAGAGGCATAATTGAGATCCGCCGCAGGACATTCCTTCCTGCGGCGGATCTTTGTGTTAAGAAAATCATTTTTACTGGTGAAGTATTATTTTGTTGGTCTGTTCCGGAACGGTCCGCTCAAATCTTTGATCACCTCCGAAGCAATGATCAAACCGACCACGGAAGGAACGAATGCAATACTGGCAGGCGTTACTTTATTCGTGATTGGGTCAATGATCGTTTCATAGGGAGTGAGCGGTTCTTCTTTGGAGTAGACAACTTTCAGCTTTTTGACGCCTCTGGCTTTGAGCTCCCGCCGCATCACACGGGCAAGAGGGCACACAGAAGTTTGATAAATATCGGTTACTTCAAAACGAGTGGGATCCAGTTTGTTGCCGGCACCCATCGAGGAAATGATGGGTGTGCCGACTGCTTCTGCCCGTTCTACCAACTCCAGTTTAGCACTGACGGTGTCGACTGCGTCAACAATATAATCGTATTGTGTAAAGTCAAATTGGTCTGCACTTTCGGCAGAATAAAACAGGTCATATACATTGACTTTGATGTCAGGATTGATGTCCAGTACACGCTGTTTGGCGGCTGCCGTTTTGGGCATTCCGACTGTAGAGTCGAGAGCAATGATCTGTCGGTTGATATTGGAAAGACTCACGGTATCTTTGTCGATCAGATCCAGTGTGCCGATACCGCTTCTGGCAAGTGCTTCGACGGTATAACCGCCTACACCGCCTATTCCAAAAATAGCAATGCGTGATTTTGACAATTTAACGGCAGCTTCTTTGCCGATGAGCAGCTCTGTTCGTGAAAATCGTTCTTCCATAGATAGTTTCTCCTTTTTCAGATGCGTATAAAATCAAGGTGGTGCAAGGCAGCAAACTTTTCGGCTTGAGAGTTTTTATATACCACCAGATGAGGATGACAGCCGCTAAAAATGTCTTGACCGAAATGAACAACGCTTTGGGGAATATTCACACGGTTCAGATGGCGGCATTGTGCAAAGACGCCATAACCAATGGTTTGAAGTGTGGAAGGAAGGTCAATTTCCGAGAGGGAAACACAGCCTCGAAATGTGTCATTCAAGGTGACAGCGTTTTCGGGCAGATCTACGTTTGATAGGTGAGTACAGCCGCAGAAGGTGCCGTCCAGGGTTGTAATGTCTTTAGGTAAGGAAATAGATTTGAGATAGGTACAGCCAAAAAAAGCCCCCCACATCAAATGATTGACACTTTCGGGAATATGAATGTAAGTCAGAGAGGTACAGTTATAAAAGGCAAAGCTGCCGATAGAAGTCAAACCCGCAGGAAGCTGTATTTGTGTGAGTCCGGTACAGTCCGCAAACGCATTATCGGCAATGATTTTGGTGCGATTTCTGACAGTGATTGTGCCGGAAGTGGGAAGGGAACCTTTATATTTGTACAGAACGTTATCAATATAAACAATTCCGTTGTCAGCATTTTCATACAGACCGGTACGGTCAAAAGCATTTTCGCCGACTCTTTCGATAGTGTCGGGAAGATGGATTTCGCAGAGTGCATTGCAGCCTTGGAATGCTTTGATGTTGATGGTCTTAAGATGAGAAGGAAGATGCAGCTTTGTCAGCGAAGTACAGTTTTTGAAAGCACAGTCACCGATGATTTCCAGTTCGTCGGGGAAGCAAACCGTTTTGAGTGAGGTGCAGCCGCAAAAGGTACCGCTGTCAATTTCGGTGAAGGAAGATGACAAAGTGATGGTTTCGAGTGCAGTGCAATTACGAAAAGCTTCATAACCGATTTTTTGAATACTGTCCGGCAATATAACACTAACAACAGCAGAACATTCAGCAAACGCTTCCGGAGCAATCGACGTGACGGTCATTCCATCAATTTCGGCAGGAATATGGACAATATCCTCATCGGAGGTATATTTGGACAAAATCAAAGTTCCGTTGATATTTTTACTGAACTGATAATGATTTGCCTGCGAATGCTGTGGAAATAAGATGGTTTCGTTTTTCATACCAATTTCCTCCTCGTATATTGTGTTTGAATATTATTTTTGTGTTTGTGTGTTAATCATTATATCACCAAAGTATATCATAAAAAAGAGGAATGTAAAAATTGACGGCAAAATGTAATAATTGTCTTCTAATTTCTCACAAAACAACTGTTTTTCTCAAATCATTATTTTATTGCAACTGCGATGAATAAGATACGACCGTTGGACAAGCAATAAAATGACCGTAAATTTTTGTTCATTTATTATTAATCAATGTATCGCAAAATTGAAAAGTTTATGGTATAATGATATTATCATTCGTGTTATCTTTTTTGAGATCCACTTTAAACCTGAAAGGTGTGTAAAATATGAGTATGGGTAAAATACTGGTAGTAGATGATGATATTAATATCTGTGAACTGCTCAGATTATATATCGAAAAAGAAGGCTATGAAGTAGTGATCGCTAATGATGGCGGTCAGGCGGTTACCAAGTTTAAAACCGAAAAGCCCAATCTGATCTTGCTGGATATTATGCTTCCTGTTTTGGATGGATGGCAGGTGTGTCGTGAGATCAGAAAAACATCGCAGTGCCCTATCATTATGCTGACCGCAAAAGGAGAGGTATTTGACAAGGTGCTGGGATTGGAACTTGGTGCGGATGACTATGTCATCAAGCCGTTTGAAACCAAAGAAATTGTCGCAAGAATTAAAGCCGTGCTCCGACGTGTTGGAGGCAATACGGTGCCAAGTGAAAACAGTATGGAATCTTCCAGAAAAGAAGTTAAATTTGACAAGCTTGTCATTAACCTTACCAACTATGAACTGAAGGTGAATGGGGAACAGATTGATACACCTCCGAAAGAAATGGAGTTAATCTATCATCTTGCCAGCAATCCTAATCGTGTATTTACCAGAGATCAGCTTCTGGATGAGGTATGGGGCTTCGACTATTACGGCGATTCAAGAACCGTAGATGTTCACGTTAAGCGTTTGAGAGAGAAACTGGAGGGCGTGTCGGATAAATGGGCATTAAAGACCGTATGGGGAGTAGGTTATAAATTTGAGGTTAAAGAATAGTTTTTATGCCAAAAGATCGCTGTTCAGAAAATATATGAACGTCAGCATTTTGATCGTATTCTTCAGCTTTTTGGTACTTGGCATTATCCTGACTTTGACCATCACCAACTATTGGTCCAATGAAAAAAAAGTAGTGCTGGACAATCGAGCGGAAAATATCGCAGAATTTATCCGTAAAAATGTGGCTATTAATCAGGTTATCAATGACCGTGCCGACTCGGTGTTTATTGACCATCCCGACAGTATCAATGATTTTTTGAAGCTGTATGTGGATGACGTCGGCATTGATATTGTTGTGACCAATACCAATGCTAAATCCATACTTGTCGTCAGCAACACGACAGAGATCAAAACTAATATGATCGTAGCACCTGACTATGTACAGCGTACGATGAAAGAGGGAAGCTGCTTTATTAAGGGGACTTTGGGCGGACTTTATCAGAGTGAACGCTATATTGCAGCAAGACCCATCTACTATAACCAAGGCAGTAATATTATGGGAGTTGTTATCGTTACGTCCGATAGCAATGACATTGCTGTCTTTTCGGATATGGTACTCAAAATTTTTATTTTGTCCGCTATTGCTGCATTATCCATTTCCTTTTTGGCAATCGGTATCTTTTCTTATAATTTAGTCAAGCCGCTCAAACAAATGGCATTGGCAGCAAAACAATTCGGAAAAGGTGATTTCAGCGTGCGGGTCAGTGAATCCAGCAATGACGAAATTGGTGAGCTGGGGGTTGCCTTCAATAATATGGCAGAATCGCTGTCGTCATCGGAACACATCAGAAAAAGCTTCGTGGCGAATGTGTCGCACGAACTGAAAACACCAATGACTACCATTGCAGGTTTTATTGACGGTATTCTTGATGGAACTATTCCGCCCGAAAAGCAGAATTATTACCTGCATATTGTATCGGAAGAAATCAAGCGGCTGTCCCGATTGGTGCGTTCAATGCTTGATTTGTCAAGGATCGACAGCGGTGAACTGAAAATGAATTGTCAAACCTTTGATCTGCTGGAAACCCTTGTTACCGTCATCATTACCTTTGAACAAGAAATTGATAAGAAAAATATCGAAATACGAGGGCTTGACCTGATCACTCCCAAAATGGTTTACGGAGATAAAGACCTGATTCATCAGGTTGTTTATAATCTGATAGAAAATGCGGTAAAATTTACCAATGAAGGCGGATGTATTGATTTTAATATCACCGAAAGTCTGGAACGATTTGACTTTGTGATCAGAAACAGCGGTCAGGGTATTCAGAAAGCCGAAATCGGATTGGTCTTTGACAGGTTCTATAAGACCGATAAATCCCGCAGTAAGGATAAAAAGGGATTAGGACTCGGACTGTACCTTGTCCGCAGTATTATCCGAATGCACGGCGGTGATATTACGGCAGACAGTGTTTACGGAGAGTATTGCGAATTTAATTTTTATCTTCCTAAGAAAACCGTTCACAAAAAACAAGAAAGAAAAAATTCGTAATCCCATCCTATCATTTTTATAAGGAGGCTAAAATGAATGGCTGATGAATTTGAAGAGAGAAATACCCCTAATAACAACCAATCGTACAGTGGTGAGGCTTATCAAAACGCGGAGCAGCCGGCTCCCTATGCGGGCAATAGAAATATTCCTATGCCGTATGGAGATGTTAATAGAAATCATCAAAACGTGAACCATCCAATGCCGTATTCTGCTCAATCATACGACCGTTCTTATCCTCGAAATCCCTATCCATCCTATAGACGGGGCTATGAAGTGTCGGGCAACGGATATGATCCCACACCGATGCCTCCTGTACCTCCTCCCAAAAAAAATAATAGTGGTGTGAAGGTCGCTTTATGGAGTGTTTGTTCCGTTCTCGGAATTATTGCGGTTGCGGTTGTTCTGTTTTTGGTGCAGTCCACTACCTATGATAAAAATATATCGCAGGAAAGCTCCCGTTCCGGGGAATCACCCTACAGTAAAGCGGAACATTCCTATTCTGCCGATACCTCTTTGCCGGATGCGCCCAGCGTGGGAGCGGATGAAAACGGACCTCAGGTTTCTACTCACAATACCAGTACGAACCGTGAGTCTTCCAGTGCAGCAGGAAAAGCCTATCAAAAAGCATCGGATTCGGTGGTATGTATTTCCTCTTATCACGCAGGAAGCGATTATACCATTACTGCCAGCGGAGAAGGATCCGGTATTATCATTACCGCCGATGGCTACATTGCTACCAACAGTCACGTAGTGAATGACAGCAAAACAACAGGTGTGATGATTACTTTGACCGATGGCAGGCAGTATCTTGGTACGATCATCGGAATTGACAGAAAAACTGACCTTGCCGTTATCAAAATCGATGCTTCGGATTTGAAGGCGGCAGAATTTGCTAATTCTGACGATGTTCTTGTGGGGGATGATGCGTATGCGATTGGCAATCCCGGCGGTTCGGAATTTTCTAATTCCCTTACTGTCGGTACGATCTCTGCCGTCAATCGTATTCTTTCTACCAACGGCTATGTCAAATACATACAGACGGATGCCGCTATCAATCCCGGTAATTCGGGAGGTGCCCTGATCAACAGTGAAGGTTTTGTTATTGGCATTAACTCCTCTAAACTGGTAGCAACCGATTTTGAGGGAATGGGGTTTGCGATTCCCAGCAACACCGCTGTTGATGTTATCAACAAAATTATTAAGTACGGTTACGTCAACGACCGTGGTACACTTGGTATTGAAGGGAAAACTGCTACTTTGTACAGTTCTAAGGTCAACAATATCCCACAAGGAATGATTATTACCAGAATTGCGTCCGACAGTCCACTCAACGACACCAAGGCACGAGCCAACGATATTATTACCGCTATTAACGGAACCGATATTAAAAATATCAACGAATTTGTGGATATTCTTAAAAATTATAAACCCGGTGATAAAGTGACGCTGAGTCTGTTCCGGTCAAGTGAAAAATCCGGCGGAACAGCGGTTACCTTTGATGTGGAAGTAGTGTTGATGGCCGATACGGGCGAATGAGATTTGATTGGATTTTTCGTACAAAACAAATTATCTTGTAAAGTTGCGCCGATGGCAAAGCAAGACGGGAACGAATTTCGAGTTCGCAGAAAATTTCCGTTAGCCAAAAAATATTATACAAACTATTGAAATAATGTCAACCGCAATCCCAGCGACTTTAGACGGTGGGTCAAGGTTGACAAAAGCGTAGCTTTTTTGTTATAATAACAA
>CADCOE010000071.1 GCA_902802985.1 uncultured Ruminococcus sp.
TGCCGGTATGTCGGAATTGGCAGACGAGACAGACTCAAAATCTGTTGTCCGCAAGGGCGTGTGGGTTCGAGTCCCACTACCGGCACTGTTCAAAAAACCGCTTGTTTACACAAACATAAGTAAACAAGCGGTTTTTCTTTGTTATAAATTATGAAATCATTTAAAAACTCTGCCCGTGGTTTGGCACTGATTTCTCAGATCTATTCTTTATGGTTTTGAAGGAAATCCGTAAGCTCTTTAATAAAAAGCCTTTCACTTTCGTTCAAATCACTCGGGTTATCCCTAAGTGCAAGTATATTAAATTTTTCTTTTGCTTTGTCATCATCCAATCCGAACATATTAGATTCATTTTCTTTGCAGTTATAGCCCTTATCAGCATCCTTATACTCTTCTTTGGAAGGAAATATAAGTGCAGTTCCTTTGAATTTGTCGGGAAATTTCAAATGATAATAATATGAATAGGAATGCACCTGCTGAAGGTCATGGTTATCAACGTCCTGTTCCTTAAATATCATTCGCTTAAACTTTGCATCAAGAATATATATATCACCGTTTTCTTTGTTTGTCAAAACAAAATCGGGATGGTTGGTTTTTTTATAAAACTTATTCTCATACATATATATGTCTTTCTGATCCTCGACCTCCCAACCGTCAAGCTTGTCGTTCATAACGTGATAAAGATACATCTCCCAAAGGAAGGATACGTCTATAAGATACCCGCTTATTCCCAAGCTTTTTGAGTCGCTGCCGGGGGCGGAGTCCTCCTCCTGAAGTATTATCCTCGCAAGCTCCAGCGTGTTTTTGAAATCAGCGTACAAGCTGTTTTTCAGGCACTTTTCATTATGAATGTTCCTTATCAGCTGCGGAGTCGGACGTTTGCCCGAGCAGATTTCTCTGAAAAAGGCATTGTATGTCGCAAGCTTCGGAAGAATGCTGCCTCTGTCGCTTATTTTGCAGCTTTTCAGTGCCGCATAGAGCACAACAAGTATATTTTTTATCTCGACTCGCTCAGGGTAGACATGGGATATCTTCTTGTCGAAGCTAACAAGATCCTTTTTGATATATTCGTTAATGTCGATGTTTCCCTTAATGCTGTAGCCCCTGTCCTTAAGATAGACATATTTTCTTGGGATAATTTTCTCCATTGCCTTTCGCAACGAAATTAAGTATAGATACTGTGCTATAAGCGAGTAAATACTGCTGTCCGATTCCGATGTTTCCTTCGATGTTTTCTTGTCGGCATATACTCCGCAGCAGCGCTGAAGCATACGCTTGAACAGTTCTTCGGAATATCCCGATGCTATCTTGAGCTTATTGCCGTTGGCGAAATTGATAACACCGCTGTAAAGTCCCGTAGTTACGTAATAATGTATATCATCATCGGAGTTGTATTTGCCGATTTGAAATATAGGCTTATTCTCCTGGTTATCGAGCTTGCGCTTGTGCTTTTTGTAATCGGGGTATGCGATAAGGCGGTATCTGCTGTTACCGTTATCCTCAAGACCGCCGAGCACGGAGGAATCCATATTGGGGCAAAGTTTCTGAAGCCCAGCCAGGATATTGTCAACCGCTTTGTCAATGCGGGACTTATCCTCGGAAGATATATCAATGCTTTGCTTTTCGTCGTCATAGGTGATATACCAAGCTTCAGAGTTACTTTCTTTCTTTTTAACCATAAATTCGACTTGCTTCCCCTTTTTTATAACGATCTCCCGATCACTCTTTTCTTCCTTTTCGATCAGATAGCCCTTAAACACAGACCACATTACAAGTTCGTTATGTGCATCCTTGCCGCCGTTCATTACACAGGTGTGTGTTACGAGCTCGTCCACCTTAATATCGTCCCAAAGCTTGCTTTCAGGGTATGATTTTTTTTCAAATTCATCAACGGAGTTGTTTATTTTTTCACGATCACTCTCCGTCAATGTATATTCTTTTTCTTCAAATTTGATTTTGCCGTATTCGCCCTCGTCCAGAAATGCAAAGTCTTTTGTACCTATTCCTTCAACTTCTAAATGGAACTTAACCGAAGTTAAAACGACCTTATACTCATTCTCATTATTCTTTAAAAATTTAATATTATCATTTATTTTTTTAATTTTTTTGAGCACACTATGCTCCATTTTATTATCGCTCATAACCGTCACTCATTCTCTTTAGTTATTTCCCTGTTTTTCCAACGAAAGCATTCCTTGCCTCTTTGAGGTAATCCTCGATCGTTTTTTCATTGTCTTCCATCTGGCGTATATATTCCTTTATCGTTCCCGCAATGTAATTATCAAAAAGCGTCCCTCTGTGTTCGGCACCTATTTTCTTGTACCCTTGTGAGATAACGTTCTTTATTTTCAAGAAATAGCCCTGCCCTATCTCATATACTCTGCCGTATTCCTTCGATTTTTTGTAAGCTGTTTCATCCAATCCAAAGTCTTTGGACAGATTGCTTTTTATCCCTGTAACGTAATAGTTTAATTTCATACATGCTCTTACAAACTCTTTTACCGAAGATATCCATTCTTCGCTTGACGTCTTCGGCCAACCGGCAAGCACATTAAATATTGCCTTATAATCGCAGTACATCGGCTCCCATCTAAATCTTCTCCTAAAAGCAAGGTCGAAGGAGTCAATACTTTTGTCCACGTCGTTCATCATACCGATAAAATGAATATTGAACGGTATACCAAATTTTACATCAAAGTCGCCATCGGCCTTGATTATCTTTTTGTAGTATAGATCTTCCGTATGTCCCACACCATCCATACCAAGCTGCTGCTTTATAACATTGGCACATACGGTCTCGGTAAGGCTCAACGATGAGTTTTCGCCGTCCTGCTGTTCATCGTATATGCCGTCAGTGCCACTGAAATCATAATCCCTGTATTCAAGAAGCGTAAACGTCTCACCGAAGATATTGGACAGATTTCCTCTGTTTATCTCATCAACAACAAAGTAATAATGCGGCCAGTTCTCAAGGGTCTTAGGATTATCCTTATTCGGTCTGTTCTTTTTCTCATTATCCTCATCAAGGTGCATATTCTGCCAACGAACTTCGTTTTCCTTTCTTACCTTTATGCAAAGCTCCTTAAAGCTGCCGTTTACTACCTGAAGCTTAAGATTTCCATTTTCGTCTATGCCCATGGGCTTAATGCCCTCGATAAAGTCCTGATAGGTATATGACGGGTGGAACTGTATCATTTTTGGCGGGGTATACAAGTCACTTAAATTATTGAGAGCCTTTATATCCTGCGACACCGTATAGGTCTTGCCCGTTCCGGGTGCACCATTAAAAATGACGTTAATGTTGTTAAAATCGGTGAACAGTTTGTTTTGCTTTCTAAAATATTGGCTGCATATAAAACGATACAATTCATATATCTGCTCCCGGGTCATAGCTTTGACATTGATAGGTTCACTGATTTCACCCTTTTCATCGGCCAATTCCTTTTTAACCTCTGCGTATGCATCTTTCATTTTGGCATACATTTTCTGATTGTGATAGAAAAAGGTTTGCTCATTTTTAGTCGGATTTTTTGTGTATTTATAATCAGCTCTAAGCCTTTGGGCAGCATCTTCCAAAGCTCCATCCTTACATACCCACATAAAACTATTGTACAAGTCGTCATTTTCATTCCTGCTCATTGATTCAAGAAATACCATTTTTCTTAAACTCTGTTTTGAAATAAATGCACAGTACTTTTGTTTTTGTTCAAGCTCGATAACTGCTTCCAATGTTTCTGCGTTTACAATTTCTTTTAAAAGAAAGACGATATTCGCTTTGTATACTTTTTCGATCTGTTCTTTGTTTTCATCATTACACTTGTAATAGCACTTTTCCGCTTTTTCTTTCGACACACCATCAGGATTTTTGAGATCGTATTTGCAATACAATGCTTCGCTTTTATACTCTTTGTCTTTATCCGTTTCCTTTTGGGGATGATTGAATATCATTACCTGTTCTTGATTGTTAACATTGCAACCACCAAAAAAAACCTCTTGTTGCAAGAAATTGACAAGATATTCAGTATCATCGCCATTGCTTTTTGCCCACGACTTGCCGCCTTCAGCGATTAGCGGCAAGTCATCACTCTTTATTTTTTCGCGGTATTCTTTCCATTTATTTATTGCGTTGTCCCATTTTTCATTAAAATCACTATCAACGCTATTTTCATTTAAGAATTCCTTCAGCGCTTCTTTAAAATCACTCATATCATACTTCTTTGTTTCATTACTCATTGTTCTTCCTCCAATATTTTATTTTATGGCAGCATCATACCTAATTCATAGTACCATATTTTTGGACGGATTGTAAACAGTTAGATTAATCTATTTTGAGTATTGTACACTTTTTTGGTTTATAACCACAAAAATTAAATCGAAATTTGCCTATATCAAAATTTGTCTATATTGTAAAATCGCTGTCCGTAGTGCTTTTGGTTTTCAAAAACTGTTTACAGAAAAATTTCAGAGTGGTATAATTTCTACAGGTAATGCTGTTTATGAACGGAGGAATAAAATTGTTCTATTTTTCAAAATCAAAATACTGCGACTTTTGCGACTGTCAGAAAAAAGCGTGGCTCAATAAGTATAAGCCCGAAGAGTGTGTTTTAAGCGATATGGCACTGCAGCGAATGGCGGCGGGCAACGAGGTCGGCGACCTTGCAATGGGCTATTTCGGCGATTTTGTCGATGTAACAGAATATAACGGCGACAGAATAGACCTTGCGAAAATGATAGAGCGTACGAAAAAGGAGCTTGTCAAAAACACGCCCGTTATCTGTGAAGCTTCGTTCAGCTTTGATGGGCTTTATTGTGCCGTTGATATATTAAAGCGCGAGGGCTGCGGTTATGCGATATATGAAGTTAAAAGCTCAACAAAAATAAAAAAGCCCAAATACATAAACGACGTAGCTTATCAGAAATATATCCTTGAAAACTGCGGAATCAATGTCACGGGAACGTATCTAATGTACGTTAACAACAAATATGTTTTCAACGGAAATCCCGATCTGCATAAACTTTTTAGGATAGACGATGTTTCCGAAGATGTTGCGAAAAAGCTTCCCGAAGTCAAGGCTGATTTAGCGCTTGCCAAAAGCGTTCTTGACAGTGATACCGAGCCAAATATCGCCCTCGGCTTGCAGTGCGGTAAGCCAAAAGACTGCAGCTATTGGGGATACTGCTCCAAGGTGCTGCCGAAACCAAACGTGTTCGATCTTTACAGATTAAGCATGAATAATAAGGTCAAGCTTTACGGCAGAGGACTTGCGGACTTTGCCTCTCTGGAAAGCGAGAGTACCATCAAGAACAAAATTCAGCTCCGCCAGATAGATTTCTTCCTCCACGATAGGGGCGAGTACATCGACAAGGAGAAAATAGCAGAGTTTTTAAAAACACTGACGTATCCTTTGTACTTTCTTGATTTTGAAAGTGTTCAGCCCGCTGTTCCAAAATATATCGGTACGAAACCCTATGCACAGATACCCTTTCAGTATTCTCTGCACTATGTAGAGTGCGAGGGCGGAGAACTTTTCCACAAGGAGTTTCTTGCCGAAGCCGGAACAGACCCGCTGAGAGATATTGCCGAAGCACTTTGCAGAGATATTCCCACTGACGTCTGTGTGACGGTCTACAATAAAACCTTTGAGTGCAAAAGACTTGAAGAACTTGCAGAATATTTTCCTGACCTTTCGGAGCATTTGCTTAGCATACAAAGCAATATCGTTGATCTGCTTGTACCATTCCAATCAGGCTGGTATTATAATAAGGCTATGGGCGGCAGCTTTTCCATAAAGAGCGTGCTCCCTGCCCTTTTCCCCGATGACCCGAACCTTGACTATCACAATCTCGAAGGCATTCAAAACGGCGGTGATGCTATGAACGCTTTCCCTGCAATGGAGAAAATGTCCGCCGAGGAACTTGTCGAAACGAGAAAAAATCTTCTTAAATACTGCGAACTTGACACCTTTGCGCTCGTCAAAGTATGGGAAAAACTTTTGGAGGTAACGGACAATGCTAAGCAGTGATAACAAAAAACACAAACCTGTTCTTGCAATTTGCTATGATTTCGATAAGACACTCTCGCCGGATAATATGCAGGCACAGGGGTATATTCAAAATGTTTATGACGGAGATGTTGCATCATTTTGGGCGGAGTGCGATAAGCTGGCGGCTGAAAGCGAGATGGACTCCAACCTTGCGTATATGTACAAAATGAAGCAGGAGGCAGAGGGCAGAGAAATTTTTTCCAAAAGCAGGCTGATGGATTACGGCTCTAAGGTATCGCTGTTTGCGGGGGTTGAAGAATGGTTTGAAAGGATACGCACCTATGGTAATGAAAACGGCGTGACCGTTGAACATTATATCATCTCATCAGGACTTAAGGAAATGATCGAGGGCACTATTCCCGCAAAGGCGGGCGCATTCAAAATGATTTATGCAAGCTCCTTTCTCTATAATGACAGGGACGTTGCAGTATGGCCTGCACAGGTCGTCAACTACACAAACAAGACCCAGTTTTTGTTCAGAATTGCAAAGGGCGTTCTTGATGTGAACGACGCCGGAGTCAACAGCTTTTTTGCTCCCGAGGATATCCGCATACCATTTCGCAACATCGTCTACATCGGCGACAGCGACACGGATATTCCCTGTATGAAGCTTGTAAATGTAAACGGCGGCCATTCGATAGGTGTGTATAGCAGCTCAACCTCGGATAAAACAAAGGTACACCGAATGCTTAAAGAAAATCGTATAAAATATTTCGCACCCGCCGACTATACGGACGGTTCGGATATCGACAGACTTGTAAAAGCCATAATTGATAGGACTGCTGCAAACGAATTACTTGAACGTATACATTATGCGTGCAAAAATGACTGTTCAGAAAATGCTTAAAAAAACGGCATCTCATACTCTTTTACAGAGCAGAGATGCCGTTTTTTCATTGTGCAGAGGGCTAACTATTTCTGCTTATCGGTATCGTCAAACAATGCAGCCAGCTCCGCGTTCATCTCGGGGTCGCCGTGCAGGAGGGAATCCAAAAAGTGCTGCTCATCTTCTGTCAGCTCGCCTCTTTCAACACGGGCATGAAATTCCGCAAGCTTAACATCAGTGTTAAACGCCTCAAGTTCCTTTTCTTTGAGCTTTTCCTTGTTTTTTTCACTATTTCCAAACATAGTAATCACCTCCTTTCATTCAAAAATCTGTTTATCTGCGTTGATAAACAGATTGTAAACGGTTTCCAATATCAGTTTTTGCAACATATAAATACTTCCTTTCTGGCTTTATGTTATTTTGTCAGATCGGACTTGCGGTGTATCACACCGCAAACCCAAGCCTGATATTGTTTTGATCCTTTACTCCAAGCACTACCGCCTCAAAATCCTCGGGCTTTAACAGGCACATATCCTCGCTTGTAAACTCTTTGTCAGCAAATTCGGCGAGCAGTCGGCTCGACTGCCTTATCACTGCCTGTTCAAGCAGGTTTCTGACATAGCGCCCGTTACCGAAATTCTCGACACCAACCGCTCCTGCTAGTATCTCACGACACACGGGAACGGCTTCCGCCGAAAGAGTATATTCTCTCTTGTCCGTGTGAAGCTTCAGAATGTCCAAAAGCTCATCGGCAGTGTAATCGGGAAAATTAAGGTGAAAGGCAATGCGGCTGCGCAGACCCTCATTCTGCTCAAGGAATGTCCGCATTTTGTCAGGATAGCCCGCAAAGATAACGATAACACTGTCACGGTAATTTTCCATAAGCTGCGTAATGGTGTTGATTGCCTCCGCACCATATGTATTGCTCCCGTCAACAAGCGAGTATGCCTCGTCAATAAACAACACACCGCCCTCGGCTTCCCTAAATTTTCCTTCGATTATTTTTGCTGTCCAGCCAACATATTTGCCAACAAGGTCCTGTCTGCCGCATTCGACAAGCCTGCCCGATTTGATAACGTCCTCTTCTTTGAGTATCTGTGCAAGCAGACGGGCGACTGTTGTCTTTGCTGTACCCGGGTTACCCGCAAACAGCATATTCAAAGATGACGCTTCGCTTTTCAGACCCATTTTCTCGCGCATACATCTTACCTTACCTGCCGAAACGATCTGGTCTATGACAGTTTTTGCATCACTAAGACCTATCATTTCCCGAAGTTCCTCGTAGGGCTTGTTGTCAGTTTCGGTTATCTCAACGGTGAGGCAATCTTCTTTTTTGTATGCCTTGTAAATATGGTTTTTCAAACCACTTCCGTACCATGAGTTATAGGCTCTGTAAATATCCGAAACGGTGTAGGACTCATGCTTCGGCAGGTAATCCAACGCCTCATTTGGGTCATCCGCCTTGATGTCGGATTTGCTCACCAGATCGTTAAGGTATTTCGATGCCGCCTCGTATTTGCCCGAGCCTTCTGTAAGCTGTATGATGTCAGCCTTTGAAACGATGCTGCTGACTGCATCGCTGTTCTTTATTGATTTTCCCATTATCTCAACGAAAATAAACAACGTATCCTTTTTCATTTCATCGAGTATCTCGCCCGTGACCTTCGTAAATTCGTAAAAATCACTGGCAAATCGCCCCGTACCCGAATCGCTGTTAAGCTCAATAATAATAATTCCGTCCTGCGAAACCGCAATGTGCTGGCGGTATCTCTCGTCACGGTAAGCACCCTTTTTAAAATTTCTGAAAACAGAAAGACGGTTTGAAATGAGTCTGCTGTTGCTGTAAAGAGCACTTAGAATAAGCTCGTATATATCCTGCGCCGCACCCCAGTCTCCCGCACTGACAAAATAGTGTACAGGATGTCCGTAATATTCCTTTTTGTTCTTATCCGAGTAAATGCGTTCAAGCTCCTCTTTAAGGCTCTGCGAAGCGAGTATCTTATCCGCACGCCGCTCACATTCCGCCTTGCTAAGCTTCGGCAAATTGATGACCTGTCCCGACCAATTATACGGGTATGGATCAAACAACCCACCTGAACGGTAATCGAGTTTAAGCTTTGTAAGCAGCTTTCTGCCGCTGCCAAAGTCCGACATTTCAAGACCACGTTTTATTTCGTCCACTGTCACTTCATGGCAGCTCACAATACTGCAATCGACAAATGACTTTATAATACTGTCCTTCAGTCCTCCGACTCTGCAAGTATTCACATCGGCAGCGGCATATACCGTAAGCGTATTGTCGTTGCAGCTGCGGTTGGTGATATAATGCACCTTGTCCTCGTTCAGTACATATTTCATAAACGACCGATTGTTAAGCCTCTCGATCTCGTCAATATTATAGCTCCGCTCGATATTGCTCCTGCATTTTAAAACATAATTATAAAACAGCATGATTTTTCTCTCCTTTGCCAATACTATATTAACTGATTGTAAAATAACCGAAAGTGTTTTTCACGATCTCCTTGACTGTCGATGAAATATTTACGACATGATGCGATAAACATAAGAATGCTCCACTATATATCTTTGTTACATTCAGCGAAACGGTAATCTTCATATCATGACCGTTGTATTCGAGCAGCACCGAGCCGAGTAACAGCAGCCCTTTTACCCTCTCTGTATCACTTTAGTGTCAGTCAGCTCATAGTCATAAAGAATTTCTTTACCTTCGGGAATATCGTCTAATTTTATAATCATACCATTTTCAATAATAGCACTCATATTAATACCTCCCTTCTTTCATTGTGTTTGTTATAACGAACACAAAATTAATCATACACAAAACATTAAATTTAATTTCAACATTTAGTGTATGATAAATATATCTTATTTAAATTCATTTGTAAACAGTTTATTGCGTCCAAAGAATATTTTCGTGTAGTTGCATAAAAATAAAATCTATTATTTGTATATATTTACAAACTAAAACAAAATTGATTGAACCGAATGCAAAGATATGATATACTATGTGTACAGTTTATAGAAATCAGCTTACAAATAGCTGCAGAGGAGAATGACTGATATGAGAGATAAATCCAATATTGAAAATGAAAAAATAGAATATGTCCCCATATATCAGAAACAACTCGGCGAGCTGCTGAAATTTGCTAAGGGTAATCTGTCTATGGCAGAATTTGCCGCAAAGTGCGGGGTAAGTCCGACCACATTTTCAAGGATAGTCAACGGTACGATAGCCAAGCCGCTCGAGGAGGAACTTATCGCTGTGATAGCGGAAAACTCAGACGAAACAACAGGCATAAGTTACGAAGATCTGATGAAAGCAAACGGTATGGTACCGAAATCCGATGATACTCCACAGAGGCGTGCAGCACAAAGACGGCGTAATGAAAGTAAAAAGCGGCGTGAGATGGTACAGAGCATTATCATGCGTGAACTTTTTGACCGTGGCTATACCATAGGACCTGTTTTCGGAACACCACTGACAGAAACTGATCCAACGCTGCAAAAGAGTAGATTTGGTTTTAATCACCATATAAGATTCGCACTTAGAGTAGCGGGGTATGAACCGCTATACTGGAATTTTTCAAACGTTATCCCTCCTTTCGGTGAACTTTCGGAAGATGATGATATGTATAAAAAAGAAATTCACAGCGAGGTGCATTTTCTGATAGCTATGTTAGGGGATATTTTTTTAAAAGATATTTGGGAACCGGAGACCTTCAAGGATACAAGATATTCCATAATAATCACAAACAAAGATATTTTCGAGGATTTTTTTAAAACACTTGAGGGCATAAAATTTAACAACTCTTTTTCAGTAATATTACTTGAGATGAACGAGAGGAAAGTGGTTGAGGAGAGATTGTTGCCTCGGCATGATGGAAAGGTGGATGAGAGCCTGTTTGACCCTAATAGAACAATTGTATTCCCTCCATCTTCGAGCGTACCATAAATTAAGATAAGCTGAAGGGCACTTTGTCCTTCCCCCATTGCCTGGCGATCTTGAATATATTTTCGTCTGGCATATTAACCATTTACATATCCTGTTCAGCGATGCTATCATTGAATTGATGCCACAAAGTGCATAATTCAGCAAAAAATAATCGGAGGTAATTCAAATGAGCAAAATTTTAACAGCGTATTTCTCGGCAAGCGGTACAACAGCAAAGGCGGCCTCAAAGCTCGCCAAAGCAGCAGGAGCAGACCTTTTTGAGATAGTGCCGGAGCAGCTTTACACAAAAGCAGACCTGAAATGGACGGACAAAAACAGCCGCAGTTCTGTTGAAATGAATGATAGAAACAGCCGTCCGGCGATAAAGTCAAAGGTCAAAAACATGGAACAATATGATTTTGTCTTTGTCGGATTTCCGATATGGTGGTATCGTGAGCCGTCTATCATAGATACCTTTATGGAAAGCTATGATTTTTCGGGCAAGACAGTTGTTCCCTTCTGTACCTCGGGCGGCAGCGGACTCGGTAATTCAACAAACAATATACAGGCACTTGCCAAAGGTGCAAAGGTGATTGAGGGCAAAAAGCTGTCCTTTATGACATCGGAAAGCTCACTCAAAAAATGGGTGGATGAGATAACCAAATAATATCAAGGAGGAAATATGATGTTCAGCAATACAGTAACACTTTCAAACGGAGTTGTTGTACCCCAGCTTGCACTCGGCACATGGCTTATTGATGATGATAAGGTCGGTGCAGCTGTGAAAGCTGCCATTGAAATTGGCTATACGCATATTGATACAGCTCAGGCTTATGCGAACGAAAATGGTGTTGGCGAAGGAGTAAAAAACAGCAGGGTTTCCCGTGACAAAATATTTATTACAACAAAGGTTGCTGCCGAGCATAAGGATTACAAATCTGCATCCAAAGGTATTGACGGTTCATTGAAAAGACTGGGACTTGATTACATCGATATGATGATAATTCATAGTCCTCAGCCTTGGGTAGAAGTCAATCAGTCAGATGACAGATATTTTGAGGGCAATCTTGAAGCATGGAGGGCACTGACCGATGCTTACAAAGCCGGCAAGCTGAGAGCTATCGGCGTATCAAACTTTCTGAAAGAGGATATTGACAATCTCTGGAACAATGCGGAAGTAAAACCGATGGTCAATCAGGTGCTTTGTCATATCGCCAACACACCGCTTGATCTGATCAATTATTGTCAGAACAAGGGCATTGTTATGGAAGCTTACAGTCCTGTTGCACACGGTGAAGCACTGAAAATACCCGCTATTGCAGAAATCGCTAAAAAATACGACGTGTCCGTACCGCAGCTTTGCATTCGCTATGATATTCAGCTCGGAATGATTGTTCTGCCTAAGACCGCAAATCCCGACCACATGAAAACAAATGCGGATGTTGAGTTTGTCATTTCCGATGAAGATATGGATACCTTAAAAACCATTGAAAAAATCAATAGTTACGGTGATTCGAGCTTCTTCCCTGTTTTCGGCGGTAAGCTTAAAGGATATTCGGGAAAGCCTGGAAGCGAAGTAGTGTAAAGGGACTGCATAGAATGATCCCTTTTTGTACATCGAACAGAAGCGGTATAGGTTCAAGCGGGGACAACCTCAAAACCAATGCCGACAGCGGTAACTGAAAGAAACAAAACTCAGCGAAAGTGATATTGAGAACTGGATAAACAGTCTTGGCTTATAATTTTAATGCTCCGAGTACAAACCCGGAGCATTATCTGTATATAAAAGAGGCGGTGCTTATGAAAACAAAAAAGATATTTATGCGAATCATTGATATTGCCATGATAGTCATACTGCTGCTGTTGATGGCTTTTCAGGTTACGAAGCAGATGCCTCACGAATGGTTTGGCATTTCCGTAGTTGTTCTGCTCATTGTCCATCATATTCTGAATTACAAATATTACAAATCAATTTTCAAGGGAAAGTATAGCCCGATACGGATATTACAGCTGGCTGTCAATATTTTTCTTCTTGTTTCCATTCTTATAACTCCGATATCCGGAATGATGATGAGCCGCTATGCAACACCCTTTATGAACGGTTTGATGTCATCAATGCTGGTACGTGAACTGCATTTAGCTTTTTCATATTGGTCGTTCGTGCTGATGAGTATGCATATCGGTCTGCACTTCGGCATTATCACAAACAAGCTGCCGAAAGGAAAATTTAGAATGATCTCGGGCGGTATCATTTCGGTTATTGCTGTTTACGGCTTCAAGTTGTTTATTGATGCAAACATATTCAGCTATATGCTTTGGCAGTCACACTTTGCATTTCTTGATTATGACAAAGTATGGTGGCTTGTCATTCTTGAAAATCTCGCAATGCTGATTTCATGGGCGTGGATAGTTTATATGCTGTCTATGGCACTGAAAAGTATCCCCTCAAAGAAGCACAAAACCGGCAGTAAAAAATGGCTTGCAGTCTATTTTATTACAATCATTGCAGTTATCGGACTGGGAATGGGCTGTCACTTCATATTTGCCAAATCAGACAGCAATAGTTATTCCTCTTGGAGTACAGTATCGAAACCCTCGGAAACATCGCAGACTGTCCAAACCTCCGATACATACAATGAAGAAAACAGTTCTGCTTCCGCACAGGTCAATACAAAGCTTACAGATCATTTTATTCGTATCAAGGGCGGCTGTCGTCTGCCTACGGAAGCCGAATGGGAATATGCCTGCCATTCAAGAACGAATACACCGTTTAACTCCCTTTTTCTCGTATACTAGCCTTTGTGATTAGCTGTAAATTAAGCTCGTGGTTTACCATTTCCTCTGTACGGTTGCGGGTATGGTTCATATGCTCTGCCTATGATCTTTAGGTCGTTACTCTCTTATCGCAGTTTGTTCCGGCTTAAATAACAGTCTGAACAAACCTCTTGTAATCGGTCCGGCAATAAACAACTGAACAGGCATTGCCACAATAAAATTCTGACAGTATGTCGCTAAATAATTGGGGATAAACTGTGATGTAAATCCATAACCGTGATATACACCCAAAATACTTGCCAATGCAACCTGACATACAACAGTAAAAATCTGAATCGCAAATATAATAAAAATCGGTCGGTCTTCCGGTTTTACTACACGGAAAGCGAAGTGCTTTGCGATAGGACTCGAAATAAAGAAAGCACAAAGGAAAATGATTACGAATTCGATCCACATTCCTTTCAATGCGATCCAAAAAGTATGGTTAGTAAAGGAACCACTCGCCAATATGGTATTATAAAGAGTCATTATATAAACCATAATCCAAGCGGTAATTGCTGTAAAAATGACAGATTGAAGTTTTGTCTTAGGCATTTTCTTTTCTCCATTTCATTTTCTTTTTATAATCGTAATAATACTTAAAGTTTGTTTCGGCAATCCCCCTTATTAGGCAGCACCGTGGAATTTAAATTCACATTATCAAACCCTCCTTCCAAAATAAATCCCCCTTCGCCGTCCGACATTAGCGAAGTAACATTTATTGTCCCATAGTTATGATAGAAAAAGTAGCCCTGCAAGCATTTATGCCTGCAAGGCTACTTTATTACGGCAAATATGATAGCATAAAAATCGCAAAAAAACAAGTAGTTTTTTCAGTTTTGTCGTTTTGTAGGTTTACAATAGATATGTTACAGTTAATTTACCATAACCAAAAGAACAAAGGAGATCCTATTTGCTATGAAAACTGTAACACAAAAGATAAAGTATTGTCAATTCCTAATCAAATATTCTATTAAGTATGGAGTAACAAAGGCAGCTATTAAGTACGATGTCACCCAACAGTATATTTACTTCCGGAAAAGACAATATGATGGAACACTGCAATCTCTCGCCGATCGTTCTCATCGACCAGAACACCATCCAAATCTGTCGATTGTCCGAAACTTATTTCCAGACCTGATTAATCCAAATAAGCAATTCTTTTTTTAGTTGCTCTCTTTCTTTTGTACATTGCTTTGCATTTTCTCTTTCAGTTTTGAATGCAAGTTTATAGACAAACGGCATATCTGTCAATAATGCATGGCTTATTTGATTGTAAGCAATATGCTTGTAAGGATAAGGAAAATCAACTTTCGTCAATATCTTTTCTATGTACAGACAACTATCATATGAAGGCCATACAGTGTCATTCTTCGAAGATAGCAGTAGTATCGGTGCTTTTATTCTTTCGACATTTATGATGCTTTCAGGCTTTATGTCCTTATCTTTGTTGAAAGTAATAATATGGATTTCCTTTTCCTGCATAAACATCTTCGGAATATTGAACTCTCTTGTTTTGTAAGGTGCATATGGCAATTCTTTTCCTTTATAGCTCCAACAAGATGTTCCGGATGGTCCTTTATTCTTTTTTTTGCCCGTCAACCCTTCGCTGACAAAATATGACGGAACTCTTGCTATAACACAGGAAATATCACTAAACATAGATGCAGAAATCAATGCTATCTCGCTTCCTTTAGAGGTGCCATCAATTCCTATTCTTTGATACCCTTGTTTTTTTAGCCATTCAATGGCATTTTCAACATATTCAATAGGAACTCTATCTAAGTAAGGCTGTGTACCTTTTGTTCCAAATAGCGCAAGTGCCAATGCAGGTATTCCGTTATGGTGATAAAATTTTGCACATTGCTTCGTTAGTTTCATACCTCCGTTTGAACCTGACATTACAATCAATACTTTGTCCTTGCTTTCATCTCCGGAAAAAAGAACCCCCTCAAAGCCATTCTCTTTGACCGTTGTTTTCGTCATTGGTGTCACTCCTCCTCAAAAACGGATATTGTATTGTTCTGTAATGATTTGATTCTTTATAATAGTGCTATTTTTATCAATATCCCCAGAACTGATACAAGTTCCAGTATACAATACCCATAATTGTCAACAAGCAGCACAAACTTTCTATATTCAACAAAATCAGTCTGCGGGGCTTTTCATCCTTACCGAAAAATCTGCAGCGTATGAGCATTGCTGCCTCACAGATTGCCGCTGCACAAAGTATTATTGCAATCATTGAATGTATGGCTATACCACCATAGAAGAAAAATCGATCGTTAAATCCTATCACCGCTGCCATAACAACGATAATAAATGACATAAGTGCAGCAACACACTCTGTCCTTTTGTACCGTGCAAGTTCAGTGTGCCTATATTTCCTGCTGCGAATCAAGTGTATGATAAACAGTACTGCCATTACCGCAACGGATAGTACGAACAGAATAATCATCGCCCAGTCACAGTAATACTGTGTGTCGGAAATTTTCGTGAGATCTATTGCTTGGAATGATTCTATAGCAGCTACCTCACCATCGCTTGTTTTTTTGACAGCATAATATCTTTTGGTACCGTTAATCAGAGAGAATTCGTAAAATGTATCGCTAATCTGCTCAATACGCTCGATACCGTTCTGACTTGTATAGCCGCTGCCATCCTTATAGATGTTTAATCCGTCTTCAAAGGGGCTTAATATACGCAGCATACCCTCTCCGCCTGCACTTCTGCCAAAGCGGTAATGGCCGGAAATATCAATCGGTGTAAAGTTGGTCTGTGGTTTTGGAGCGCTCTCACCGTAAAGAAGTTCCGGCAGCCCTTTGGTATATACTTGATCACTTTGAACGTTTATCATCATTACATAGCCTGTTTTATTTTTAAGGTCAAGCTGAAGATCAGAAGAACAAGCCTTTGTATTGCCGCCGTGTCCATACAATCCATCCCCGTATAAAGTATAAAACAGTCCGTGACAGATTCTCGGCGTACCGTTTCCGAATATCCACGATGGTGACAGCATCAGATCAAGAGTGTCTTCCTTTTCGAATAGTGGGCAATCCTTGCTTTCGCTGAGCAGTGCCTTTGCAAACAGTGTCATATCTGAAATAGTGCCTCCAGCCGATCCAGCAGGATAGAGGTTTATATACGCTCTGCACTCACCCATATCTTCCATTCCCTCATCGGGAAATTCTACAGCATAGCTGTGCAGTTTATGACGCTGTTCGGCAGCCCACTCATTGTCAGATGCATCGGGTTTGAGGTAAGTATGCTCCATACCAAGCTTATCGAAGATGTTTTTCTTTACATATTCTGCGTAATCCATACCACTTATGCAGCTGACAACATAACCACCAAGAGCTGCACCCCAATTTGAGTATGACACTGTATCACCGGGATGAGCTACCTGTGCAGGTTCAGTCGTTTTGAGTGCCCTATCTAATGTGATAATATCGTTTATGTCCGATGTTTCAATTTCCGATACCGTTTCCTGAAAGCCTGCACTATGGTTCATAAGATCAATCATAGTGATCGGCTCATCGTATTTAAGGTGAGCAAAAAAATCCGCAGGCAGATACATTCTTATGTCCGCTTCAAGGTCAAGTTTACCCTGTTCATACAGCTGCATCGCACTTACCCAGACAAGCAGCTTGGATACTGAACCCCACTCATAGACGGTACTTTCATTGGCCTCAATCTTATTGGAAATATCAGCATATCCGTAGGTAATATTGCAGATGTCCTGTTTACTGTCAAACACTGTAATGGCAACTGACGGAGTTTTGTCTGTATGTTCCTGAATAAAGGCGGTGATTTTATCCTTGACAGCTTCTCGATGGTCAAAGCTCACCTCGATAGGTGTGTCTGCTTCCTTTGCAGCAGCAGGCAAAGCCAATCCGATCATACAGAGAATGATCAGCAGGAAACAGACCACTTGTTTTTGTAGTGTACGCATAGGTTTTATCCCCCTATCATTTATGATATAGTGTTATTATATCTTAAATTTTACTGTATGACAATAGAAAGATGAAATAAATCCAAGTAAATCCATTCTGTTTGCCGCCGCTCAGTGCATCGAATTGAAAAAGTCTGAATTCAATCATCCTTTTGTAAAGGTTGCGTGGAGGTTAATCGTATGATCGGCTTTGATTGTAGTATTGGCTTCTGCCATAATCTGATCTGTTGTCCTCGTACTAAATATCCGCAAGTTTGTCCATGGTCTGCGGCTTTATCAGGAGTGAACACCGTCCATCCAGGAATTATATGCTTGTGATTCTATTTTTTCTTTGCCCATTTTTTCAAATTCTGAAATCGTATTACATAGTTTTCTATCATAATACGCACAGCAGTCATACATACCCTTATCAGTCACTTTAAAATTAGTATTTACATTCACACTTTGGTTGATATAGTAAACAATATATTTGTGTCCGCTTACGATTCCACGAGATATAATATTTTGTTCTGATATTTGAAAGTATGATTTTGATAAATTAGTTTTCATACTACACCTCTAAATTCTGATTTGAATTTGAAATAATCTATGGCTATTATAGCATATCATAGGTTGTTAGTAAAGTCCTCCAAAAGCCTGATAAACA
>CADCOE010000072.1 GCA_902802985.1 uncultured Ruminococcus sp.
GTGGACGAAACTTTTGATTAGTGGTCGGGTGTGGTTCTTTCGTATCATACAGACTTACTGCGTATTGACTGCGGAGGCACTCCGCTGGAAAGGAATTGAGAAAATGCAAGTGGCACCATCGTTATTATCCTGCGATTTTGCAAGGATGGGTGAAGAAGTAGAAAGAATAGACAGGGCAGGAGCGGATTGGATCCATCTTGACGTTATGGATGGTCATTTTGTCCCTAACCTCACAATAGGTCCTGCTATCATCAAGGCGGTACGTCCTTATACAAAATTGCCGTTTGACGTACATCTTATGATCGATTATCCGTTGGATTATATTGACGCATTTGCAGATGCGGGAGCAGATATTATCACGTTCCATATTGAATCAATGTCCGATCCGAATATCACTATTGATAAAATCTGTTCTCGGGGAATTCGACCGGGAATGGTGATCAAGCCGGGAACACCTGTCGAAGCAGTTTATCCGTATCTGGACAAACTTTATATGGTACTGATTATGACAGTAGAACCGGGATTTGGCGGTCAGGCATTTATGGAAGATATGATGCCTAAAGTTAAGGCACTTAAACAAGAATGTCTTAAAAGAGGATTGAGTGTTTTGATAGAAGCTGACGGCGGTATTTCCGAAAAAAATATCAAAATTGTTGCTGAAGCAGGCGTTGACGTCTGCGTTTCCGGCACAGGTGTCTTTAAAGCAGAAGATACAGCCGCCGCTATTCAGATATTAAAAAATGCCTGAAATCTCTGCTGTATCCGTAAATATTGTCCCACACAAGGATTGCTTGCCTTGTGTGGTTTTTTTTATTCCGCAGCGGGCGCGTAACGGAAAAGTTTTGGTCAAGCTTTTTCAAAAGCTTGCGGGGGTGTAAGAGGGGGCAGAGCCGCCCTCGGCTGCCGGTACGCAAAGAGTTAATTCTACAAACAACTGCCGATTTCACAGATGGCGTTGGCAGAGGAAAGAAGTTTGGCGTGCTCGTGGAGAATGGCAGCATAAGCAGAACTGCGTTTTTCTTGAACGGAAAATTCACGAATGGTGTCAATGTATTTGCTTCTCAGGACAGAGGAACAGCCAATGATCAAAAAATATTTGCCGTTGAGAGTGTAAGCTGAACCGCTCGGACGACTTGCCTTCAAACAATAAAGTGCTTTCGTACACGCTAAAAAGCTTTCAGCACTGTCAAACATAAAAATATAAGACTCGCTGCAGCTTTTGATGCGATAAACTTTACGCTTTTTCTTTTTGCAGGAAACTGTCAGAAGCAAAAGACAGCCGTGCTCATATTTGAGAGCTTCTATCATTACCCGCTTGTCTGAAAAACTGATGCCTGTGGCAGATGAGGCTCGGTTCATCAGCTCGCTGAGTGCTTTGCGGGAATTGTTTTCCGACAAACTTAACGTTTCAAATGTGATAGAATAATTTTCCATATCTTTGTCCGACAGGGAAATCAATATCCTTTCGCTATCAATTTGTTCGATATTCATAAACTCACCCCGAAACAAAGAATTGAAGAAATATCTCCATTCCATAATATTAAAATGGAGGGTTATTTGCAATTAAAATTTAATGGATGTCAAAATGTTCCTTTGTTGTTATCGTTGCAATTCATTTTGAAAAAATGGCAACCGCAATCCCACCGGCTTCAGACGGTGGGTTAAGATTGCCTAAGGTGTAGCTTTATGATATAATAATTATATGAGTACAAAATGGAATTCTAAAAACAGACATAAATATTTACTGCAATATCACATAATCTTTGTATGCAAATACAGAAAAAAGTTGCTTGTATCGAAAGAGATTTCAGATGCGATTAAGCAGTTATCATTTGAGATATGTCAAAAACATAACACCAACATAAAGTATATGGAAACCGACAAAGATCATATACACTATATGATAGAAACAGAACCTACGATGTCAATAAGCAAGGCTGTCAATTTGATGAAGAGCTATACAACATATCATATATGGAAAATGTATTCATCCTTCTTATCCAAGCATTTTTGGAAAGAACATACATTTTGGACAGATGGCTATTTTGCTTGCTGTTGGAAATGTGTCAGAAGAAATGCTCAAAAACTATATCGAGAATCAAAGTTAAGGTGGTGACAGCAAATGTTAAAAGCATATAAGTATCGGTTATACCCAAATAAAGAACAAAGAATACAAATTGCCAAGACATTTGGCTGCTGCCGATTTGTATATAATCAAACATTAGCCTATCGGAGAGCTATGTATGAGCAGGAGAAGAAGTCTCTAAGCAAAACCGACTGTAATAATTACTGTAACAGAGAACTAAAAGTACAGTACGAATGGCTGAAAGAGGTGGATAAGTTTGCCCTTACCAATGCCATTTACAATATGGACAGTGCCTATCAAAAGTTTTTCAGAGAACACGCAGGGTATCCGAAATTCAAGAGCAAGCATGATAATCGAAAATCCTGCACAACCAATTTCACAAACGGAAATATAGCGGTAGATTTTGATGGAAACAAAATCAAGCTGCCAAAGCTGAAATGGATAAAAGCAAAGCTCCACAGACAGTTTACGGGGAACATTAAATCAGCGACAATATCACAAACACCGAGCGGGAAATATTATGTATCGTTTCTTGTGGAAACAATTCATGAAATATTACCACAGGCAGACGGAAAGGTCGGTCTGGATTTAGGTATCAAAGATTTCTGTATCACATCCGATGGCGATACATATGAAAATCCCCAAAATTTACGCAAGTATGAAAGATTGCTGATAAAATTGCAGCGTCAGTTAGCACACAAGAAAAAGGGGAGCAACAACTATCATAAAACAAGAATGAAGATAGCGAAATGTCATGAGAAAATAACAAACCTCAGAAAAGATTATCTGCACAGAATTTCTCTGAAAATTGTCAGCGAAAACCAAGTGATAGTGACGGAGAATTTGAGAGTGCAAAACATGATGAAAAATCATCATTTGGCAAAATCCGTTGCTGATGTTTCGTGGTATGAATTTACAAGACAGCTTGCTTATAAATCGGAATGGAACGGTCGTATTTATCAAAAAATAGGCACTTTCTTTCCAAGCAGCCAGTTATGTTCGTGTTGTGGTTATCTTAACCCCGAAACAAAAGATTTATCTGTTCGGAAATGGTTATGTCCAAGCTGCAAAACAATACATGACAGAGATGTTAATGCAGCGAAAAATATCCTTTCAGAAGGACTCAAACTTTTATCCTAATAAAAGAATAGTAGGGACGGTTCAGCCCGAATTGACGCCTGTGGAGTTAGTAGGTTACGAGGACGATGAAGCAGGAAGCCCATTGGCTTTAGACAATGGGTAGTTCACATATGTTATTCTTTACGAAAGCCGTTCAAGGACATTTTTGGAGGGATATTTTTATGAAAAAATCGACAAACCTCTTTGCAGTATTGTTTGATAAGCTTGGCCTGCAAAAAAATCCGCTGCGTTATTGGCGGTTCTGGCTGCTTTTGCTTTTTCCGCTGACCTTGCTGCTGAGAGCTTGTGCCGAACATATTCCGTCGTTTGCGGATCTCTACTGTGACCGTATTTACCGTTATGTGTCACGTTTCGGTCATCGTGTTTCGGGATTGTTCCCGTTTTCCGTGGGAGAATGGCTGCTCTATGTGGGGATGGCGGCTATCATAGTGTTCATTGTCGCTGTCATTGTCGTGACCGTTAAACGCAAAGGAAAAAGACTGCGTACCCTGCTCTCGTCAATCGTCAGTCTTGCTTGTGCTGTGTCCGTTACACTGTTCCTGTTTTATACCAACTGCGGTTTGAATTACTACAGAAGCGATTTCCAGACACTCAGCGGACTCTCAACCAAGCCCACTTCTGCCGATACCCTGTACGATACCTGTGTGTGGCTCGCTCAGAATGCCGCCCATTCGGGACAAAATGTCAGCCGTGATGATAAGGGGGAAATGAAGCTTTCAGGAGATACTTCTCATCTTGCCGCTCAATATGTCAATCATCTTCATCAAAAATACGATTTTATATATGACGGCTACGGCAGTCCCAAAGGCGTTCTGGCTTCTCGTGGAATGAGTTTCTGCTGTATTACGGGCGTATATTTTCCGTTTACTTTTGAAGCTAATGTCAATACCGATATTCCTGCCTATTCAATTCCGGAAACAATGTGTCACGAACTGTGCCACGTGAGGGGCTTTATGCACGAGGAGGATGCTAATTTTTTGGCATTTCTGGCGTGTATACATTCGGATAATGATGATTTTGTGTATTCGGGCTCAATGCTGGCACTGGCCTATGCGTCTAACGCCCTGTATTCTGCCGATAAGGACAAATATTACCGTCTGGTATCGGAGTACTATACCGATGAAATGATGACCGACATTCATAGACATACCGAATATTGGCAGCAGTTTGAAACACCTGTTGCCGAAACCGCTTCTCAGTTGAATGACATTTATCTTCGATCCAATGCACAGGATAACGGTATCAAAAGCTATGGGAAAATGACCGATTTAGTGATTGCCTACTATGACTCCGAAATTTTGCCGTAGAATATTTAAAAAATATTCTAAAAATACCTGTACAAAACATCAGATATTGTGTATAATATACGATAAGAACTTTGTAACGGGCTGAATATTGTGAAATTATGTGTGAAATATCAACGATCGTTTCACAGCAGCTTTACCGTATCAGAATTCTTTTGAAAGGCACAATGAGGAGTTGAACATAAATGAAAAAAATGCTTGTTGCCGATAATACGGAAATGAACAAGTCGATTTTGTATGAAATATTCGGAAGTCAGTACGAGTTTATCCATACAGACAGCAGTGAGGTTTTTTTCCGTCTGATGGTTCAGTACAGAAATGAACTTTCCATCGCATTGATTAACGAGTCGGTCGCCTGCAATCTTGCAGAAGAGAGTGCCGATACACTGACGAGTTTGAATGTATTTGAAAACATTCCTCTGATACTGATACTCAACGATGAAGGACAAACGATCAGAAGCCGCAATATACATATCCCCTACAGTGACGTGATCCATTCTCCCGTTAATCCTGTTGTGGTCAAAAGACGTGTTGCCAATCTCGTGGAACTGTTTTCGCACAAAACCACGCTGGAAAAGCTCGTCCGGCAGCAAACCCAAAAAATATTGGAACAAAACGAAACGCTTAAAATACAGCAGAAAAAAATCAACAGCATTAATAATGATATGCTCGAAACACTCAGTACGATTATTGAATACCGTGATGTGGAATCGGGCAGACATATCCACAGAATACAGAAATTTACAGAAGTCCTGCTGAACGTTCTGGCAAAAGATTATCCGAAATATCAGCTCACAGAAGAAAAAATTGCATTGATCACCTCCGCTTCTTCTCTGCACGATATTGGAAAAATTACCATTCCCGACTCCATTTTGCTTAGTCCCCGCCGACTGACCTATGATGAATTCAAGATTATGAAACAGCATACCGTCAGGGGCTGTGAAATACTGGAGCAACTGGAGTCCGTTGAAAAAAATGAATATTATAACTATTGTTATGATATATGCCGCTATCATCACGAAAAATACGATGGTTTGGGTTATCCTGATGGTCTGGCAGGCGATCAGATCCCTATTTGGGCACAGGTCGTGTCATTGGCTGACTGTTATGATGCTCTGACCAGCGAAAGGCCATATAAAGCCGCCTATTCTCACGAAGAAGCGGTGGAAATGCTCCGAAGCGGTGCCTGCGGTGCATTCTCCGATGAAATAATGGATTGCTTCAGCAAGGTGCTGCCGCAGTTCAAAGCACTCGCCAAGGAATATGCCGATGTTAACCACAAGGACAGAAATATCTCCGACAACAGCTGCCATCGATTTGTGCGTGACGAGAAAATTGACCACACCAGAGATATTTACCTCAAAATGGACCGTGATGAACTCATCAAAACATTGGAACGCCAAAAGCAGTATGCCGAAAAGACACACCAACAGGATTGCCGTGTGATTTACAGTGCCTCTGACTTTGTCTTTGAGTTCGATATGCTGTATGGAGCGTGTGTTGAAAGAAAGGGCGATTTTACCGCTAAAATCGGTTATACGCCGCGCAACTATGAGGAAGCTGTCAATATCTTCTCCCAGAATTGTTCCGACGAATATCAGAATAAATTTATCCGTACGTTCCGAATGGAAAACATTAAGTCGGAACTAGAAAGGGGCAGTGACAGAATTAGTCTGGAATGCCTGATGCATTTAAAAAATGACGACTTCTCTGCCGTGAAATGCTCTGTCATCCCTGTTCTGGAGGATGGAAAGCTGGTGCGGATAGTTGCTTCGGGCATTATCCTCAAAAATGCTCTTCTTCCCGAAAACAGCGAAAATGATCACCGTGACCACGATACTGTTACAGGTTTGTGGAACTTCGGCGGAATGAAACGGGAAACCGATGATTTTCTCCGTCACAGCGGCAGAAACGGCTATCATATGCTGTTGGTGATTGATATAGATAATTTCCGTACTCTTAATCGACGCACCAGTTATCAGTTCGGCAATGATATTCTGAAAGATATTGCCGCCCTTCTGAAACGGGAACTTGATGAAAGCAATATTATCGGCAGAATAGAAGACGATAATTTTATGTTGTTCATCAATGATTGTCCCAAAGACGAAAACGGCGTTGCTGTAGTAGATACCATTTTCCATTGTCTGCATCGTTCCTACACGTTTGACGGCAAAACCTATCCCGAACTTTCAGCCTGCATCGGTGTAGCAAGCTATCCGTCTGATGGTCAGAACTTTGAAGAACTGTTTTTTAACGCCTCCAGAGCTGTCGATATTGCCAAGATCAACGGAAAAAATATGTATCTGTTCTACAACGAAAGTATGAAGAAAAGCTGGGAAATTGAAAAATACAGTGCCATTCCCCGGGTGGAAGGCAGTCAAAGTATCGAGCTGGTGGAATTTGATAAATGTTTTGTTCCCGTGGCAGACAGCGGCAGCGGCTTGATTATGTACTATGACTTTATGGAAATCAGTGACGAATACGGCACGGATTTTGAGGATATTTACGATTCTGTTTATTACAGCAGCAACATTACCGCTCTCAGCCTGAACAGTCTTAAACGTTTGATGTCAGCCGTTTATCTGCTTGGCAGCGAAGGAATTTCCTTGCCCGAACTGTCGGTAATGACAATGTTTGACGGCAGGGATTGTGAAACGATCCTCAAAGCCATCGGAGAAATTTTGGTGCAGTATCCCGTTCCGACAGAAAATTTCTGTATTATGCTCTCTCAACATATGCTGGAAAGTATGGGCATCAAACAGCTGACCGCCTTTATCGCTGAGCTGAGAAACTTTGGCTTTAAGGTTGGCGTGTACAACGCAGGCGGCAATAATTTTAATATCAAGTGCTTTACCGAGGGACTCTTTGACAGAGTGGTTTTTGCGTCCTCTTTCCTCAGCGATATTCAGAACGGAATTTATCCCGCAGAACTGCTGGTATATTTTATCAGCTATTTTTCAGAACTGGGAACAGAGCCGATCTTACCTGAAAATGCCGATGAAAACACGATCGGAATGCTTCGGGACAAAACACATTTTTCCTTTGGTATCCATCAAAACGAGAAAATTATGTTCAATGACTTCAAGGAACAGATGAAAGTATCTGCTGTCGTTCATCAATATCCCATCCTCAGCCACGAAAACAATTCCCTTGCCCTCAGTGAGAAAATGTATGATGAAATACTCGAACAGACACGGTCATTCATTATTGAATGGTCTCCCCGCACCGACAGTATTAAAATTTCAGATTCGTTTGGAAAACTGTATGGCTATGCTTTGGAACAGACGAACTTTATCCGCAATGTCAAAGACCGTACCTTCCTTCACAGCGACGATGTTCTGAAGTTTATCGCCAAGCTGAATGACAGCCGTTCCAATGCGGTGGTATCGGATTGCCTGCTTAGAGTTTATCGCAAGAGCAGCGACAGCTACCTCTGGAACAAGGTAAGCTTTGTCTGCGTTCGAAGTACAGCAGGCATTCCTGCTAAAATCGTGGTCGTATTTGCGGATATATCCGAAGAACACAGCAACGGTGACATCGATAACCGTAAAGACCGCACTGACTACATTACCAATCTCTATAACAAACAGGCAACAGAAAACAAAATACAAAGTTTCTTGTATGAAGAAGGCGTATCGGGTCATCACGCTCTTATTGTGGCGGAAATATGCGGATTTGATAAGCTGGAGAACGGTCTTGGTACGGTTTTTGCCAATGCGGTGCTCAAGGAAACAGCACAGAATATCCGTGACCTTTTCCGTGATTCTGACATCATCGGACGCAGCAGCGGCAGCCACTTTACTGTCTTTGTTAAAAATATGAACAATACAGGCAAACTCAGCGAAAAAGCCCGTCAAATCTGTGCGGCTATCAACCATAAATATCAGTCCGAGGAAGGGGACATCAGAATATTCGGAAAGGCAGGTATCAGTATGTTCCCGCAATGCGGTAAAAGCTATGACGAGTTATACGCAGAAGCACTCAAGGCTCTTTATTTTGCCAAACACAGTGTGACTGACGCTATCGCCTTTTCTCCCTCTCTTGACTTGGATATAAAACTGCTTCATTCCTGATAGAGGGCTTTGCCTCTCACTCCGCTTCACAAGCTGAAATAAAATATACTGCTCCGAAGGAGGATCCTTTTTCTCGACAAGGATCCTCCTTCCTTTTTTCTCTGAGAGGCTGACGATGAAAATGCATCAAACAGGGAGAAATAGGGTAAAAAATTCCTTGCTTAAAAAAATTTTTTCAGCTATTCGACCTTTAGGGGTCGAATTATTCTTATTTGGTAGGGATAAGTGAAAGGGTATTTTTGACCGTTCTGTGAGTGCCGCCTCCCGTCTGTATGTAAGAAAAAAACCCCGATTTTTATTTATCCGAGAAAAACTCCGGTAAATCTGAAATTAATACCACAAAGTAAAGTAAAGAAAAGTAAAGTAAAGATAAAGTAAAGTGTGTGTCATTATTTTGGATTTTTGTCGGCAGTTGTCAGATCAGCGGCAAGAGTTTTTATTTCGGAAACACACACACGGACTTCTGTCCCGTTACGGAATGGAGCCAAGAGGCTTTGTTGTCGGATGGAAAGCCGTTACTCCTTGTTCGCCCAAAACACTCCTTTGCCTGTGTTTGTTCTGCTGCGGATTTTTCGTGTTCCCTCCAATTAGGGTATAGACAAAAACAGAAAAATCTGTTATGATAATAAATTGAATATAAGAGCTGTTGATGAGAAAGAACTGTATTGTGATACCGGTTTTTTGTATTTTCATAAGGTGCAGCAGGAATGCCTCCCCGACAGGTATTCGGCGGCTCTCGTTGACAGCAACAAACAGTAAAGGGGATATGACGTTGAAATTTACTGTGAAGGAAGTTTTACAGTTTGTGGAGGAAAATGATGTCAAATTTGTACGGCTTGTTTTCTTTGACGTGTTCGGCATAAAGAAAAATATTTCGATTATGTCCGATGAATTGGAGTCGGTCTTTGAACATGGTGCCAATATTGTGCCCTCCAATATCGATGGTTTCGGCGGTACTGATAACAGCGATCTGCTGCTGTTTCCCGATCCGTCTACTATCAAAATCCTGCCGTGGCGGCCGCAGAACGGCAGAGTGGCACGACTTTTGTGCGATATTAAAAATCCTAATGGAACTCCCTTTGAAGGGGATGTACGCAGTGTCTTGAAAAATGCCGTGGATCAGGCGGAACAGATGGGGTTTTATACCCGTGTGGGGGTGGCGTGTGAATTTTACCTCTTTAGGCTTGATGACAACGGTCTGCCTACCAGAATACCTCACGACAATGCCGGTTATCTCGATGTGGCACCGCTGGATAAGGGCGAAAATGTCCGCCGACAAATTTGTCTGACTTTGGAAGAAATGGGGATCGATCCGCTTTCGTCTCACCACGAAAATGGCCCCGGTCAGAATGAAATTGATTTCCGTCACAGCGACCTGCTTTCCGCAGCGGATGATTTCGTGACCTTTAAGGACGTTGTGAAAACTTCGGCAGCTTCCAATGGTCTGTTTGCGTCCTTTATGCCCAAGCCGCTGCCGGATAAAAGCGGCAGCGGGATGCATATTAACCTGATGCTGAGTAAATACGGCTATAATATCTTTAAAGACAGCGGCAGCGGTCTGAATGAGCACGCACAAAGTTTTATTGCCGGTATTCTTGCTCACGCCGCAGAAATGACCGTGTTCTTTAATCCTTTGTCCAATTCATATGCCCGATTTGGCTCCCACAAAGCACCTGATACCGTTGATTGGTCTTACCAGGGATTTCATTCGCTCATCCGTATGCCTGAAGTTACCACCGATCAGGCAAGAGTGGATTTTCGTTCGCCTGACCCGTCCTGTAACCCGTATCTTGCCTTTGCATTGCTGCTGTATGCCGGTATGGATGGTATCAATCAAAAAATGAAGCTGGCGCCGCCGGCGGAAGATACCCATTCTTCTTCTAAGCTGCCCTTATCGCTGGATGAAGCGGTTCGCTGTGCGGAAAACAGTCAATTTATTCAGAATTGCCTGCCGCCGATGATATACCGTAATTACCTCAGTATGAAATCGGCGGAAGTCAAGGCTGCATTGAGCAGCGTTGAACAACGTCAGCAAACAGAAGAACGTTATTTTGAGGTAATATAAAAACGGATGTGAACAGCAAAAATATCAAAGTATCACAAAAATTTGCTGAAAAGCCGTCCCGAAATCCAAGCACTTGCCGGACGGCGTCAGTGTATGATATTGTACTTTTTTTGGTGATAGTACTTGAATGATGAGCAAAAATTTTGTAAAATAAAAAGAAGGGTGTTTGGCTTTTGGATAACGTATTGATTATATCATCCAATGAACAGAGCTTTGGTCAGTTTTCTCAGCTTCTGAAAGCCGAACGGTGCAGCAGAACAGATACGGCTCAAAGCTGCTCGGAAGGCAGGCGGCTGATCGCTGAACGGGAATATGAGCTGATTATCATTAATGCTCCGATGAAAGATGAATTCGGCGATCTGTTGGCACTCGATGCGGCTCAGAAAACCAATTCGGGTGTAATGCTGATCGTCAGACACGATCTTGAACAGGAACTCGAAAGCCGTGTGTCAAAATATGGCGTATTCGTGATCGGTAAACCGCTGAGTAAAACGATCTTCTATAAAGCACTGCGGCTGCTCGAAGCAATGCATCACCGTGTGAGCGGTGTGCGGCGTGAAAATGTGAAGCTGCAGAAAAAAATTGACGATATTCGTATCATTAACCGTGCAAAATGTATCTTGATGGAGTATCTGTCAATGACAGAACCGCAGGCTCACAAATATCTGGAACGTCAGGCAATGGATCTGCGTGTGACCAAGATAGAGGTCGCTAAGCGGCTGCTGAGTACCTACGAAAATTAAATGTATCAAGCTTTGTCCGTCGTGCGTCAGCCGATGGCGTGGCTTACCAATACAAAAGAATTATTGAAAGTATTGAAAGAAGGGTGACGACGATATGAATAAAAAAGCATATCTTGTGTTGGAAAATGGAGATGTTTATGAGGGCTATGCCTTCGGTGCACAAAAGGAAACCGTGGGTGAACTTGTCTTTACTACCGCAATGACAGGTTATCTCGAAACTTTGACCGACCCCAGCTATTTTGGACAAATTGTTTGCCAAACTTTCCCTTTGATAGGAAATTATGGTGTTATTCCGTCTGACTTTGAAAGCAAAAAGCCTGCTTTGACGGCTTATATCGTGAGAGAGTGGTGTCAACAACCGTCCAATTTCCGTTGCGAAGGTGTGCTTGACACTTTTTTAAAGGACAGTGACATTCCCGGTCTGTACGGAATTGATACCCGCTGCCTGACCAAAACCGTCAGAGAATACGGCGTTATGAATGCCAGAATTGTCTATACCAAACCGTCGGCAAAGGATGCCGAGGGACTGAAAGACTTTAAAATCGTCGGTGCGGTGAAGTCTGTTACCGTGGAGGAACCCGAAACTTTCAAAGCAGAAAATGCAAAGTATCATATCGTACTGATGGATTTCGGCGCCAAAGCCAATATCTGCCGTGAACTGGTGAAACGTGGCTGTGATGTTACCGTTGTACCCGGCTCTGCGTCTGCCGAGGAGATCAAGGCGATGAACCCCGATGGTATTATGCTTTCCAACGGACCGGGGGACCCTCAGGAAAATACAGAGATTATCCGCCAACTGCAAATACTCTGCCAAGAAAAAATACCTACTTTCGGTATTTGTCTGGGACATCAGCTGCTCGCTTTGTCACAGGGAGCAACCACCGAAAAATTGAAATACGGACACAGAGGAGCTAACCAGCCTGCTACCGATACCCGGACAGGCAGGGTCTATATCACCAGCCAAAATCACGGTTATGCTGTTGTGGCTTCGTCACTTCCCGAAAATGCTTATGAAAGCTTTGTCAATGCGAATGATGGTACGTGCGAAGGCGTTACCTATACCGATATGCCTGCGTTTACCGTGCAGTTCCACCCCGAAGCCTGCGGCGGACCGCTGGATACCTCATTCCTTTTTGATAAATTCATTACAATGATACAGGAGGATAAAAAGAATGCCTAAGGATAAAAGTATAAAAAGAGTGCTTGTGATTGGTTCGGGACCTATTGTGATCGGTCAGGCCGCCGAATTTGACTATGCGGGTACACAGGCGTGCCGTGCCCTCAAAGAGGAAGGACTGGAAGTTATCCTCGTTAACTCAAACCCTGCTACCATTATGACGGATAAGGCGATGGCAGATAAAGTTTATATCGAACCGCTTACCCTCGAAACTGTCAAGAGAATTATTATTAAAGAACAGCCCGATTCGCTGCTGTCGACTCTTGGCGGTCAGACAGGTCTGACCCTCTCGATGCAGCTTGCCAAGGAAGGCTTCCTGAAAAAACATAATGTGAAGCTGCTCGGTGCCAACCCCGAAACGATTGACAAGGCAGAGGACAGACAAATGTTCAAGGATACGATGGAATCCATCGGTCAGCCTGTTATTCCGTCTATCGTTGTCAATGACGTGCAGTCTGCCGTGGAGTTTGCCAACGAGATCGGTTATCCTGTGATTATTCGTCCTGCCTTTACGCTGGGCGGTACAGGCGGCGGTATCGTTAACAATGAAGTAGAACTGCGTGAGATCACCGCCAATGGTCTGGAGCTTTCTCCGATTACGCAGGTGCTTGTTGAAAAATGTATCTCAGGCTGGAAGGAAATCGAATTTGAAGTAATGCGTGACAAGCTTGGCAATGTGATCACCGTGTGTTCAATGGAAAACTTTGACCCTGTAGGTGTTCATACAGGCGACAGTATCGTTATTGCTCCTGCCGTAACGCTTGCCGATAAAGAATATCAGATGCTCAGAAGCGCTGCTCTCAACATCATTTCGGCACTCGGCGTAGAGGGAGGCTGTAACTGCCAGTTTGCTCTGGAACCCGAAAGCTTCCGTTATGCGGTTATCGAGGTCAATCCCCGTGTATCCCGTTCATCCGCTCTTGCGTCCAAGGCAACGGGTTATCCTATCGCCAAAGTGGCAGCCAAGCTGGCAATCGGCTATACTCTCAACGAGATCAAAAATGCTGTGACCGGTACGACCTATGCCTGTTTTGAGCCGGCACTTGACTATGTTGTTGTAAAGTTCCCGAAGTGGCCGTTTGATAAATTTGTCTATGCCAAGAGAACACTTGGTACTCAGATGAAGGCAACGGGCGAAGTAATGTCCATTGCTCCCACCTTTGAACAGGCCATTATGAAAGCCGTCAGAGGAGCAGAGATCCATCACGATACGATGTCCTCTCCCAAGTTTGAGGCGATGACCGACGAGGAAATCCACAGCAGATTGTCGGTGTGTGATGATGAACGTTCCTTCTGTGTTTATGAAGCCCTTAAAAGAGGCATTACCGTAGAAGAAGTACATAAGATCACGATGATCGACGAATGGTTCCTTGAAAAACTGCTTAACCTCATTGCGTGCGAAAAACAGCTTGCAACAGAGGAACTGACCGAAGAATTGTATGATAGGGCAAAGCGTCTTGGCTTCCTTGACAGAACCATCGAAAGCTTGTCCGGTCAGACTGTGAAAAATCCGATGGTGCCTGTCTACAAGATGGTTGACACCTGTGCTGCTGAGTTTGCGGCAGAAACACCGTATTTCTATTCCACCTTCGATACCGATAACGAAGCCGCAAGCTTCATCAAAGAGAGAAATTCCGACAGAAAAACCGTGATCGTATTCGGTTCCGGTCCTATTCGTATCGGTCAGGGCATTGAGTTCGACTATGCTTCCGTTCACTGTGTATGGGCACTGAAACAGGCAGGCTTTGATGTGGTTATCGTCAATAACAACCCCGAAACCGTATCTACCGACTTTGATACCGCCGACAGACTGTACTTTGAACCGCTGACCAACGAAGATGTTATGGGTATCATCAAAACAGAAAATCCCTATGGTGTAGTAGTGGCGTTCGGTGGTCAGACAGCCATCAAGCTGACAAAATACCTCAGCGACAACGGCGTCAATATCCTCGGTACTTCTGCCGACAGCATTGATATGGCGGAGGACAGAGAACGTTTTGATGAATTGCTCGAAATGCACCACGTAAAGCGTCCCCAGGGCTTTACCGTTATGACAACGGACGAGGCACTCAAGGTCGCTGATAAAATCGGTTATCCTGTATTGATGCGTCCGTCTTATGTGCTTGGCGGTCAGAATATGATCATTGCCTTCAATCAGGCGGATATTAAAGAATATATGGCCATTATTTTGGCACAGAATATCGAAAACCCCATTTTGATTGACAAGTATCTTTCCGGTACCGAACTGGAAGTGGATGCGATCTGTGACGGAGAAGACATCCTCATTCCCGGTATTATGCAGCACGTGGAACGTGCGGGTATTCATTCCGGTGACTCCATTGCGGTTTATCCTGCGTGGAACATCAGCGATGAAATGACACAGAATATTATTACTACCTCCAAAAACCTTGCCGTTTCGCTGAAAACCAAGGGTCTTGTCAATATACAGTATCTTATTTATGAAGATAAACTCTATGTGATCGAAGTGAACCCCCGTTCCTCCCGTACCATTCCCTATATCAGCAAAGTGACGGGTGTGCCGATGGTAGATCTCGCTACCAGAGCAATGCTCGGAGAAAAACTCGCCGATATGGGTTACGGTACAGGCTTATATAAACGTTCACCGTATGTTGCCGTGAAAGTGCCGGTGTTCTCGTTTGAAAAGCTCATTAACGTAGATAACCAGCTCGGTCCCGAAATGAAGTCTACCGGTGAAGTGCTGGGTATCGCTAATACTCTTGAAGAAGCACTCTACAAGGGTCTTATTGCAGCAGGCTATAAAATGAACAAGCACGGCGGTGTATTTATTACCGTCAAAGACCCCGATAAGCACGAAATCGGCGATGTCGCCAAAAAATATGACGAACTGGGCTTTACTCTCTATGCCACCAAGGGTACCGCCAAGACCCTGCGTGACTATGGTCTGGATGTCATCGAAGTCGATAAGATCCACGAAAACGATAAAGAAAATACTCTCAAGCTGATTGAAAGCGGTAAGATCAACTATGTGATCTCTACCTCCTCCAAAGGAAGAATACCGACCCGTGACAGCGTAAAGATCCGCCGCAAGACAGTGGAAAGAAATATTCCCTGTCTGACTTCGATTGATACCGCCAACGCTCTTGCCGACTCCCTTAAAAGTAAATACTCTGAGTACAGCACCGAGCTGGTGGACATCAACAATATGAGAACCGAAAAAATGAAGCTGCGGTTTACTAAAATGCAGGGCTGCGGTAATGACTATGTTTACTTCAACTGCTTTAACCAGAAAATCGACAACCCCGAAGGTCTGAGTGTCCGTTTCTCTGACAGACGTTACGGTATCGGTGGGGATGGTGTTATCCTGATCTGTCCGTCCAAGCTGGCAGATGCTAAGATGAAGATGTACAATACAGACGGTTCAGAGGGTAAAATGTGTGGTAACGGTATTCGCTGTGTCGGCAAATATCTCTTTGACCACAATATGGTCAGTGGTGATACCATTACGGTGGAAACCCTCAGCGGTATCAAAACGCTCAAAGCTTACCGTCACGATGGTGTTGTCGATGTGCTCAGAGTCGATATGGGCAAAGCAGAGCTGTCACCGTCCTTAATTCCGGTCGCTATCAACAAGTCCAAGGTGATCAATGAACCGGTCAATATCGGCGGAGTGGATTATAACATCACCTGTGTGTCAATGGGTAATCCGCACAGCGTTGTATTCTGCAACAATGTAGAAAAAATTGACCTTGAAAAAGTAGGTCCGCTCTTTGAAAACAGCGAATTGTTCCCCGAAAGAGTCAATGCTGAATTTGTTAAGGTTATTGACGATCATACTATTGAGATGCGTGTATGGGAGCGTGGCAGCGGTGAAACGTGGGCTTGCGGTACCGGTGCGTGTGCCGTGGCAGTGGCAGCGGTCGAAAACGGTCTTTGCAAAAAGAATGAACCGATTACCGTTAAACTCAAGGGCGGCAATTTGATTATTGAATATACAGATGAAACGGTCTATCTGACAGGACGTGCAGAAAACGTATTTGAAGGAGAAATTGAGCTATGACAACAAAATATATTTTCGTAACGGGCGGTGTCGTTTCCGGTCTGGGAAAAGGAATTACAGCCGCATCGCTCGGCAGACTTCTTAAAGCAAGAGGTTTGAAGGTTGCCGCTCAGAAACTTGACCCGTATATCAATGTTGACCCGGGTACGATGAGTCCGTATCAGCACGGCGAAGTATATGTGACCGAGGACGGTGCCGAAACCGACCTCGACCTCGGTCATTATGAACGCTTTATTGATGAAAACCTGAATAAGTTCTCCAACCTCACCACCGGTAAGGTCTATTCCAACGTTCTCGAAAAAGAACGTCACGGTGATTATCTCGGTGAAACTGTACAGGTTATTCCGCATATCACCAATGAGATCAAGTCCTTTATCTATGAAGTGGGTAAGGACAGCCAGGCTGATGTCGTTATTACAGAGATCGGCGGTACGGTGGGCGATATTGAAAGTCAGCCGTTCTTGGAAGCCATCCGTCAGGTATCGGTGGAAGTGGGAAAAGAAAACAGTTTGTTTATCCACGTTTGTCTGGTGCCGTATATCAAGGGAAGCGAGGAACACAAGTCCAAGCCTGCACAGCACTCCGCCAAGGAACTGCGTTCATTGGGTATCAATCCCGATATTATGGTGCTTCGCTGCGATGAGCCGCTGGAACCGAGTATCTTTAAGAAAATCGCTATGTTCTGCAATGTCAAAACAGACTGCGTGATTGAAAATATGACCATTCCGGTATTGTATCAGGCACCCTTGATGCTGGAAAAGGCAAATTTCAGCAATATTGTCTGCCGTGAACTGAAAATTGACGCTCCTCAGCCTGATATGAGCGAATGGCACGAAATGCTGGAAAGAATTAATTCCCGTGATAAAGAAGTGAAGATCGCTCTTTGCGGTAAATATGTCCAGCTTCACGACGCTTACCTTTCCGTAGCCGAGGCACTCCACCACGCCGGCTATGAAAACCACTCTTATGTGGAGATCGAATGGGTAGACACTGAATTGATTACAGAATATACTGTAGATGAGCTTCTCGGACACGTTGACGGCATACTGGTGCCGGGCGGTTTCGGCAACAGAGGTGTTGAGGGTAAAATTATTGCTGCTAAATATGCCAGAGAGCACGATATTCCTTATCTGGGTATCTGTCTGGGAATGCAGACAGCAGTGATCGAATACGCAAGAAATGTGTTGGGCTTTGCGGATGCCGACTCCGGCGAATTTGCTCCTGACAGCGCCCACAAGGTCATTGACCTGATGACCGACCAGAAAAATGTTGCCGATATGGGCGGTACAATGCGTTTGGGTGCTTATCCGTGCAAGATACGCAAGGGCAGCACAATGGAACGGGCTTACGGCAAACGGGAAATCGCTGAGCGTCACCGTCATCGTTACGAATTCAACAATGAATTCCGTTCCGCTTTTGAAGAAGGCGGTATGTCTATTACAGGGACTTCTCCCAATGGGCTTTTGGTGGAAGCTGTTGAAATTCCGACGAACCGATTTTATGTCGGTGTACAGTATCATCCCGAATTCAAGAGCCGCCCGAATCACGCACATCCTTTGTTCCGTGAGTTCGTCAAAGCGAGCCTTGAGAAAAAATCTTAAATTCATCCGCAAAAAAGACTGTATCACGTCAATGATACAGTCTTTTTTATATTTGTTGTGTCAATATGTTGTTTTTGGAATACCTGACCAACGATAGTCGTGGCAGTTGTTATCAGCGTTCCCGATAATTTCCGAGGAAAGAAAATTCGGTCAGTTCATCGGAAAGAGCAGCAAGCAGCCCCAGTGTTTCTTTGCTTTTAATATTGCCCGTAAAATCAAGATAAAACAAATATTCAAAAGAGGTGCCGAAAATAGGACGGGATTCCAGTTTGGTCAGGTTGAGTCCGTGTACGGCAAAACGGCACAATATGTTGTAAAGAGAACCGGTGCGATGTGGAATGGAAAAGCAAAGACTGATTTTGTCTGCCTTTTCTTCAATGAACATCTTTTTGGAGATGACAATAAAACGGGTCGTATTGTTGGGATTGTTCTGAAATCCCCGCAGAAGAACAGATAAACCGTATTCTTTGGCAGCTTCTTCCGAACAGATGACGGCAGAAGTTTTGTCACCGCTTTCGGAGAGCATTTTGGCAGCCGCCGCCGTACTGATATAAGATTGTGCGTCCATTTCGGGGTGCGAGCGAAGAAAATCAGAGCACTGTGACAATGCCTGTTGATGAGAATACACTTTGGTGATGTCAGTCAGAGCAATATCATCGGCAGCAGCAAGAACGTGATTAATGGCAATATCGGCTGCTGTGGCAATATAAAATCGGTACTTCAGCATTAAGTCATAAACGTCGGTCACGGAGCCTGCGGAACTGTTTTCAATGGGAATAATGCCAAATTCCGCATTGCCGTTCTGTATGGCAGAGAAAACGTCCTGAAAGGACGGGTAAAAGTCGGGGGTACTGTGCGGAAAGACCTTTTTTGTGGCACGGTGGGCATAAGTGCCCGGTACGCCGAAGCAGGCAATCTTAACGCTGTCGGAGTCAAAAGGAATGCACTGATCGGCAGAAAGAATTTCGTTGCAAAGCTGCTGACCGCTGCCGAGCATATCATGCTGGAGAGCACGGCTGATCTGCATAATGGCGGCATACAGTTGTCTGGCACCGCCGCCGTAAACGCCTGCCTGCCGTTCAACGGTATCGAGAATTTGTTCTTCACGCTGTGCGTTGTAGATTTCCATACCGTGTTCCATTTTATATTCCGCCACTTTCTTGGAGCAATTCATACGCCGGCAAAAAAGTGTGATCAACTGTTCGTCGATTTTATCAATTTCATCTCTGATGGGTTTCAAACTCATAATTTATGTACCTCCGCAAGAAGATTGATCGCTGCGATGGCTGCCGCCGATTCGATCACAGGTACGGCACGAACAACGATACAGGGATCATGTCTGCCGTGGATTTCCAGTGTAGTATCTGTATGTGTACTCAGGTCAACGGTGTTTTGTGGTATCGAAACAGACGGTGTAGGCTTCATTGCCGTTCGGAAAATAATAGGCATTCCGGAGCTGATACCGCCGAGGATACCGCCGTGGCGGTTGGTGCGTGTCTTAACGATGTTACCATCATAGTAAAATTCATCATTGTTCTGGCTGCCACGCATTTCGGCAGCAGCAAATCCGGCTCCAAATTCAATGCCCTTGACGGCAGGCACACCGAACACGATGGAAGAAATCACGTTTTCGACACCATAAAACATCGGAGAGCCGACACCCACAGGCATACCTACGATCGCACATTCTATGGTACCGCCGATGCTGTCGCCATTTTTGCGGCAGTCCTCGATCAGCCGACGCATTGTTGGTTCTGCCGATGGGTCAATCAAACCGAAAACAGCAGAAGAAAGGCGGTCAATCAACTCATCGGGAATATTGACCCCGTCAAAACGTTGATCGCTGATATTTCCGACAGAGGCGATATGGGCGGCAATTCTGATATTTCTGCGTTCGAGAATTTGTCGGCAGACCGCTCCGGCAAAGACCATCGGTGCTGTCAGTCTGCCTGAAAAGTGTCCGCCGCCCCGAATATCATTGCAGCCCTGATAGCGGACGTAACCCGTATAATCGGCGTGAGCCGGACGGGGCTTGGTCAGCAGATTGCCGTAATCCTGTGAACGGGTATTGGTATTTCGGATCACCGCACAGAGCGGCGCCCCTGTCGTGGTATCGTTAAGGACGCCCGACAGAATTTCGGGAAAATCTTTTTCCAGTCGGGGAGTAGCTGCCTTGTCTTTACCGGGAGCGCGTCTGCTCATTTGCAGATAAATCTGCTCCATATTCAGTTTTTCTCCCGACGGCAGACCGTCGATAACGACGCCAATTCCGTTTCCGTGGCTTTCTCCGAAAATAGATATTTTGACAGCATTACCCCAAGATGACATCCGTTTTTCCTCCCAGTTGATTAAAGTCTTCAAAGTAAGTCGGATAGGATTTGTTAATGCTTTCCCTGTCCGAAATAATAATATCACCGTCACAGCCGACCGCAGCCGCTGCCAGTGACATCACAATGCGGTGGTCGTTGTAACCTTCCACACTGCCGCCGTGAAGCGAGCCGACGCCGTGAATGACAAGACCGTCATCCGTTTCAGCAATATCGGCGCCCAGTCTTGATAAGCCGTCACGCATAGCAGCGAGACGGTCGCTTTCCTTGATACGCAAACGGGAAGCTCCGGTGATAACGGTAGTACCTTCTGCCAATGCGGCAGTCACTGCCAGTGCAGGAACCATATCGGGAATATTGGCGGCATTGATTTCAATTCCGTGAAGCGTATGATGAGAAACTGTGATCCTGCCTTTGTCATCCGCAGTGACATCGGCACCAAAACGGGCATAGATCTCCATACACGCTTTATCTCCCTGTGTAGAGGACAAGTTGAGGTTATCAATCGTAACAGTACCGCCCAGTGCTGCCGCTGTCATAAAGAAGGCGGCTTGTGACCAGTCACCCTCAACGGTAAAGTTTCGGGCTGTGTAGGATTGACCGCCTTGGATTTTCCAGCCGTTTTCTGTCGTGATAACCGTAACACCGAACGATTTCATAATGTCGATGGTCATATTGATATATCCCACAGAGGCGGCAGGGGAAGTGAGAACGATCTCACTGTCGCCGTCCAGTAAGGGCAAAGACAGCAGCAGTCCCGTAATAAACTGGGAACTGACATTGCCGGGGATAGAGTAGATACCGCTTTGTAGTGTACCTTCAATGTGCAGCGGCAAACCGCCTTGTGTGGTGCACTGTACTCCTTTGAGGGGCAGACAGTCCAGATAAATGCCGATGGGGCGCTCAGGCAGCCTGCCGTGACCGATAAACTCTGCTGAAACACCCCCTACAGCGGCAAGCGGTATCAGAAAGCGAAGGGTAGAGCCACTTTCGCCGCAGTCCAATACAGCAGACGCTGTTTGAAGGGTATTGGTGCCGTCTACGGTCAGCACATCACCGTGAAGCTTCATTTTGGCACCCAACGCTTTCATACAGCCGATGGTAGCGGCAATATCGTCAGACAGTGCGATGGGACGCAAAATGCTTTTCCCTTTTGACAAAGCGGCACAAATGATGGCTCTGTGAGCAGCACTTTTTGACGGTGGTACGGAAACAGTACCATTGAGCTGACACGGAGAAATTTTTATTTTACTCAAATTAACACATCCTTATGGATTTTTTCGATCGGTTATTTAAAGTTAATGATCTTGTCCATTTGTTTTTTATATTTGGATTTTTTACGGATAAAGTTGCCCAAAGCGATCATTCCGGCAAACAGGGCAAGCAAGCCTAATGTTGTTACCAAAACAGAAATGAACGGAGCGGCATCTACTGCAATCAGTATCATTCCCAATATGGTGAACGGAACACCTGCCGCAAAGGGAATGATAATGGTGGAGATCCGGAACTTGAAGCCCTCTTCGGTGGTCATTTCGTCCTCATCGTCATATTCATCATCATCACTGCCCTCCGGTTCGTCTTCAAGGACAAGACGGTTATTTCTGATTCTGACTCTGGCAAACTGGACGATTTTATATGAGCCGATCAGCAGAAACGGGGCAGATAACAGCATAAACAAAAATCCGCTGTATTCCATTGTTTTTGTCCAAATATGGGTAGGGTCGTCACGGCTGCAGCAGATGTCAATTTTATCTCCTACTTTCCACGATGCCTGATACTGTCTGAGGATCACATTATCATATTTTGTTCCGTCAACCGTATAAGAAACAAGTGTCGTGGTGGATTGGATTTCGGACTGGTTGTCCGTCAGAAATGCTGTAATTTCAGCGGTAACTTCTGCGGCATTGTCAGGCAGCTTTGAACTGTTGACTGTGGCAAAAATGCCTGCGGTCAGTATCAATATGCCGATCGTAATGAGTGCCAAACTGCCTCTCATACCCATTCTTGCCAGTGAAAGTTTGCTTTTCATTACGAATACCTCCTTTGATCAATCATACGCATTTGAAACAAATCAAATGCTTCCGCCGCTTTGCAAAGACGGTGTGCTGTCAAGACAGCGATTTTTTGATTTAGCCATTTTTTCAAGGCGAAAAATCCATTGGGGTCAATCATTGCTGCGGTGTCCTTTCAGGAGGTTTCGACAGTATCCTCCGCCGAAACCGTTTCTGTTTCTTCATCCGATGATGACTGTTCCTGCGGCAGCTCCGAAGCGCTGTCCTCCGGGGAGGACAGGCTGTCGGAGGAAGAAGAAGGCTCAGGAGGCGGGTTTTGCAGAACAGCATTGACGATCACAGTCTGTGAGATGTTGTTGGAAAATACGGTGTATTCATAAGGTTCTGTGTAATGCTCGATCAGATAATCGTGCAGATACTGATTGTATTTTTCCACCAGGGCGTCATAGTTGTCTTTGTCCTCCAGCTTGATCGGTATATTGTGGATCTCATCGTTGACGGTTCTGTCGGTCAGAATTTGATAAAAAGCCGTTTTGACTTCCTGTTCGGTTTCCTTTTTGGGAATATAAAGCCGATGACGTTTGTGATAATCCTTGGTGTTATCGGTACATTCAGGAATTCCCATCTCATCAAAGATTTTTTCGGGGGTGCGGCTGGTATAAATAAAATCATCACATACATTATAAAAACCGTAAGTGGGCGGATTGTTGTTGGGAGCAGTTAAATTGATGTTATCGGCAGTAATGTCAACGTGATAATATTGATCATCCAGCCGCACGATATTCCAGCAATGGGTATCAAATACCGACTCGTTTTGCCAAAGAGGCTTTCCAACCACGCATATACATTCATATCCCAATCGGTTCATCATCCACATAAATGCTTTGGACATTCCTTCACAGCGTCCTTTGTGCTCCACCAGAACACCGTAAACAGAGCCGGCGTGAGAAGAAACTTCATTGTAGACTGTGTTGTTGAAAATATAGTCATACACAAATTTTTCCCGCTCGGCATCGGTTTTATCTTCTAATTTCTTTTCGATCGACTGAGCTGTGCTGTTGAGCTTGTGTACAGCAGCAGTATAAAATTCACTGTCCATTGAGGCGCTAAGTACTACTCCTGAAACGATGGTATGTGCTTCGTTGACATACTTGGGAGCGTAGTCGCCGTTAATCTGTATCAGTTCGGGGCAGTCATAATTCAGCAGATAAAGCAGCAGATCGAGATCATCAGCTTGGATATTGGCGCCAAAATCAATGTTGGTCTGAAAATTTTTGACCTGATCATAAATGATAGAAAAATATTTGAGTTGATGATCGCTCAATTTTCGGACATAATATTTTCTTTCGTAGCCGTCAATTCTTGCGATATAGTCTGCTCTGGTTTCCACGTAGATCGAAACAGAGCTTTCATCCTCGGAACTCTGTTCGTCTTGAGAAACGGTCGGACCGCTAAAGACGTCCGGCAGAAAGCTTTGCTGCTCGGAGCAGCCGCCAAGGAACAGTGAACTGAGAAGTAATGGAAATAATACTCGAAAAAATTTTTTCATAATGTTACCTTATTGCTTATGTCAGAGAGTTGTCGTCATAGCCCGTATAAGGGGCAAAAGGGTCGGCGTAGGAGTCCAATCCGCTGCCGGCAGGATAAGAACTGTCATCCTGTGCGCCGCCGTAAGGCGGTGGGGGAGGGTTATTCTCTCCCGTATAGATAGCGAAGGGATCGGCATAGGAATCTAACCCGCCGTTGGGCATATAGGAACTGTAATCCTCTGTGCCGCCGTAGGGTTGACCGGAAGCAGTATCGGGTGAGGTTTCGGTTCCGTTATAGTCGGTATAGGCGGTTTCTGCGTCGCTGAAAGAGTCAGTTACATCATAGTGGTTAAACATATCACTGTAATCGGTGGTATCGTTGTCAAACGGATTAGGTTCCAGATGATAGGCTTCATTGAGCAGGATATTGGTTTCTTCCTGATCCTTGCGGTGCTGTTCCTCGGTTTTGTCACGGATCAGTTTTTGTTTTTCCTTGTGCTGCTGCTGGGAGATGGATAAAATAACAGCCAGACTGATCACCATAAAAAAGACGAAAACCAAATACAGCAAAAACAGCCCGATGTTAAACGTACTCGAAACGACCGTACACCGGGTAGGATCCTCCTCGGGAAATGAAACCGTGACTTTGCTTCCGATTTCTACGGAAGGGACGTCATCGACGGCAATATTGATATATTTCTGATTTTTGTACGCAAATGTCAGAGTGGCATCATAATGCTGGATATTGTTACCATTTTTATCCTTTGTGGAATAGGTCGACACAGAGGTGATGACAGCCTCAGCGTATTTTTTGTTTTCGTTGCTGCACGATCGCTGCTGTCCTACTGTGATAAAGATGATCGCAAGAAAACTGATCACAAGAATGACCGTAAAAATAATTTTCTGGGTTTTAACAGAACCAAAACGTTTCAGGAATTGATGTAACAAGATAAACACCCCTTCAATGATTAAGACCGTATACTAATAATATAATATCTGACCGAAAAATTCAATAAATAATCGTAATTTTTGCACGAAAATCAAGTCGGTCTGTTCTCTGTAAGGGAAATTGTGTGTGGGAATACTTGTTTTTCCTGTTTTTTCTGTTCTTTTCCGACGGCAGAAAAGGCAGGATTTACATTTGCGGTGCAGGAACAGACAGAGTATAATGAGGGAGAACGAAGAATGATGATCTGACGGAAATATAACACAAAATCACGGAGAGAACCGACAGGATATTTGGGAGATTTTTTGTGAGGCTGACCCTTTACATTAACGGGTGTTTTGGTGTATTATATCATTAGGAGAAAAGTATTTTGTCGAATATAGGTATCAGACAGAAGCCAATGAGGTACATTGATACGGCGTCAGGGATTTCTTCTGATATGGCAAAAAACAGTCGGAGGTAACAAAATGGAAGAAAAGGAAATGGAATTCACCTCAAATCAGGAAAGAGAATGGTTGGGATCGACTGATGATACTTGGAAAAATATAGATGATCTGGCACAGGAAACAGACGGTATGGAAGAAACAGATATTCCCGTCCGCAGTGCCATTTTTGACCAAACAGATGACCTTGATAATCTTGATGACCTTGATGACCTTGGCGATCTTGGTGTTATGGAGGACGATATGCCGCAGCAGGACGAGGTGATTTTTGCAACGGCAGAAGACAAAAGACCCAAAGCTCCCGTGAACCCCCGTCCATCTCGGGAAAAAACAATCGCACTGCCGTTTGGGCTGCCCACTATACCGCTCAGGACAGCGATGATCGGAGCAGCGGCAGCGATTGGTGTCATCGTGCTGATTTCGGTGATCGGGGCTGTCAGCTGCCATCGCTCGACCCCTGCGATGAGTGAGGATGTTAAGGACAGCAGTGCTGCCAATCATCTGACCGTACCGATGGCAGATAATGATTATGAATTGAAATTTATTGATACTTCCAATATTCAATTCGGGGAGAATGTGACCGTAGAGGGAGTAGATCTGGCAGGCAAGACTCTTTCACAAGCTTTTGATGCAATGCAGGATCAGCTGAAAGAGATCCGTGATCCTATTTCCATCACCGTCAACTGTGACAAGGACAGCATTACGCTGACACAAGATGACTTTAAATTTAATACAGACGTTACCAATGTACTGCTTCAGGCGTATCATTATAGCCGAGGCGAATTGGAAAATCCCACCGTGGTTACCTCCAGTGAAAACGGCAAAACGGATTTTAAGGTGACATCTATTTTGGACGCTAATTCCATCAACAGTGCGGTGCAGAAGGCAGCCAAACAGTTTGACATTCAGCCGCAGGATGCACACGTCAAGAAATTTACCCCCGATTCGGGAGAAAAATTTACCTATGAGGACGGTAAGGACGGCTATCTTGTCGATCAGGGACTCATTAAGGAAAATATCCAACAAATCGTGAATACCGATGATAAAACGGGAACCTTCTCTATCAAGAAAATCAAGACCCCTTATAAAGTGACATTGGAACAGATCAAAGCCAATACCAGACTCATCGCTTCTCACAGAACTACAGTGAATAATCGCTGGGAGTCCAACGCCAATATGGAACTGGCAGTCAGAGCCGCCAGCGGAACGGTTGTTAAACCGGGCGAAACGTTTTCATTTAATACAATGACGGGAGATACTACTGTTGGTGACGAACATCACTATCCTAATGGAACGGTCGGCAGCTATGTCAAATCGACCGCTATTTACAGAGGAGAACATATCGACCAGTACGGCGGTGGTATCTGTCAGGCATCCACTACGATTTATAACTGTGCCCTTAAGGCAGATATGGAGGTTATTGAGCGTCACGCTCACCAATATCCGTCTTTCTACTCACCGTTTGGACTGGACGCTACCGTGGACTATGGTAATCTTGATATGTGTTTCAAAAACAATAAACAATTTCCGATCTACATTGCGACCTATGTGTACGACAGCAATGGTGATGGACTGAATGAACTGAACGTGGAAATGTATGGACCGGTATCTAAAGAATATGACGAAATCGTTCCTATTGGCTGGGTCACTTCCGCAGGTCCTGAGGTATACTCTGCCAAAGGCGCCAAGGTTTATTTCAAAAACGGCGAAGAGATCAAGAGAGAATATCTGCCCGAAGGTTCGTACGATTATTATTCCGATGGTTTCTACGATGTTACCAGTCAGGGTTATGCCGAAAGTCTGGTTGCTGATGATCCCGTTACGGGTCCCGCTGCGGAACCAACCTATGCACCTCCTGCCATCTATTCACCTTACGGCTGCGGGGACAACGGTCCTATTGCTTACGGTACAGAGGATGAGTTCCTGGCGTCTATTTCTTGACGAAAAAACAGCGCTGAGGCAGTTTTGTGCCGTATTCTATAAAATTTGATAAAATATCCGCTGAGATTTTGCGGTAAAAAATTGCAAAAAACACTTGCATTTTCTTTGAAATAATGCTATCATAAGCTGTACGCAAGTATTAGCGTAAGGAGGTGTCATTATGCCAAACATTAAATCAGCAAAAAAGCGTGTGAAGGTTGCTGCTGCTAAAACTGCTGCTAATAAGTCAGTTACATCAGCTCTCAAGACAAACATCAAGAAGGCTAACGCTGCTATCGAAGCTAACGCTGCCGATAAGGAGCAGGCTGTTCGTGTTGCTATCAAGAAGATTGACCAGGCAGCTGCTAAGGGTATTCTCAAGAAGAATACTGCTTCCAGAAAGAAGTCATCTCTTGCTCGCAAGCTCAATGCATCTGCATAATAGCTGAGAGTTTTGACATAATTTTCATATATTGTGTCACGTTATGTAAAAGCAGAACATTTGGTTCTGCTTTTTTTCTGTCTATTTTTGTCTTTTTATATTTTTAACAAAATATTAACGCCTATATTGACTTTTTTTAAAAATTAGTATATAATTGACTAAAGTTCAAATCATAAAAGAGGAGGTAAGACTTATGAGCAAAAAGCTTTTTACGGTTTTGATTTCTGTAATCGGTGGCGTTGCGGCTATTACGGCAGCCATCACTGCTTACCTGATTTTTAAGGAAAAACAAAAGAGAGATGATGAGGAACTGGAGCATTATCTTGACAGTTCCATACAGTGATGTCCCAAAATGAAAAAGTGTTCACAGCTTCTGGTGATACTTCCATTAGAAATCCCTCCTATTGTCTGAAAAACAACAGGAGGATTTTCATTGACAGGAAACACGAAAGGCGATAAAAAATTCTGCAAGCCGGATCGACTTGCAGAATTTTTTTTTATTCCTCATTTTCATTTTCGTTTTCATCATCAGGGTCTTGATAAGGTTCCTGATACCCTGTACCGCCATAGGATTGACCGTATTCTGTCAAAGGATCATAGCGGACGCCGTCCAACTGCATTTCAAAGTGCAGGTGCGGTCCCGTAGAATAACCTGTTGAGCCGACATAACCGATCAGCTGACCGCTTGAAACCGTTTGTCCTGCGTTGACCGCTACACCGGAAAGATGTCCGTAAATGGAAACCTTGCCGCCGCCGTGGTCGATCATAACGTAGTTGCCGTAGCCGCCGCCGCAGCCGCAGCTTTCAAATTTGCCGTAATCGTGTGTACAGCTCGTGCACGTGGAAATAACCACGCCATCGTAGCAGGCAATTACTTTGGCGCCATATACATCGCCATCGGCAATGTCAAGGGCACCGTGATTATTGGCACCACGCCATTCATCAAAGGTAGAAGTCAGGTTGGTGTGACCGGGACAAGGCCATACGAATACACCGGCCGATTCTATGACAATTTCGGGATTATCCGCCATACGCTGCTGGATTTTCTGTTGTCTTTCCTGCTGCTGTTGGATCTGCTGTTGTTCCCGTTTTGCCTTTTCCTGTTCGGCAAGCGACTGATTGTAGGCTTCAAGGGCACGTTCCAGTTCCTGCTGACGGGCGTTGTTTTCTTTGATGCTGTCCTCCAGATCTTCACGGGTATTTTTGAGCTGCTCTATGATCTTGGTGTTTTCCTGATTAAGCTGATTGATCTTTTTTCTGTTATTTTCCAATTCTTTTTTTTCTTTTTCGGCAGCCTCTTTGTCGGCACGAAGAGAATCTCTGTCCTGTTCGATGACCTCCATTTCGGATTGGAGGGAGCTGATGAGCTTGTTGTCATAGTCGGAAATGTTTTTCATCATTTCGGCTTTGTCGATAAAATCGGAAAAATCTTTCGCTCCCAGTATGATTTCCAAAGAAGAAGTGTCTCCCTGCATATAGATAGAACGCAGACGGCTGCGTAAAAGGTTCAGTCTGTCCGTGATAGCATCCAGTTTTTCATCAATTTGCGACTGCTTGTCTTTGATCTGGGAATTCAAATCCAGAATTTTTTTGTTGCTGTTTTTGATTTTTTTACTCAATTCGGAGATTTGTTTCTGGAGTTTTTGCGTTTCTGCTTGTTTTTTCACGAGTTCATCATCTGTTTCGTCGATCTTCTGTGCAAGCTGGGAATTTTCCTCCGCCAATTCTGCGTGTTGTTGCGTGTTTTCGTTCTCGTCAAACGCAAATGCATTTTGAGCAAACACAACGGCTGCGGCAAGAATAGCAGAAAGCAAAGTCACAGATAGTTTTTGTTTCTTACCAGCCAAGAATTTCTCCTCCTTCTTTTCTCAGGTATTTGGTAATGGAGATCAAGCCGCCCAGGATACCGATGATCATACCGATTACCGACATTGATACCAGGATGGGCAGCCATAGTTGTTCAACGGGAATGGTGGAGTTGGCAATCAGATTAACGATACCGGAGGCAGCGTCTTTGACGGGATTGTACAGGGCAATGAGAATGCCCGAAGCGGTGAGTCCTGCCAACAGTCCGATCAACATTGCTTCTATGACGAACGGCACACGTACAAAGGCGTTGGTAGCACCGACAGATTTCATAATGCTGATTTCAAACCGACGGGAATACATTGTTATTTTGATGGTATTGGAAATGATGAACAGTGTGACAATGCCCAGAACAAGTACCACCCAGAAACCGACCAATGTGACGAAATAATTGAGCTTTGTCAGCTTGCCGGCAATCTCGCTTCGGTCACTGACGCTGTCTACACCATCAATTTGTTTAATTTGTTTGACAGTACTTTTGTATTTTGACAGATCAGTTAGGCGGATCTTATAGGCATTGCCGAAAGGATTGCCATCTCCCTGCATACTTTCGTAGACATTACCGAGAGTATCTTTATATTGTTTGATGGCTTCCTCTTTTGAATAATAACGGCATTGTTCGATATTGTCGATTTTTTTCAGCTGCGGTCCGATCTTGACGGAATCGGTATCGGACAATTCGTATTTAAGGTAGACGGTCAGTTCGTTGTCGTCACCCACCGCAGCGATCAGTGAGCTGACATTCAGTGATATAAGCGATGCCGCTCCTGTGATGATCAAGCACGAAATCAGTACTGCGACAGATGCCAGCGACATCATACGGTTGTTCCAAACATTTTTAAAGCCCTCTTTGATGAGGTAGCCTGTACTGGAAAGTTTCATTGGTTTCTCTCCTTTCCGAGGGTATCGGCAGACGGAGCCTGCTGGGTAGTGTCATCACCTAAATCCAGCACGAGATTAGAGGTATTGATCGAAACAGGCAGTTCGTGATATTTGGTTGATATATATTTATCCTCTGCGATCTCGCCGTCATCAATGCGGATAATTCTGCCGCCGAATTCCTCTACCAGATCGTGTTCGTGAGTAACGATAATGACGGTGGTGCCGCTGTTGTTGATGTCTGCCAGCATTTTCATAATTTCGTGGGAACGTTCGGGATCAATATTGCCTGTGGGTTCATCGGCGATAATGGTTTCCGGTCGGTTGACCAAAGCTCTGGCAAGGCTGACACGCTGCTGTTCACCGCCCGAGAGTTCGTTAGGACGGCGTTTTTCCTTTCCGTGAAGTCCCACGAGCCGCAGCACTTCACGGACACGTTTTTTGATTTGTTTTTCGGGTGTGCCGATGACTCTCATCGCAAAAGCTACATTGTCATAGACATTCATCTTATCAATGAGGCGGAAGTCCTGAAAAACAATTCCCATCGTTCGTCTGAGGTAGGGGACTTTGCGCCGTTTTATTTTCATCAGGTCGTGACCGTTGACTTGTATTTTTCCGAAAGTAGCGGTTTCTTCGTGGATCAGCAGTTTCAGGAATGTACTTTTGCCTGCCCCTGACGAGCCGACAATAAAAACAAATTCGCCTTTTTGGATGCTAAGGCTGATATTTTTCAATGCTTCGGTGCCATTAGGGTATACCTTTGAAACATTTTCCAGATGTATCATCTTTTTTCCATACCTTTCCTATTCTACGATTATTACACAAACAACATAAGTATAAACCATTCGACCTGAATAGTCAAATACAGATTTTAGAGAAAATAGACCCAGAATTTGTTATAAATTATGAAAGCAGAGTTAACACAGCAGAAATCCGATATGACATAGGTCATATCGGATCGAACGGTCAATATTTGATTGGATTGGAGGAAAGATATTTCTTGACCATTAAGGCTACTTTAAAGACAATAGCGTCCTCGAACTCTCTCAGATCCAGACCTGTCAGTTTTTTGATTTTTTCCAGACGGTACACCAGTGTATTTCTGTGGACAAAGAGCTTTCGGGAGGTTTCGGAAACGTTGAGGTTGTTTTCAAAGAAACGCTGAATGGTGAAGAGTGTTTCCTGATCGAGTGACTCGATAGAGCCTCTTTTGAATACTTCCTTAAGGAACATATCGCAAAGGGTCGTCGGGAGCTGATAAACCAGACGGGCGATACCAAGGTTATCATAGCTGACAATCGTGCGTTCGGTGTCGAATACTTTTCCGACCTCGAGGGACACCTGTGCTTCCTTGAACGAACGTGCCAGATCCTTGATGCCTGTCACAGGAGTACCGATACCGATGACGCAATGGGTGTAGAACTCACCCGAAAGCGTGTCAACGATAGAGCCGGCAAGCTTTTCAAGATCTTTGGAGTCAATATCATTTTTGATTTCTTTGACAAGAGCAATATCCGTTTCATTAATATTGATAACGAAGTCCTTGGATTTGTCGGGGAAGAGGTTTTGGATAACGTCATAAGCGGAAATGTCCGTTTTGGAAGAAATCTTGATGAGCATACATACTCTTGTAACATCCGAGTTAAATCTCAGTTCACGGGATTTAAGATAGATGTCGCCGGGAAGGATATTATCAAGAATAACGTTTTTGATAAAATTACCTCTGTCATATTTTTCGTCATAGTACTGTTTAATGCTTCCCAGAGAGATAGCAAGGATAGAAGCGTATTTCTGGGCAGCGTAGTCATTTCCGGCGATAAAAACGGCATATTCGCTTCTCGGCTTGCTGCCGAAGGATTTGTATGTATAGCCGTTAAGTACGAACGGAGCGGCGGAGGTCAGCATTTCGGAAGTAATATGTTCGTTTACTTCACCGATTTTTCCCAGTTCGCTGCACGCAATGACAACAGATGTTTCATCAATCACACCGATCGTTCTGTCGATGGTATCACGCATTTGGTGAATTACTCCTTGGAAAAGTCTGTTGGACATAAAAAATTCCCTCACTTCATCTATATAATTTGTGGATTTAAACGTACGTATTGATTGAATAATCAATAATGCTATATACATTTTACACAAAATTAAATCAAAATGCAACCTTTTTAACAATTTTTTATTGTAATTTTATCCGTATTTATTCTAAAAACGATACAAAATTACATAAGAGAATAAAAAAAGTATCGAAATAGTAAAAAATAACTCAACATCAATGGATTTTATAACAAAATTCTCTCGTTTTGATAGGGGTGGGATGAATTGATTTTGGTGTAAAATAGACAAAATAAATCAACTTTTTTCGATACGCCGTCGGTTTCTGAAAGGAAAATCAAAAAACAGGTAAAACCAACCAATTTCCCAACTGCGTTTTGGCAGCAGTTTTATAGGAAAGGGGTTCGGAGAAGAACTCTTTTTCCGCCGGAAAAGGGTTTTCCTCAGAAAGCTGACAGGTAAAATTGATTTCTGTAGTGTACGGGCGGCAGATGTTTGCAAAATGGAAAAGACAATGATATAATAGCGTGTATATGATCGATTTGGGGGTAAAATGATGTTTAAAGGAGAACTTCTTGCACCGGCAGGAGATGCAGAATGCTTTGACAGCGCACTGAAATTTGGTGCCGATGCCATCTATCTTGCCGGAAAACAATTTGGTATGCGTACGGCATCCAAAAATTTTGATGCGGATACACTCAGCCGCAGTGTGCAAAAAGCACACGAAAAAGGAGTCAAGGTGTATGTTACTTGCAACACTCTGCCTCGTAATCACGAAATGGATCAGCTGCCTGAATTTCTGGAACAGTGTCAGGACTGCAGCGTGGACGGACTGATCATTGCCGATCTGGGAGTGATGTCGCTTGCGGCAAAATATGCCCCCAAAGTGGAACGTCACGTGTCTACACAGGCGGGAATTGTTAATTATCAAACCGCCAATGTTTTGCACGATATGGGAGCCTCCAGAGTAGTGCTGGCTCGTGAACTGACGCTGGAAGAAATTGCCGGTATACGTGCCAAAACGCCTTCCACACTGGAGTTGGAAGTGTTTGTTCACGGTTCTATGTGTGTGTCGTTCTCGGGCAGATGTCTGATTTCCAGCTATATGACCGGCAGAGATGCCAATAGGGGAGACTGTGCTCAGCCTTGCCGATGGAAATACTATCTGTATGAGGAACATCGTGAAGGACAATATTTTCCCGTCAATGAGGAAAGTGACGGTACCTATCTGTATAATTCACGTGATCTCTGTATGATAGAGCATATTGACGATATACTAAAGGCAGGCGTTAAAAGCCTGAAAATAGAGGGCAGAGCCAAATCTGCTTATTATGTAGCAGTGACTGCCAATGCTTACCGCCACGCATTGGATGATTATTACCGACAGGGCGACAACTGGACACTGGCACCGTGGATCAGGGAAGAGCTCGAAAAAGTCAGTCATCGTGAATACAATACGGGATTTTTCTATGGAGGAGAACCGGGTCAAGTGACTTCTAACGGCGGGTATATCCGTCATTATGACGTAGTTGCCGTGTGTGACGAATATCGGAACGGCATTGCCTGCCTGACACAGCGAAACCGTTTTTTCTCAGGCGATACCCTCGATGTACTGCCGCCCGATGGCGTGCCGTTTGAGATCACGGTCAGGGAAATGAAAAACGATAAAGGGGAAATCATTGATGTTGCCCCACACGCTATGCAGAAGCTGACTATCTCTTCGGAAACGGTGATTCCGTCAGGGTCGCTGCTGCGTAAAAAAAGAATGACGGAATAAATACACCAACCGCCAACGGTTAACAGAAAAATAAAGGGAGTGAGCGATTTGGAACAATTCAAGCTTGTTTCGCCGTATCGGCCGACAGGCGACCAGCCGCAGGCAATCAATGAACTGATCCGGAGCATACAGGCAGGCAATAAAGAACAAACACTGCTGGGTGTCACAGGTTCGGGCAAAACCTTTACGATGGCGAATATGATCGAGCGTCTGAACCGACCGACACTGGTACTGGCTCACAACAAGACTCTTGCAGCACAGCTTTGCAGCGAATTTAAGGAGTTTTTCCCCGAAAATGCCGTGGAATATTTCGTCAGCTACTATGATTATTACCAGCCTGAAGCATATGTTCCTACCACCGATACCTATATCGAGAAAGACAGCTCTATCAATGACGAAATCGACAAGTTGCGTCATTCCGCTACACTGGCGCTTTCCGAAAGACGGGATGTGATTATTGTGGCGAGCGTGTCGTGTATCTATTCACTGGGTAACCCGATTGATTACCGTACAATGGTGATTTCGCTGCGTCCCGGGATGCAAAAATCCCGTGATGAACTGCTCCGGAAGCTGGTGGAGCTGCAATATGAACGCAATGATATTGATTTCAGCCGCAATAAATTCCGTGTGCGGGGCGACGTGGTGGAAATATTTCCTGCTTCCTCCGGTGATACTGTCATAAGAGTCGAATTTTTTGGTGATGAGATCGATCGTCTGACAGAGGTCAATCCCCTTACAGGAGAAGTGAAGGGCACTGTCAGACACGCCGCTGTTTATCCTGCTTCCCATTATATTGTTCCACGGGACAAAATGGAGCAGGCTATCACTGCCATAGAAACCGAACTGGAGGAACGGGTGCGGTATTTTGAGGACAGAGGAAAGCTCCTTGAAGCCGAACGGATACAGCAGCGCACCAAATATGATATTGAAATGCTGCGTGAGATCGGTTTTTGTACAGGCATCGAAAATTATTCTCGTGTGCTGGCAGGAAGAGAACCGGGATCGTCACCGTATACCCTGCTGGATTACTTCCCGAAAGATTACCTGTTGTTTGTCGATGAGTCACACGTGACACTGCCGCAGGTCAGGGGAATGTACGGCGGCGACAGGGGACGAAAAGAAAATCTTGTTAATTTCGGATTTCGTCTGCCGTCTGCTTTTGATAACAGACCCTTGAATTTTGACGAGTTTTATGACAGAATAAATCAAGCGGTGTTTGTTAGTGCTACTCCCGGTGACTTCGAAAAAGAAAAAAGCAGCGTGATCGCCGAACAGGTCATCCGTCCTACAGGACTGCTTGACCCTGAGATCAGTGTGCGGCCGGTTGACGGTCAAATTGATGACCTGATCTCAGAAATCAATCTCCGTACCGCCCAAAAACAGCGTGTGCTTGTGACAACACTCACCAAAAAAATGGCGGAGGATCTGACCGACTACCTTACCACAGTAGGAATTCGAGTGCGATATATGCATCACGATATTGATACGGTAGAACGTATGCAGATTATCCGTGATCTTCGTCTGGGAGAATTTGATGTTTTGGTTGGCATTAACCTGCTCAGAGAAGGACTGGATATTCCCGAAGTATCTTTGGTCGCGATATTGGACGCCGACAAGGAAGGTTTCCTCAGAAGCGAACGTTCCCTGATACAGACCATCGGACGTGCTGCCAGAAATGCACAGGGCAGGGTGATTATGTATGCCGATGTGGTGACAGACTCGATGGAAAAAGCTATCACCGAAACCGAACGCCGCAGAACCGTTCAGCAGCGGTATAACAAAGAACACGGTATTGTCCCGCAAACGATCGTTAAAAAAGTAAATGATATTATTGAAATATCGTCACACGATGATGTCGAAAAACGAGCGAAAACGAAGCTCTCCAAGGCAGAACGTGAAAAATTGATCGAACAGCTGACCAAGGAAATGAAGGCGGCCGCCAAGCTGCTGGAATTTGAGCACGCAGCGTATCTCAGGGACAAAATCAAAAAGCTGCAAAGCTGATAGTATGTGAATGGGTTGGAGTGTGTAACATATGGAGATCCTCGGATTGGATAAAATCAGACATACCGATGATGAAACATCAGTGAATATGACCGGTCTGGACTGTATCAAACGCAATGACAGTGTCAATATTACAGGACTTTCAAAAATCAGGAATATTATCGAAACCGATATGCCTGCGATGTCACCGTTTGCCGTAGAGCTGATCCGACTGGTGAACCTTGCCAGAGAACTGGATACGGAGTATCAGCAATTCGGGTCACAAAATCATCACTATGAATGGGCGCCCGTTATCCCGCTGTCACAGGTACGGGAATTTGAGCGGAGGCACTGTATTCAGCTGCCGCAGGGGTATGTCGATTTTCTCACACAGGTCGGCAACGGCGGAGCAGGCCCCGACTACGGATTGTATTCGCTGGAACAGATGGAGGAAGAAAGTTATTTTGATCATTCCTGTTCCGACTGCTCGTATATGCAGGTAAGAAGTCGGCCTGACTTTTATACATTGCCGTATCTATCGCCGTATGTATCCGCCGATGCTGTGCCGCTGATCAATTCGACACTCACGCCCCAAAAATGGGAAAACCGCTATGCTGATTTTTGCAGATGCAGCGATAACGGCAGCGAAGCCGAAAGGGATCGGATCTATACGGAATTTTACAGCGGCACGGTCCGCATTGCGGACTCGGGCTGCCGGACGGGATATATGCTGGTCTGCCGGGGAGATCTCAGCGGAGAAGTGATCTCATTTTGTCACGGTCTGGAAATGCCTGAAATATTGAATATTTCGTTTGAAGATTGGGTATTGCAGTATTTTAAAAATAGGATCACATCCATAACGCACCAATGAAAAAGGAGACAGGAAATTGGCAAAGAAAAAAGTACAGGAGTATGGCAACGAAAGTATCAGTTCGCTGAAAGGGGCAGACAGAGTCCGCAAACGTCCTGCCGTTATATTTGGGTCGGACGGCATAGAGGGCTGTCAGCATTCGGTGTTTGAAATATTGTCAAACTCCATTGACGAAGCAAGAGAAGGCTACGGAAAAGAAATTATTGTGACAAAATACGCCGACCATTCGGTGGAAATAGAGGACTTCGGCAGAGGCATTCCTGTTGACTATAATAAAAACGAGGAACGCTATAACTGGGAGCTTGTATTTTGCGAATTGTACGCCGGCGGAAAATATAATAACAGTGAAGCGGAAAGTTATGAATTTTCACTCGGTCTGAACGGACTGGGTCTGTGTTCGACACAGTATTCCTCCGAATATATGGATGTGGATATACGGCGTGACGGCACACGTTTTACTCTGCACTTTGAAAAGGGCGAAAATGTGGGCGGCTTGAAGCGAGAACAATATACGGGCAGAAAAACAGGTACCAAGATCCACTGGAAACCGGATCTCGATGTTTTTACCGATATTGATATTTCTGATGAGTATTATATTGACATCATCAAGCGTCAGGCGATTGTCAATGCAGGCATTCACTTTGTGTTCCGCAGCCAGAAGGATGGAAAATGGGAAACAACCGAATTTCAATATGAAAATGGTATCGTTGATCACGTTAAGGAGATCGTCGGAGAAGAGGCACTTTCTCAGGTGCAGTCGTGGAATACGGAACGAATGGTGCGTGATCGTGACGATAAACCCGAATATAAAACCAAGATCAATATTGCACTGGCTTTTTCCAACAAAGTGGCAGCATCTGAATATTACCACAATTCCAGCTGGCTGGAATACGGAGGTGCTCCTGAAAAAGCAGTGAAAAATGCTTTTGTGTATTCTATCGACTCTTATCTAAAACAGAACAGCAAATATACCAAAAATGAAAATAAAATCAACTTTGATGACGTCAAAGACTGCCTTGTGATCGTTATTTCGTCGTTTTCCAGTGTAACCTCTTACGAAAATCAAACCAAAAAAGCCATCACCAATAAAGGAATTCAGGATGCGATGACAGAATATTTGCGTCATCAGCTGGAGGTTTACTTCATCGAAAATAAATTCGATGCGGAAAAAATCGCCAATCAGGTGCTTATTAATAAGCGAAGCCGTGAGAGTGCTGAAAAAACCCGTTTGAACATCAAAAAAACCCTCGCAGGCAATATGGATATGACAGGACGAGTCGCTAAATTCGTCGATTGCCGCAGCAAGGATAAAAGTGAACGGGAACTGTTCATTGTAGAAGGCGATTCGGCACTGGGCGCCTGTAAACAGGCAAGAAATCCTGATTTTCAGGCAATTATGCCTATCCGAGGCAAGATCCTGAATTGCCTGAAAGCAGACTACGATAAAATTTTTAAAAGTGAGATCATTACCGATTTGCTCAAGGTTCTTGGCTGCGGTGTTGAGGTCAAGTCAAAGGCGAACAAGGATCTTGCTACTTTTGATATGGATTTGCTGAGATGGAACAAAATCATATTTTGTACCGATGCTGACGTAGACGGCTTTCATATTCGTACGCTCCTGCTGACAATGGTTTACCGGCTGGCTCCTACACTGATCAAAGAAGGGAAGGTATTCATTGCCGAGTCACCGCTTTATGAGATCACCTCCAAAGAAAAGGTGTATTTCGCTTATACCGAAGCCGAAAAAGAGCAGTTTATCAAGGAAATAGGAGACAAAAAATTTACGATACAGCGTTCCAAAGGTCTCGGTGAAAACGAACCCGATATGATGAGCCTTACGACAATGAACCCATCTACACGCCGTCTGATCAAGATTATGCCCGATGATGCCAAAATGACCTCGGAAATGTTTGACATCCTTCTTGGCGACAATCTGACCGTCCGTCGGGATTATATTATTCAGAACGGTGCCGACTACATTGACGATGCCGATGTTTCATAAACAGACGCATTCGATCTCAGCATCGGACCAATGACAGCGTCAGTACAGCGGCATATCAATAGTGAAAACGTTCCGCAGGGAGAGGAGAGGTATTTTGGCAAGAAAAAAGATAACGAAAAAGGAAAAGACAGCGCCTAAAATGCAGGGATATATTGCAGGTGCAGGCGAAGTGGTGGAAGAAAAAATCGTTTCTACCCTACAGGAAAACTTTATGCCTTATGCGATGAGTATTATCCTCAGTCGTGCGATCCCCGAAATAGACGGTTTTAAACCGTCTCACCGCAAGCTGCTCTATACAATGTATAAAATGGGTCTGCTGGGCAATACCCGCACCAAATCGGCTAATATTGTCGGTCAGACAATGCGTCTTAATCCTCACGGTGATGCAGCTATTTACGATACGATGGTACGTTTGAGCCGCGGCTATGAAGCATTGCTGCACCCATTTGTGGACTCTAAGGGTAATTTTGGTAAATTTTACAGCCGTGATATGGCGTGGGCGGCTTCCCGTTATACCGAAGCTAAACTGGACCCTATCTGTAATGAACTGTTTAACGATATTGATAAGGATACCGTGGATTTTGTAGATAACTATGATAATACGATGAAAGAGCCTGCTTTGCTGCCGGCAGCTTTCCCGTCGGTTCTGGTGAATGCCAATACGGGTATTGCCGTAGGTATGGCAAGCTCTATTTGCTCCTTTAATCTGGCGGAAGTTTGTCAGACCACGATAGGACTGCTGAAGGATCCTGATTTCGATATTATGTCTACGCTGATTGCTCCCGATTTTACGGGCGGTGCACAGATCATTTATGACAAAAAGGTGATCAGAAATATCTATCAGACGGGCAGGGGAAGCATCAGGCTCAGAGGACGCTATACTTATGACAAATATGCCAACTGTGTTGATATACTCAGTATTCCGCAGACAACGACAGCAGAGGCTGTGATCGAAAAAATCATTGATCTGGTCAAACAAGGGAAAATTCGTGAAATCTCTGACGTTCGTGACGAAACAGGCATTGACGGACTCAAAATTACGATTGATCTTAAACGGGGAATGAATCCCGATAAGCTGATGCAGAAATTGTATAAAATGACGCCTCTTGAGGATAGTTTTTCCTGTAATTTCAACGTGCTTATCGGCGGAGTTCCCAGAGTATTGGGGATCCGTGAACTGCTGAATGAATGGTCGGCTTTCCGCATTGAATGTGTCAGGAGAAGAACTTACTTTGATCTCCATAAAAAACAGGACAGACTTCATCTTTTGCGTGGATTGGAAAAGATCCTTCTGGATATTGACAAAGCCATTTCCATTATTCGTCATACCGAGGAAGAAGCTTTGGTAATCCCTCATCTGATGGACGGGTTTGGCATTGACGAGGTACAGGCGGAGTATGTCGCTGAAATCAAACTGCGGCATCTTAACAGAGAATATATCCTCAAGCGTACGGATGATATTGCTCAGCTGGAGAAGGACATCGCCAAACTGGAAGGAATTCTCAAAAGTAACACCAAAATCAAAAATATCATTATGAAGGAACTGGAAGGCATCGCTGAAAAATATGGTCAGCCCCGTAAAAGTATGATCATTGATGCCGACCATATTGTAGAGGAGGAAATCGAGGAAGAAATTCCCGATTATGCCGTTCACCTGTTCTTTACCAAGGAAGGCTACTTCAAAAAAATTACGCCCCAGTCGCTCAGAATGAGCGGAGAACATAAGCTCAAAGAAGGAGATGAGGTTATTCAGCATTTTGAAACGACCAATCATACCGATCTGATTTTTTTCAGCGACAAGCAGCAGGCGTATAAAGCAAAGGCTCCTGATTTCAGTGATACCAAAACCAGCGTATTGGGAGAGTATATTCCTTCCAGACTGTCGTTTGACGAGGGGGAAAACGCACTGTATATGGTGCCGACCAAGGACTATAAGGGCTTTGTTTTCTTTGTGTTTGAAAGCGGAAAGATTGCCAAAGTACCGCTGAATTCCTATGCTACCAAAACCAACCGCAAACGCCTGACAGGAGCTTATACCGATAAGGAAAAGCTGGCTGCTATTGTCTATACACCCGATGATGACTGTGATTTGATCCTGACCTCGTCGTCGGGAAGAATATTGGTGTTCCATTCCTCTGACCTTCTTGCCAAAACCAGCCGCAGTACCCTTGGCGTTGCCGTGATGAAACTGAAAAAGGGACACCGTGTTATCTCAGCACAGATCCTGACAAAAGAATTGCTTCATTCGCCCGAACACTACCGTGCTAAAACGCTTCCGGCGTCAGGACAGCTTCCTCGTCCCGATGAATCGGGAGAACAGCTCAGCCTGTGATGGATTGGTTCCCTTGCCATAGAACAAATTGCACAGAAATGAAAAATGAATTTAAGCAAAAAGATTTGTTGATTTTGGGATAAATGACTTGATTTTGAAAAAACAATATGCTATTATAGATGAGTATTGTTAAAACATATTCAGCTACTTTTTAGGAGGATTTTAAAATATGGGAATTTGGGAAATTGTTGTAGGTGCGTTTGTTCTTCTGTTTTCGGTTGTTATGATTATCGTTATTATTCTTCAGGAGGGTCACGAAGCAGGTCTTGGCACCATTACAGGCGGAGCAGATTCTTTCCTCAGCAGAGGTAAAGCCCGTACAGCAGATGCCATTTTTGCAAGAGTAACAAAATATTGTGCGATTTTCTTCTTTATTCTTATTGTTCTTCTGAATGCTTTGCAGTATTTTGGCTGGACAGGTGCAGCAGGTGACAATAACGATGGCGGCGAGGCTTCTGTGGCAGAAGTTTCTGTTGCTGCCGAGGATGAGGAAAGTACGGCAGAGGAATCTGTGGCAGAGGAGTCTGCTGAGGAAAGCTCAGAAGTTTCTGTTACCGCTGCCAGTGAAGTGCCGTCCGCTGTGACAAGCGAAGCTGCTTCCAGCGCCGCAGAAAGCGAAACAGCTTCAAGCACAGCAAGTGAAGCCGCTTCCAGTGCCGCAGAAAGCGAAACA
>CADCOE010000073.1 GCA_902802985.1 uncultured Ruminococcus sp.
ATACGCAGTAAGTGAGTATAATACGGAAGAACTGCCCCGACCATTAGTTAAAAGTTTCGTCCACCTTTTCAGCGGAGTGCCTCCGCGGTCCATACGCAGTAAGTAAGTATAATACGGAAGAACTGCCCCGACCATTAGTTAAAAGTTTCGTCCACCTTTTCAAAGGTGGCGGTTTCCAAAGGCAGAGCCTTTGGGCGCTCTCCGCAGAGAGCGAAACCCCCTTTCAGCAAAAAACAGACGCACTGCACTTCAGTACGTCTGTTGGGTGTGGAGGGCGGAAGTGTGAGGGAAGATCAAGCACTTTCGCTTTCGGCACGTTCTTTTTGTGATTTGATGACTTTCATACGGGAGAACTCTTCACGGTCTTTTTCGTCGAGAGCATCGGTGATAAATTTGACGGTTTCCTCAAAACGGGGAATCATAATATTTTTTAGAGCGTTGGCTCGCTTTTGGGTTTTCTTGATGGCGTCAGCCAGACGATAAACACTGTTTTCCACTTCGGCAAGGTCTGCCGTGAGGACTTTTACCTCGTGAAAGCATTGATAGGCTTCGTCAAATGCCTGATTGGTGGCATCGAGTCCATAGTAGAGCTGAGGAGCAGTATTATCGTCAATGGTGACAATGGGGATTTCCACCCCCATTACGCTTCGGTAAGATACTTTAAGAGAGTTTTCCTCGGGAACCGACTTGGCAAAGTCATCAATGTAACCCATAGTAATATTGGCTTTTTGCAGGGCAAGGTAAGCTTTGCTGTAGGTAGAGTCGATCTTGTCCTGTATTTCAGATGCCTTGTCGATCAGAGTCATCATTTCCCGTACCAGAATATTTCGCTTTTTGTCGAGCAGCTCATAGCCTGTTTTGGCGAGTGCCAGCGACTTTTTTGACGTCATTAAATTGCCTTTGGTAGGCACGGCGTGAACGGCCATTTGTTGTCACCTCCGTTTTAGTGCAGTCACACGTCCTTGTCCTGTTCCTGTGACGTGTTTTCTATGGTGTTGAACTTGAGCTGTTCCGTGTCGGTAATATAATACTTGTCCAGCAGTTCATCATCAACACGGTCAAGCTCGGTTCTCGGCAGGGTGGAAAGAAGTTTCCAGCCCAGATCCAGACTTTGTTCAATCGATCTGTTTTCACTGTAGCTCTGGTTGACAAAGTACTGCTCAAAAAGCTTACCGAACTCCATATACTTTTTGTCGATGGGGGACAGTTCTTCTTCACCGATGACCGATGCCAGCGAGCGGGCATCCTGCACTCTTGCATAGGCAGCAAAAAGCTGGTTAGCGAGCGGCTGATGATCGGCTCTGGTGTAACCTTCACCGATACCGTCCTTCATCAGACGTGACAGCGAAGGCAGAACCGATACAGGAGGGTAAAGTCCCTGACCTTCCAGCTGACGGTCAAGTACGATCTGTCCTTCGGTGATGTATCCCGTAAGATCGGGAACAGGATGGGTAATATCATCATTGGGCATTGTCAAAATCGGTATCTGTGTAACAGAGCCTTTGCTGCCCTTGATCATTCCGGCACGTTCATACAGGGACGCAAGGTCGGAGTACAAATAGCCCGGAAAACCTTTACGGCCGGGAATTTCACCCTTGGAGGACGAAAACTCACGCAGTGCTTCTGCATAAGAGGTCATATCTGTCATAATGACCAACACGTGCATATTACATTCAAACGCCAGATATTCGGCTGCGGTCAATGCACAGCGGGGAGTTAAAGTACGTTCAATAATCGGGTCGTTTGCCAGATTGAGGAACATTACGACTCTTGATAATACGCCGCTTTCGTCAAAGCTTCTGCGGAAATAGTCTGCCACGTCATTTTTGACGCCCATTGCCGCAAATACAATGCCGAATTGATTATCCTCTCCGTCGGAAATCTTTGCCTGACGCACCAACTGTACAGCCAGCTCGTTGTGTTTCATACCGGAGCCGGAGAAAATCGGCAGTTTCTGACCTCTGATAAGGGTCATCAGTGTATCAATGGTGGAAATACCTGTATTGATATAGTTTCTCGGATATACTCGGGAAACAGGGTTCATCGGTGTGCCGTTGACATCGGCTTTTTTGACGGGATAGACATCGCCCAATCCGTCAATCGGTGTACCGACACCGTTAAACACACGTCCCATTATTTCAGGAGCGAGTGCCAGCTCCATCGGGTGAGCCTTGAGGCGTGTTCTGGTATTGTCCAGTGAAATGGATTTAGTACCTTCAAACACCTGAACAACCACACGCTTGCCTTCTATCTGAACTATTCTGCCGTGGCGTACCGTACCATCTTCCAGACGAATGTCCACCATTTCCTCGTTGGACACGTTGTCTACATCATCCAGCACGATCAAAGAACCGTTAATTTCTTTAACGCCCACATAATCGAGAATCATTCATTTCACTTCCTTTGGTAGATTGGTGATCCGCTCTTTGTACGGAGCGGTCAAAGGCACCGCCTTGAAAAAGGCAGACGAAATCTGTGATGTCTGAACCGTTATTTCGTCAGTGCTGCCAATGCGGTGTCGATGTCAGTGATCAAATCGTCAAACATTTCCGGTTTGTCATTGGGAATGTCATATTTCATTTTAGCAAGGCGTTCAAACAGCCCCAGTTCCAGAATGCCCGAGATCGGAATGGCAGCTGCAATGATATGTTTTGCCTTGGCATAAAGGTGAAGGATCGCTTTCATCATCAGCTTTTGTTTTTCCAGCGGTACAAAGGTGTCGTCTTTATGGAAAGCGTTTTGCTGAAGGAAACCGACACGCACGGCTTTTGCCGTTTCAATGACCAGTTTTTGTTCATCGGGGAGTACGTCAGAGCCGATGAGCTTGACAATTTCCATCAGATTGCTTTCTTCGTGAAGAATTGCTGTGATCATATTTCTGTATTTGATAAAGTCCTCACCCAGATTTTCTCTGAACCACGGGTCAAGGTCGGTGAAATATTCACTGTAGCTGTCCATCCAGTTGATAGCGGGGTAGTGTCTTGCATAAGCAAGAGATTTATCCAATGCCCAGAAGCAGCGGGTAAAACGTTTGGTATTCTGAGTGACCGGTTCTGAAAAGTCCGAGCCTTGCGGCGACACTGCACCAATGATAGTGACAGAGCCTTCGCTGCCGCTGAGTGTGTCGACACGTCCTGCACGCTCATAGAACTGTGAGAGTCTTGACGGCAGATAGGCAGGGAAGCCTTCTTCGGCAGGCATTTCTTCCAATCGTCCGGAGATCTCACGCAGAGCCTCGGCCCAACGGGAAGTGGAGTCTGCCATAATCGCAACGTGATAGCCCATATCACGGTAATATTCCGCCAGTGTCAAGCCGGTATAAATGGATGCTTCACGGGCAGCTACCGGCATATTGGAAGTGTTGGCGATCAGTACGGTACGGTCGGTCATCGGACGTCCCGACTTAGGATCGATCAGTTCTGAGAATTCATCCAGTACTTGGCTCATCTCGTTGCCTCGTTCACCACAGCCTACATAGACAATAATATCAGCATCACACCATTTTGCCAGCTGGTGCTGTGTCATTGTTTTTCCCGTACCGAACCCGCCGGGGATCGCTGCTGTGCCGCCCTTCGAGATAGGGAACATTGTATCGATCACACGCTGTCCTGTGATCAGCGGTACTGTGGCAGGCAGACGGTTGGCACAAGGACGTGCTGTTTTGATAGGCCATTTCTGGCAGAGTTTCAATTCGTGTCTGGTACCCTTATCATCCTCAATGGTGACAACGGTATCCATCAGGCGGTATTTACCGCTTGGTTCTGCTTTGATGACTGTGCCGCTGAGGGCAGGCGGCACCATAAAGCGGTGTTCGATGATGGCGGTTTCCTTACAGGAAGCATAGATCATACCGCCTGTCAGCTTATCACCAACTTTTACTTTGATTTTGACGTTCCAATATTTCTCGAGATCCAGCGAAGATACGGAGGCGCCTCTTGAAATGAAGGAACCGCTTTGTTCCTCGATTGCTTTCAGCGGACGCTCGATACCGTCAAAAATATTGTCCAAAATACCCGGTCCGAGCAATACGTTCATCGGGGTACCCGTACCATAAACGGGGTCGCCCGGTTTCAGACCTGTTGTTTCCTCGTATACCTGAATTGTGGTCAATTTATCGTTAATGCCGATAATTTCTCCAACAAGACGGGAGTCGCCAACATAAACCATTTCCATCATAGAAAAGGTTCTTGTGTTTTTGACAGTAACAACAGGGCCGTTTATACCATAAATAACATCTTTTGTTGCCATTTCCTACTCATCCCATCTTTTCAATTAATCAGTTACGCTCAGACCCGAATTGGCATAAAACCATTCGTGCTGTTCTTCGAGTCTGGTATCCAGCGTTTCGTCAACAAGAAGTCCGAGCTTGTGACTGACTCCCATAATGCCGCCGATTGTAATTTCATCGGTTTCTTTGATTTCACAGTTTCTGCCGAACGCTTCGGCAATTTTTTTCTTATGCTTGACGTCGTTTTTACCGATGAGAAGGACGGTATCGTCTTCGGTCAGTTTTTCGGCGATCAGTCGGGTACTTTTTTCGAGTGAAGCGGTATATTGGCTGCTTTGGGTGTACTCTTTCAGTTTATTTTCTGCTTTGAGAAACACCTCATCGGCAATTTCCTTGCGTCTAAGGAAAATTTTCTTTTTGCTTTCCCCTTCGGATTTGGAAAGATCGCCGGAAATTTTCAATTTCAGTTCAGCCATTTTACGCTGAAGAAGGACATAGGCTTCTCTCAGACCGTCCTCTTCAGCTTTATTCAGTTCCCTTTTTTTGAAATCCTCCGCCTCGGACTGGATCTTATTACGTTGTTTTTCGGCGTATTTTTCGATCGCTTTCAAAAAATTATCAGTTTTGCTTACAATTTCAGACATTGTGCCACCTCCTAAGGTGTTTGAGCCCTTTTATCATATTTTTACGCCGATAGCTTCCCTGACATAACGAGTGATGGAATCTTTGGCACGGCCGTTGCCGTGTCTGTCGGGAATTTCGACGATAAGGGGTTGTTTGCGGTTGAGCTTGAGGTCATAGATCAGCTCAGGGCAAAGACGAACCAAACGCTCTGTCATCAGTATGACCGCAACATCATCCATATCCATTGCTTTTTGCAGGGCATCTCTGACCTCTTTGTCCTCGTGAACAACGACACCGTTAATTCCGGCAAGGTGCATACCCATCATCGTGTCAACGTTGTCGCTTATTAAATAAAATTTCATAAGCTCACCAGCCTTACGATCAAAGTTTGTTGATGATCAGAATAGAAACAAGAAGTCCATACAGTGCAACACCTTCGCCAAGGGCAACGAAAATTAATGCTTTACCAAATGCTTTGGGATCTTCGCTGGTAGCGCCAATAGCAGCAGGAGCAGCGTTACCTACGGCAATGCCGCCGCCGATACCGGAAATACCTGTCGCAAGAGCCGCACCAACCAGACCAAGACCAACGCCAAGGTCACCGCTGGCAGTCGTACCGGCAGGATCAGCGGCAAAAGCAGTCAATGAACCGAGAACGCAGGCAGCCCCTACCAACGCAAAAGCAGCAATCTGTCTGGTAACTGCCTTTTTTCTGGTACGCTTGCCCAGAGAAACACTCTTATAAGCGTAGCAAACCGAACCAACAAGAAATACAACCGGAATTAACATTAATACATATTCTAACATAGTCTTTATCCTCCAATAGATTGATGATTTTATTTTCCTTTTCTGGAAGTAACAGGGGTAAAAGCACGGCCGTTGCCGAGATAAAATCTGCTGAATATCTCGTAATAGTCGAGTCGGAGCACCTGAATAGCTACCAACAGAGCCTCCAGTGCCATTACGATACCGTTACCGACAATAATAACAATGGTATAGCCTACCACGCCGCCGATCATTTCGGCAAGTGTAAATACGACCGTCATCATACCTGCGTGAACGAGAATATAGGCTCCCACACGGAGGAATGACATCGTATTGGTCAGATAACTCAGGCACATTTCAAACAATTCAAAGAAACTCTGTACCAGATATTCGCCCCATTTATCAGGCTGCCACTTTTTTTTGCGTTCGACCAGTTTGCCCAGAGGCTCTCTGAGATACATAAGCATCAGTGGTACGATGATCAGACCGATAATGTAGGGGGCAGTCATTATTTCAATGCCCAAGAACATCTGACATACCAGTCCTGCCACCAATGCCACATAAAAGACAAATCCGGCGACGCCGTTGGCATCGAACAAGGCACTTTCCATATTTCGCCTTCTGAGGGACGAATAGATGTTAATGAGCATCGTAATGGCGATGGTAACAAAACCTAATGCCACGGAACCGTAAATAATGGTATTGATGGTTTCGGACTCCATTACATCAAACAGCTTTCCGTCTATGCCGAAAAGCATTTTATAAACGGGATTGAGTGCTTCTTCAAATCCGAATACCGAGCCGTATAAAAATCCGAAGATCATACCCGATATGCCGCAGGGGATCAGGATTTTTCCAATCTCCATTTTTTTGCATTTCCACATTAATGCTCCTACAACGGCAACGACCAGTCCCTGTCCCAGATCACCGAACATAATGCCGAAAAACAAGGTATATGTCAAAGCAACGAGCGGTGTAGGATCCACTTCATTGTAACAGGGCAGACCGTACATTTTGACGTAAAATTCATACAGTCGGAAAAACGGCGGATTTTTCACAATGACGGGCGGCGAATGTTTCATTTCGTCTATGCCGTCGCTGAGGGAATATTCCACACTTCGGATGCCGTCAAGCTGCCTGGTGAAGAAATCTTCCTTGTCAGCTGGGATCCAGCCTACCATAATAAAGCTTTTATGGTACTTATAAACATACCGCTTGATGTCATTATAGGAATCCAGTTCAAGGAGCTTGCTGTAATATTGGCAGCATTTTTCTTTTTCCTTTTGCCAGAACTCGCTGAGTTTTTGTTTCATCTTTTCAAGGTCTTTTTCCAACTGATGAAGTTTGCTTTGAAGTTCTGTCATAAACTGGTCGGGAGTGCCGGCAATATCCGGTATTTCCAGCTTTTCAAAATACATTGACGAGAAAATACGGTCAATGTCGTCTTTTCTATCGGGCGGAGAGAAATAAGCACCCCAATAATAGGCATCATCTGATGTACACGGAAAAAACAATACATAAGGATTATCCGAATAATTGGACAGCTTTTCATAGCTTTCCAAAGGCAGCCGTCCGAAAGTCGGATTGATGTATTGACAGTTCATTATTTCCGTAAAATCAATATTACTTCCGACAAAATGTTCGACTTGTTCGATTTTGCGTTGACATTTGTCGATTTCTTGTTCTGTTTTCAGTTTGTCACTGACCATTTTTTCCGTTTTGGAGCAGAAGGTTTTGACATATTCCAAAAGCTCTGCGGTAGTAACGTCCAGTTTTTTGGGTTTGACATATTCCGGTTCAAAGCCGGCAATCTCTGCTGTAGTTAAAATCTCTTGCAGAGGTGCGGAGTAGGGATTTTTCTGTGCCAATGGAACAAAGCTCTGTGTATTGGAGTAGAAGGACATCACATCATCGGGATGGAACATACCGGAGTCTCCGCAGAATTTGATAACTTTTTCCAGGTCGGACATCATTCCGATAATACTGATCGCCTTGACAGGCTTTATAGACACAGGATCACCTCCTTTATTCTATTTTCTTATCTGACGAGAAGTTTTTGTTTTTCTTCTGCCGAAATACCATAACGTGTACCTTCAATGATGTTGACAATGTTTTTTAATTCAATTTCCTTGAGGTAAACATAGGAAATCATCACGATGGCAGGGTTGGGTGAAAGTCTGAGATGGTGCTTGCAGTACATACTGATCAGTGCATCCGTTATCTGTGTCTGGTCGTTGTACTGCAGTTTTGCCATCAGTTTCCCGAGATAGGTGGAGCGTGACAGCTCGAATATCTCACTGACACTTTCTGCCGCACAAAATTCGTCTATGACCGAAGGCTTGAGTTTGCCGTAGGGAATGAGAATAGGCTTGATTTGTTCGGCTTTGAATTGATAATATTTTTTGAGTCGGATAATTCTTGCGATATTATTGAAATCGAGTATAGCATAAAACAGGTCTTTCAGCTCGCTGTTTTCCCGTTTGCTGCCCGAATGTTCCAGCACCTGCAAAACAGAAGCATAGCGATTGCTTTTTAACTCGTTTTCCAGTTCAGCAATACGGACTTGTTCGCCTTCTTTGGGGCGGAACTTCTGAATGGCCGCACTGTATCTACTGCCCTTAAGCACTTCCTCAATGTCAGCATAGGAGCGTACCCCTGCCAATTCCTTCAGACTGATTTTCGTAAATTTATCCAGTGAAAGCGGCATAGAATAGACATATTCATCGGGTTTGTCCAGATTGACCAATGTCAGGCATCGGATGATCTGTTCGATCTCCATTCCGGAGATAAAGAAGTCCGAGAATATCATTGAGTTATCGGTAGCGTATCTTGACAGGGCAAAAACGTCGTAATACAGATTTTGTTTCAGCAGCGGTTCCAACTGTCCTCTGTGTACGTCATTTTCGTTCAGTCCGGTCAGGGCGGAGCGGTAGCTGGTACGTGTTTTCAGATAGGCAGCAACCTCAGGAACGGTTTTACATTCCTCAAGCTGCTGATAATCATTGTCGGTCAGACATTTTCCGTACATAGCACGAGCTTTGGCAAGAATTGCGTTGGATGCCTTGGATGACGGCATAGTGACACCATTCCTTTCCGGAGATTATCATAAGGATTGATTGACAACACGGTCAACGATCCGGTCGACCCACTTGTCACCGTTTTCGGAATAGTTTTTGTCCAGTTTTTCGATGATCGTTTTGTTTTGCACTTCAAGGGCGTTGAGCTTTTCATCAGCGTTTTTGCGAATATTCTGCTCATTGATCTCAAGTCGTTTTTTGGCTCTTTCGAGATAATCGTTCTTGATTTTTTCTTTTGTGCGGATGATCTGCTGTTCATAGTCGATTTTACTTTTTTGTGCCTCGTCCGTCATACTGCGGGCTTTTTTGTCCATATCGACTATTCTGGAAATCATATCCTCCACGGAATTGACACCTCCTTAATAAAAAACATAGGCATAGAGAAGAAAAGGGAAGCCCATTCTTCCTACACCTACTTTCTGATGCTATTATACTCTCAGTCTGAAAAATTTACAATCGACAAATTGAGGAATATGTTTAAACTTTTCAAGATGTTATTTGCTGTTTATGACAAAATAACGATTGTTCATTCACAAGCTGTATGACAGTAACGGTGAGATACCATACTCGGATCGGCTGCCAAAAGCGATGGAATGGATCAGTTTTTCAAGCTCTGCATAGGTGCGGGAATTCGGCCGCCTCTGTGTATAAATTTAGCGGGAGATTGAGGGTTAACATCCATAATCGGGCCTTGACCGAGCAGACCGCCGAAATTCAGTTCGTCACCGCTTTTTTTGCCGATAGCAGGAATTAAGCGGACGGCCGTGGTTTTGGAGTTGACCATACCGATCGCTGCCTCATCGGCAATGATGCCCGAAATGATTTCGGCAGTGGTATCTCCCGGAATAGCGATCATATCCAGACCGACCGAGCAAACTGCTGTCATCGCTTCCAGCTTGGTGAGTGTGAGTGTTTTGTTTCTTGCGGCTTCGATCATACCGGCGTCCTCTGTCACGGGGATGAAAGCACCCGAAAGACCGCCTACGTGAGAAGAAGCCATTACACCGCCTTTTTTAACGGCGTCATTCAGCAGTGCAAGACACGCTGTAGTACCGTGAGCACCACACTGTTCCAGACCCATTTCTTCCAATATGTAGGCAACAGAGTCACCGATGGCGGGGGTAGGAGCCAGCGACAGATCAACAATACCGAACGGTACGCTGAGACGTCTGGATGCTTCTTTGGCAACCAGCTGACCGGTACGGGTGATCTTGAATGCAGTTTTTTTGACGATGTCAGCCACCTCAGTGATATTGCAGTCGCCGGCCTTTGCCAAGGCGGCTCTGACAACACCGGGACCGGAAACACCGACATTGATGACGCAGTCTGCTTCACCGGCACCGTGGAACGCACCTGCCATAAAGGGGTTGTCTTCGGGGGCATTGCAGAATACGACCAGTTTAGCGGCGCCGATACAGTCACGATCGGCGGTACGTTCTGCGGTCTGTCGGATAATGCGTCCCATTTTTTCTACGGCGTCCATATTAATGCCTGCTTTGGTGCTGCCGATATTGACAGAGGAGCAGACTTTTTGGGTAATGTCAAGTGCTTCGGGGATGCTTTCGATCAGGGCGTAATCGCCCGGGGCAAAACCTTTGTGAACGAGAGCAGAATAGCCGCCTACGAAGTTAACGCCGACGGTGTCGGCGGCTCTGTCGAGTGCCTGAGCAAACTTGACGGGATTTTTGGTGGGGCAGGCAGCAGCCAGCATAGCAATAGGGGTTACGGCGATACGCTTATGAATGATCGGAATGCCGTATTCCTTGCTGATGTCCTCACCTGTTTTAACGAGATGCTTGGCATAGCGGCAGATTTTGTCATAGACCTTGGTACACGCTTTGTCGATGTCTTCATCAATGCAATCCAGCAAGGAAATACCCATTGTAATGGTTCTTACGTCCAGGTTTTCGTTGTCGATCATACTGATGGTTTCAAGAATATCGTGAGAATTAATCATTGAGTAACCGTCCTTCCGAAAAAATCAGATTGTGTGCATAGCGTTAAAAATATCCTCGTGCATTACGTGGATCTTAACGCCCATTTTTTCGCCCTTTTCGGTCAAAGAGTCAACCAGCTGGGCAAAGGGAACGGTACATTTTGTTATATCGACAAACATAATCATCGCAAACATTCCCTGCAATACCGACTGTGTTACCTCAACGATATTCACGCCGACGTCGGCACATTCGTTAGAAACTTTTGCCAGTATTCCTACATTGTCCTTTCCGAGAACAGTAATTACAGCATTCATATGATAAAAAACCTCCTATATGAAATTATATAAATTATCCTATTTTTAGTCGATAATGTCAAGGGCTTTCAACAGATTGAAATGGAAATCGAGTGAGGCTGTTTTTGTTTGGCGGGCATCGGATAAAGGAGAAAAAAGGGGTTGGTTTTGTGTTTTGGAAGGACCGTATCGGAGATAAAGGGAGCTATTTTCCAACAGATATAATAATTTGTGCGATAAATTGTTAGTAGATTTAGATGAGTATTGATGTTTCAATTATTTCTCGGCTGTGTTATAATATATTGCTGATAATGAAGATTTTTTAGATGGAGTAGAAGGATTTTTAAGAATGAGGTATCGATATTTGTCTGACAGCCATACCCACAGCAGATGTTCTTTTGACGGAACCGACAGCGTTGCTATGATGTGTGAAAAAGCAGCCAATATGGGATTGTATGCTCTTACCGTCACCGATCACTGCGAATGTAATGAATATTTTAAAGAAAACGTACACCACTCAATGTCAAAGTCGATCGTAGAGGTGTCTCAGGCACGGGCTTTGTATCACAGCAGACTGCGTGTATATACCGGTATTGAATTGGGACAGCCGACACAGGATAGAGAAGCAAGCGTAGATGCTCTTTCTCTGACAGATTATGATTTTGTCCTTGGTTCGCTGCACAATCTGAAAGGAGAACAGGATTTTTATTTTCTGGAGTATACACCGGAAACGGCACCGAAGCTTCTGGAACGCTATTTTGATGAGCTGCTGGAACTGGTCGCCTTGGATAATTTTGACTCACTTGCCCATATGACCTATCCGCTGCGGTATATTTGCGGCAATGCAGGGCTGAATATCAGTCTGGATGATTACTCCGAAAAAATTGATGAGATACTTTCACTGCTCGTTCATAACCGCCGTGCGCTGGAGATCAATACATCGGGACTGCGTCAGATCATCGGAAAAACCCTGCCGGATGAAACGATCATCAAACGCTTTCATCAGCTGGGCGGCAGATACATTACGCTGGGTTCGGATGCACACCGCTGGGGGGACATCGGTTCGGGCATAGAGGACGGAATGCAAATACTGTATCAATGCGGATTTACCCATTTTGCCGTATACCAAAAAAGAGAACCGCAGCTTCTGCCGATATTATAATATAATTATGTAGTATTATTGTATATGGAAATAATTGGCATACGGACATTGCCTGACCGCTGTGGAAGCGGAAAAAAGTGCTTGCCGCCCGTCGCAGCTTTGTGTTGATCTGCGATGGACGGCAATGTAATTTTTTGATAGTTTTTCAGCAATTTTCAGTGGTTTTAGGAAAAGGGTTCTCAGCGGAGAACTGACGGAGAAAACGGATTTCCGTGTGATACATCGGCACAGTGTTGCTATTTTCACGGATGAGTGTTATAATGGGCTGTATAGTGGAAAGTTTTGTATTATGGTTCGTGAATTTTAGTAAAGGAGAAATAAAATGAAAGTATTAAAAATGACAGGAAAAGTGTTTGCTATTGTTTTATCTTCTGCAATGATATTATGGTATTTCATTTCAGGTATTATCAATATCGGCAGTATAGTAGGAATTCTCTTTTTCGGATGTACGGGAACGGCTGCTGTTTTCTCCAAAAAGCTGGGAGAGTTCGCTGAAAAATGTAAAAAAAGACGGCTGACGAAAGTGTTCTTTGAATTGCTCTGCATTTTGGTGGCTATTATAATGTTATACTTTGCCGTGGTTGTTACCCTGATGCTGTATACGGCAAACCGTGCTCCTCAGGAAGAAAATGCTACTGTAGTGGTGCTTGGCTGTCAGGTCAGAGGAACGACCCCCAGCAGAATGCTCTATGAAAGAATTAATGCGGCCCGCTTGTACCTGATCGAACACCCTGATGCCAAATGTATTGTTTCGGGCGGGCAGGGTGACAATGAGGACATCAGCGAAGCAGAATGTATGTATAGAGAATTGGTGAAATTCGGCATTGATGAGTCGAGAATCTATCTGGAAGATCAGTCTTCCAATACACGGGAAAATATCGAATTCAGCGAAAAAATTATCAAGGAAAATAAACTCAATAAAAATATGGCGATTGTTACGGATGGTTTCCATCAACTCAGAGCAGCGGTCATCTGCAAAAAGACCGGTTATTCGTGCGGTGCGGTTTCGTCCAATACGCCTTTCTATTTGCTTGCCAACTTTTCAACAAGGGAAATTCTTGCCTTTACAAAGGAACTGATTTCCCGCTAAATCCGATATATGGAGTAATCAACTATGAAAAAAGGGGTTTTTTCTGCTGTGCTTGCATCGGTGCTGACGGTATCGGTGCTGGTACTGCCAATCATTAATTCACGATATGTACGTAACGATACCCTTCCTGAAAAAATCAACAGGGCTTCTGCGGCTATCGTGGAAAAGGACAAAGATGACACCGGTTCTGACAATCAAAATCTCGCCGATGACGAAAAAACAGTGACTTTTATTGTGGCTTCTGCCAGCAATTCCCTTCTTGACGTGTTCCGGAAATCAAACGGAAAATATCATCATATTACGGAACTGATTGCCTCCTCCGAGGGAAAACAGTGCAGCGATACCATCAAAAAAGAACAGGCAGTCATCAAGGCAAGCATTCAAAAATTGGTGCCAAAAGCCGATTTCAGTGACAGCTTTACCTATACGGCGATTTTTAACGGCTTCTCGGTCAAAGCACCCCAAAACAGCTATGATACACTCAAAAGCATTAAGGGCGTTTCTTCCGTGACACTGTGCCGTGAACTGCAAAGTGTTAACGATGATGACGATAATAATGATGACAACAGCGATAACAACGGGCAGGCTTCGGAGAATACCACTGCCGACAATACACTCAAAAATCCCGATGAAGATGTCGATACTTCGGAAACTTCTTCGCAGAACGATCCGATAAAAGCCAATATTCGTTTGCTTTCCCGTTCGTATCAGTCTATGATGAATATGGATACTGCCTACAAGAGCGGTTATACGGGCAGCGGTACATTGATCGCTGTACTGGATGATGAATTTGACTGTTCGCACAGCATTTTCTCATCGCTTCCCGTTGACCCGAAATATACGGAAAGCGAGCTTGACGGTTTGTTTCAACAGGCACGGTTCAATGTCGCTTCGGCTTATACCTTTAAAGACGTATATAAGAGCGGCAAAATTATTTTTGCTTATGACTATGCCGATCACGATAATGAAACGTATTTCGCAGGCGACAGCCACGGTACCCACGTTGCCGGTATCGCAGCAGGCAACAACGGCAAAACAGATGAAAATGCTTATCGTGGAGTGGCTTATGATGCTCAGCTTGCCTTGATGAAAATATCGACCGACAGCCAGAGCCAAGAGGGAAAAATCTCTTCTCCCAAGGTTGTTTTTGCTGCGATGGACGATGCAGTTAAACTGGGAGCCGATGTGATTAACTGCAGTTTCGGCTGTGCCAGAAATCTGTATGGATATGAGATCTATAATGATGTTGTCAGCCGCCTCTCCGATGCAGGAACTCAGGTGGTCGTGTCGGCCGGCAACGACTTTATTAATGGTGCTGAGCCTGACAGCCGGAATTATCTCAGCACTTTATATACGGATTATGGTGCGGTCAGCGATCTGGGACTCACCGACGCTGCCTTTACGGCGGCATCAGTACGCAATACTGCTGAAATTATCCGCAGGGTCTTTGTTAACGGAGAGCCTGCCGAATATCGGGAAACGCTTCTGTCTGATGATCACAGCGGGGAATACAGCTTGTTTTCCGAAGCTGTGACAGAAGATACCCAGTATGTTTATTTTCCTGCACAGGAAGAAGAAACAGAACAAGACCAAGACAACGATGCTGCCCTTTACGGCAAGATCGCCGTTTTCAGCGGAGATGAAACCACTTTTCGGGAACACTATCATACAGCACTGTTAAAAGGAGCGGCAGGAGTCATATTTTTGACGGAGATGACAATACCTTCTCTGTCTTTGACGGACGAAGAAACAGAACAGCCATCCATTCCTATTCTTTGCTTGCCGCCGGAATATACCGATTTGTTTGAAAATGCTTCTGAGGGGATGATCTCGCTCGATACCGACAGCTATGTCCGTGAATGGTCATCCGTACCGGTGATTTCCAAAAGCAGTGCCTATGGTGTAACAGCCGATCTGAAGCTCAAACCCGACATCAGCGTACCGGGAGAAAATATTTTATCGGGACTGGACGGTGACGAATATGGTATGATGTCGGGTACCTCAATGTCTGCACCCTGTGCGGCAGGCGCTTTTTTGCTGGCTCGTCAGTATCTGGAAACAACAGAGAATTTTTCATCACTGACACCGGCACAGCAGAATGAAACGGTCAAAGCGTTGTTGATGACCTCTGCTGATGTCATTCCATATGATGCCGAACCCGATGAAGCGGAACTGTCGGACGACAACAGTGAAAATGATGAACCTGATGAAGCGACCGAAGAAAGTGGTCTGGCAGTATGGGACGATACCTTGTATGATACCCCCAGAGTACAGGGAGCGGGAATGATCAATTTGGAGCGTGCATTGTCCTGCCGAGCTTATGTTACTGTGGGAGATACCGGCAAGGCAAAGGCGGATCTTTCCGACAATCCTTCGGGAGAATTTACGTTTGATGCCGTGATACACAATCTTTCCGATAAACAAAAAAAATATACTGCTGCGGCAACACTGTTTACAGATACGTTTGCCTCGGACGATAACGGCGGCTACATCAATACACTGTCGCCGTATCTTCTCCATCAGGGAGCATCGGTCAAAATCAGTGTTGATGACAAAAATGCCAATACCGTTACTGTTGCCGCTCATTCGGAGCAGACCGTGACGGTCAGCATTACACTTGATCCGTCTGTTGTTCTGGCTTACGGAGAATTTTTTGAAAACGGTTTTTATCTTGACGGTTATCTGTTCTTTCGTGAAGCAGATGGCACAACAATCCATCTCCCGATGATGGGTTTTTGCGGTGATTGGTCCCAAAATGACATTTTTGACCATACGATCTATGACAGCAGTGAGTCGATTACCAAACTGAATAATTCTTTGATTGCCGTTACCGATAACGAAGGCGGCGACGAATTGGTGCTGGGCTATAACCGATATACCGATAAAGCCTATATCGAACATATCGCTGTCGGTAAAGATACCCTGCGTAATTTCAAGGATGACTTTTCTCTGGGGAACTCTTATATTTTACCGTGTCTTTATTTACTCAGAGATGCCTGCGAATTTACTGTGACCGTTTCGGGTAAGGACGGCAAAACACTTTTTTCACAGAATTATGGCAATCTGGACAGCTTCTATTCCGAGAAATCCAAGCCCTATGCACAGCTTCTCGAAAAAAGTGATGATCTGCGGAATTTTTTTGCCTCTCTGCCCGAGGGACAATATATTTATACTGTTGGTGCCAAGTCGATGGATGCACAGGGAACACTGACAGAAGAAAAAACCAAAAGTTTTAGTTTTACCGTTGATAATACCGCTCCGAAAAACGTTTCTGATAAAATCTATGAAAAAGATGGAAAAATCCTGCTTGAACTGACGGCTTCGGACGAAACGGCACTGCAAGGTTTTCAACTGTATACGGCTGTCTATCATTCGCAAAACGACCACTATGACTATGCTGACCCTATTGACGACCTGATAAAAGCCGGCTATATTTCCGACCGGTCTTATCAGCTTGATGATATTCGGGACAATACGAATGGTTCGGTGACGTTTGTCTATGATATTACAGAGCTGCGCAGTCAGCTGGGACGACTGAGTTTCTATAATTCTGCGGATGTGGGCAGAATTTCTTCCCTCAAAATCGTGTATAAAGCTGTGGATTATGCCTTTAATACTTCTTATGCACGTGTGGCAGATACCGTAGTTTACGGTAAGGCAGTATTTACTTTTGTGGACAAAAATAAAAAACCTGTACAGGGCGTCAGGGTGTCCGTAGACGGAGAAGAAATGGTTTCGGACGAAAACGGTAAGGTAATATTCGATTCTTTGCTGACTAATCTCTATCAGGCAGATATTACGGATGTTCCCGAAAATTATACCGTTGACAAGCAGTGGTTTCTTTTCAGTATACGAGAGGGAGCTTCGGATTATCAAAAAACCGTTCAACTTGATTATAACGGAGCATACTCGGAACAAGACCTATCGGAAGAAACCGCTTCACAAGAAACAGTACAGCAGAGCGTGTCCGACACCGAAAGCAGAGAAGAAGAACTGCCCATTTCTGCTGCGGATGAACAGGACGAGGATCATTCTGCCGGTGCCCTTATATTTGTGGGCACAGTTTTGCTGATCAGCGTAGGAGCACTTTTGCTTTCTAAATATCGCAAAAGAGATATGACCCGTGAGAGCGATGAAACTGATGAGGAGTAGCCTTATGGGGGGTGCAGGACGAGCAGACCAGGGGTTGGGGGCGGCAGCCACCCATCATAATGATAATATTGAATGATATGATTTTTGGCTGCGGCAACGACAATAGTTCGATGCCGCAGTTTTTTACGCAGGGGAATAACAAAATGAGGATTATACAGTTTGTAAAGTGGAAAACTCGGTTAATAAAGTGGAAAACTAAGTAAAAATTGGTTGATAACTCTGTTGAAATCGTTGAATATATGTGATTTTAGGGAGTGTTTAAACAGTTGAATAGTTTTCCACAGCAAAAAATATGTCGTTTTTCGATCAAAAAAATAACAATTTGTATAATTTTTGTGTCAATTCATTTTTTTGCAAAAATATTTACAATTCTGTCATAAAATAATGTAAAAATTATCATTGAATTTTTACTTTAAATTACTTCTTTTTGGGAAGTGTTTATGATATAATAATTAATTAGTTTAGAAATATCGATATGCAGGAAATATCCTGCCACAGAATGAATTCATTGCGAACAGGGTGAAAGACTTGAATGAAGAAAAAATGCAAAAAAGTACCGATGTGATAGCGGGAAGAAATCCCGTGAACGAGGCGATCCGTTCCGGACGTGCCATCGAAAGTATATTGATCGCCAAGGGGGAATTGAACGGCTCCGTTAAGGTGATAGCGGCCAAGGCCAAAGCTCAAAAAATTCCTATCAAAGAGGTCGATAAAAAGAAACTGGATTTCCTGTGCGGCGGTGCTGTACATCAGGGAATTGTGGCTTTGGCAGCCATTAAAGAATACAGCACAGTGGATGATATTTTCGCCCTTGCTCGGGAGCGTGACGAAAAACCGTTTATTATCGTGCTTGATGAAATAGAAGATCCCCATAATCTGGGAGCTATTATCCGTACCGCCGAGTGTGCCGGAGCACACGGAATTATTATCCCAAAACGCCGTGCGGCAGGACTTTCTTATACTGTGGGCAAATCCTCCGCAGGAGCATATGAATATATGCCTGTTGCAAGAGTGACTAACCTTCCTGCTGTACTGGATGAACTTAAAGAGCGTGGCTGCTGGATTTATGGGGCCGATATGGATGGTCAGGTGTATTGCAGCAGTGATCTGACGGGAGCGTGTGCATTGGTGATCGGCAGCGAGGGAAACGGTCTGGGCAGATTGGTACGTGAAAAATGCGATGTGATTTTATCATTACCGATGTGCGGAAAAATCAATTCTCTCAATGCTTCGGTAGCGGCAGGTGTTTTGATGTATGAGTTTACCCGTCAGCGTTTAAATCTGAAAGCAAAATAAAACGGAGGTTTACATAAATGCCAAAAAAGAATGATACCAACCGTCAATCCAAATCTCCCGAACAAGACAAAGAACCGTCCCCACTCAAAAATCTGTTTCGCAGTCATTCTAATGATGATCAGGATCATTCGGGGTCGGACGGCGGTCAAATGAAAGATATTTTTGATGATGGTCCTTCTGACGGAAAAAAAAGAAAATATCATAAAAATGTTGAGCCGCTGTATAATGAGGACGAAGAAGTTTTTCCGGCAATGGATAAACTGAAATCACGCTTTCAAAACTTTGTGAAGGCATTGCAGCAGCAGCCCGAAGAAAATTTTGATGATGATTTTGTGGATGAACCGACTCCGAAAGCAACGAAAAAAATGTCCTCTCAACCATCCGATGATCATTCCACCGAATCGGATATGAAAATTTATCAGCCCAAAAAACAACGTTCCTCTCCATCGAACAAACCGCCAAAAGCGGAAGTGAAGCTGCCGAAGCCGCCAAAGGAACCGCCAAAAGCGGAAGTGAAGCTGCCGAAGCCGCCAAAGGAACAGCCAAAAGCAGAAGCGAAACCGCCGGAGCCGCCAAAGGAACAGCCGAAAGCGGAAGCGAAACCGCCGGAGCCGCCAAAGGAACAGCCGAAAGCGGAAGCAAAACCGCCGGAGCCGCCGAAGGAGCAGCCGAAAGCGGAAGCGAAACCGCCGGAGCCGCCAAAGGAGCCGCCGAAAGCGGAAGTGAAACCGCCGGAGCCGCCGAAGGAGCAGCCGAAAGCGGAAGTGAAACCGCCGGAGCCGCCACAGGAACCGCCGAAAGCGGAACACGACCCTATACTTCGTCCTGCAATTCCTCTGACAATGGACGTGAAATCGGTTACTTCAATGGTCGAAGAACGTCTGAAAGCCGAAACACTGGCACAACAAAGCGAACATAATAACGCTTATAAAAAGAAGAATAATCATAATAAAAACAGTGATCCATTTGATAATTTGTCATCGTTTGCTCCGAGCAGCAGAAAGTCCCCGATCGTTATTACAGAAATTAAACTGCCGCAGGCTAAAAACGAGGAAAAACTTCAGTCGGAACGTGCGGATGACATTGCCGAACCTCAAAAAACAGAAGAGGAAAAGCGGCTCGAAAAAGAAAATACTATCTACCGACATCCCGACCCTGTCAAGCAATCTGCTCCCAACAGGAATGAAACCGATGATGATATTAAAATCATACCGTGGTCGCATTCCAAGCCTTCGGAGAAATCATCCGAACCGGTATCCGGTCAAGACCAATCCGACCAACCTCATCAGCCTCAGCCGCAGTCTAAACTTGCTGATAAGTATAAATCGGCTCCTGTCGGAGAAGAAAAGGATTTTTCGGAAGGATATACGTTTGGCGTGACTTATCACGAAAGCAAAAATCCGCAGTTTATAGTAATGGCAGGAAAGTTCACCAAGACGCTCCGCAACGAGTATGAATATGTTCGTGTATATAACAAGGCACAGGCAGAAAAGAAAGTACAGACGGAAAAAGCTGACCGACAAGCAGATGAAAAAAACGGAAAAGAAACGGCGGTTTCTTCCGTACAGCCAAAACAGCCGCAGCCGAAATCAACTCGCCGTCCCCGTCCCGAGCGTCAGCAACCGGTACGCAGCAATCTTCCCAAAGCAACCTTTGAACCACTGGAAACTCCCAAAAAACCGTCGGCACCGAAACCAACCGATGTTAAGCAGAAATCCAGACAGGAGCAGCCAAAGCCGAAAAAAATGGAAAGCCTTGAAGGTAAACAGGGGGCTGTCAAGCCTGCTATGCCGCCGATGCGGCGAAAAAAATATAAGCTGCCGAAACTTAGCCTGAAAAGTATGTTTGAAAGCGAGGAAGAATACGATCCCGAAGATACTGAGATCGAGGAACAGACGGAACGTCCCTTGCTGGATGATTATAACGAAGAAAAGGATGCCGAAGAAATTCGCTCCGACATCGCCACTAATTTAAGGCAGGTCTTTGTCAAAAATATTATTCTCGGTGTGGTTGCCGTACTGTCTGTTTTACTTGCCATTATTGCCCAGTTGACACCGCTTTTCAGCAGTATGAGAATAGGCTGGCTGATTTATGCTATTATTAGTTTTATTATGTTTACGATCGCAGCGGTTACCAGCCGTATGGCTATCGTCAACGGATTGATGCCGCTGCGTTATTTGAAAGCGAATTCCGATACCGCAGCAGCGGTTGCGTCGTTTGCGGTAGCGATACAGTCCATTACCGCTATCTTTACTCCTGATGTTTACGTCAACGGTACTCTGCATATCTATGTGCCCATTGCCGTCATCGCATTGCTGCTCAATCATATAGGCAAGCTGCTGATGATCATTCGTGCTCACGAAAATTTCCGTTTCCTGACGAAGCCTTATGCCAAATATGCCGGTAAGATCTATACCGATATACGCAATGCCGAAAAAATGGTCAGTGAATTTCCTAACAAAAAGACGATCATCGGCTATACCAAGCGTTCCAAATTTATGAGCAATTTCCTTCAGTTGACCTATGCTCCCGATCCAAGTGAGTTGATTGCTGCCAAAGCAGCTCCGATCACAACGGGTCTTTCACTGCTGTGCGGCATTGTCTGCGGCATTTTGAAGATGAATTTTGTAGCAGGTGTTTCATCCTTTGCGTTGACGGCGTGTATCTGTACACCGCTGATCTGCTTGCTTGCCATCAATATTCCGCTGCTCAGACTCTGCCGCTCCACACTGCGCAGCGGTGCAATGGTTACCAGCTATGAAACTGTCAAGCAGTTTTGTGATACCAACGCTATTATGCTGGACTCTGCTCAGCTTTATCCCAAGGGAACGATCACTCTTAGCGGTATGAAAGCATTTAAACAGAGCAAACTCAACGATGCTATTACGGCAGGTGCTGCGGTAATGTATGCGGTAGACGGGCCGATGTGCGGCGTGTTCGACAACATCGTGCAGTGCAGCAAAAATATGCTTCCCCGAGTAGACAGCGTTGTATACGAGGACAACAAAGGTCTGGTCGGCTGGGTACAGGGACAGCGTATTTTGATCGGCAATCGTGATCTTCTGGAGTCACACAACGTGAAGGCTCCTGATCAAAAGCTGGAAGAACGTTATCGTGACGATTTTAATGAAATTTCTTACATTACGGTAGGCGGTGAGCTGATCGCAATGTTTGTTCTGGCCTACAAGCCTGACCGTGAAATTATACACGAACTGAGAAATTTGGAAGAAAACGGTGTCAGCTTTATTATCAGAACGGTTGACCCCAATGTCACCAAAGAATCGGTATCCAAAAAATTCTATTTGTATCCCCGCTGTATTACGATACTGCCTACGGGACTGGGCAACATCTGTCACGAAGCCACTTCCTCTGTCGATGAACGTTCCAGAGCCTATCTGGCTACCAGAGGAAAAATTTCTTCTTTTGCCAAGGCCGTTTCGGGCTGTATCCGAATTAAATCCAATGTCACTTTTTCCAAGGTACTGCAATATGTTGCCATCGTTGTAGGTTTGGTACTGGTTACAGTAATCTCCTTCGTGTCAGGCTTTGAAAAACTTGGCTGCTGTGAAATGCTCCTCTATATGGGCTTCTGGGCACTGGGAACTATTCTTGTTTCTATTATCAAGAAATAGCCTGTGAAGAGAGGGGGTTTCGCTCTCTGCGGAGAGCGACCAAAGGCTCTGCCTTTGGAAACCGCCACCTTTGAAAAGGTGGACGAAACTTTTAATTGATGGTCGGGTGTGGTTCTTTCGTATCATACAGACTTACTGCGTATTGACTGCGGAGGCACTCCGCTGAAAAGGTGGACGAAACTTTTG
>CADCOE010000074.1 GCA_902802985.1 uncultured Ruminococcus sp.
ACAAGTAAAAAAGGGAGCTTATGTTGTAGGCTATTCGTTTATTGCTAATGATGTACCCTGTAACATTACCGGTATTGTACTTGATGTGGATCAAAGTGAGGACATCAAAAAAGAAATACAGGAAAATGTAGATGCCGTGATGATGACCGTTGAAGTGAGAAATGAATAATATCATTCGGAAATAAGGGAGTGGCAGATGTGTTGACAAACTTCAAACAAGACAATGGTATGATTACCCTGGAAGCGACCATCTCATTATCTGCATTTATGTTTTTTATTGTGACTATTCTTACTATTGTTAACATTTGTACGGTGCAAACCAAAATATCCAATGCCATTAATACAACTGCCAAAGAAATTTCACAGTACAGTTATCTTTATTCTTTGACAGGGCTTAATGACAGCCAATCTAAAATTAGTGAAGCTGGCAAAAAGGATACCGAACAAGTCAACAATATGCTGTCTAATATCAATAGCGTATATAACGAAATTGATAAAATAGGCAAAACTTCAGTGAGTGTGGATGACGATATTGACAGTATTACCGGTGCGTGGGAAAGTGTTGCCGGTTCTGCTGAAAAAATCAAAGATGCCGGTTCTTCATTGGAAAGCAGCTTATCTGAGATAGCCGATAATCCTAAAAAACTAATGTTTGGCATAGCGAAAATGGCGGCAAGCGAAGGATTTGATTTGGTCAAATCCAGATTGATTGCAGCTCCGTTGGCCAAGATGATGTGTAAGAAGCATCTGGTCAATCAAAAAGACGGAGATGTTAATGCGTATCTGAAACATTTGGGAGTGGTTCCTTCGGGAACAGGTTCCTACATAGACGGATTGGATTTTTCCCGATCCTCGTTGTTCCCTGACGGATCCAACGAAATTCGGATCAATGTTTCATATGATGTCAAAGTGATCGCATTATTGCCGATAGATTGGCAATTCCATTTTAATCAGACAGCTGTTACCCATGGCTGGCTTGCAGGGGATGTAAGCTTTAAATCAGCCGACAAAACCAAATATACAGACAACGATACACTGTGGACACAGTCGACACCACAGGAACGAGCTAAGTTTATCCGCCATATGGTTATCCAAGATGAAGTGGATGAAGGCTATGAACAGACTGTGGGATTGACAGATGTGCAGCTTTATAATGAAGAAAATAATGAATTCGTGATGATCTCATCAATGAACCCTCTTTACACAAAAGAAGGAGAGCCGCCGATGAAAATTGAAGATCTTACAGATTCTGTACTGAAAGAAAGCATTGAAGATTTGTGCGGTAAGATCAAAAGTACAACTGATGGGGTTCATAGTGTCACTACTAAGATTAAAAATAATGATGGTTCTACTTCCAAGCAAACCTATGATTGCTCGGATGCCTCCAACAAAATTATTCTGGTTATTCCCGAAGATCCGGGACTGAAAGAAAAAATAGAATCTATTATTGCGGAGTCCTATACCAGAGGAGTCAATATAGAGGTGGTTCCTTCTTACGGTTACGGTGCAAGACAGACGGAGACATCGACAGAATCATAAAATTCAGGATGAAGTACATAGGGGGATATTTATGGTCGTTGCATTAGATAGCGTATTATCAATTTTATTGATCGTTTTGGGATATGTAGCAGTATGCTATGTGCTTCATCATATAAAGTGGAACAAAATTGATGTTGGCGTTCTCAAGCTGAGCAGGAATAAAATCCTTTATTTGAGTTCCGTATTGATCGTATGCGGCATAATGATTTATATGCTTCAGTTTTTTTATAAAATACCAATGCTCAGCCAATTTAAGCTTTTGACACTGATTTTGATTTTATTTCCTACAGCAGCGGTGGATTATAAAATTAAGAAAATTCCCAATAAGTTTTTAATAGCAGGTCTTATTCTCAGAATGGTATTCTATATTTTTGAGTTCATACAATCTTTTGAGAACGCCTTTTCTGTATTAAAGGATAATTTACTGGCTGTTGTGATCTATGGTGTATTCTTCCTTCTTTTGCTGTTGGTATTTAAAAACAGTATTGGAATGGGAGATATTAAGCTTTTTGCATTGATGGGATTGTATCAGGGAATATGGGGAACATTTAGTGCTATTTTCTTTTCTTTGGTTGTATCTTTCTTTGTTTCGATCTATTTGCTGATCACAAGAAAAAAGAAGAAAAAGGATACTATTCCTTTTGGTCCCAGTATCTTGATAGGAACCTTTCTATCAATTTGTTTAAGTGGTATGTAAACAGGAGATGTTGATAAATGATGAAGAAGTACAGAGCTTTTGTTCCTTTTGTGTTAATTGCAGTGATGCTGTTATCGTGGTATATGATGTATGATAACTATTCCGGCAAAGAAGCCAAATTTAATAACTATATCAAAATTGCCAGACAAAAGGCGGATGTAAAAATTACTTCGGCAGCCATCGAAAACTACAGAGCAGCTCTTTTGATCAAGGATGACCCTGATATATACGTAGAGGTAGCCAAGTACTACGCCAAAATAGGTGACAGCAGAAATAATATTAAATGGTGTCAGGAATTCCTGAATAAATATCCCAAAAATGCGAAAGCATATGATTGTTTGTTAAAAGCATATATGAACGATAAAAATTACGATTCGTGTTTTGATGTGTTATCCACTGCCAAGCGAAAAAAGGTGACCTCGAAATATATGGAGGAAACCTATCAAAAAATCAAATATGAATATACCGTACTTTTCAGCACCTATGAAGAAGTCGGTTCATTCAGCGGCGGTGCTTGTGCTGTCAAAGGAAAAACAAGATGGGGGTTTATCAACGAGTCCGGTACCAAATTTATTAATATGAATTATACAGAAGTAGGCTCATTTACTGGAAGCGGGTATGCTCCCGTGACTGTTTACGATGAAAATACCAAAAACAGTGAGGCATACTTTATTAACAAAAAAGGACAAAGAGTGCTGGCAACCAAGGAAAAGTATCTTTCATTTGGATTGATTGTTGATGGTATTTTGTCGGCAAAACAACAAAACGGAAAGTACGTTTATCTGAATGAAAACTTTGAAAAGTTGTTTAATGAGGAATATGATTTTGCTTCTACTTTTAACAGCGGTATTGCTGCTGTTAAAAAGGGAAACAAATGGTTTTTTATTGACAGCAAAGGAAAAAAATTGTTTGATCAGGAATACCTTGATGTAAAGCTTGACGAAAAATTGATTTGCTTCCGAAACGAAAGAGCCTTTGTTTCTGCCTCTGTCGGAAAATATATGATGATAGATACCAAAGGCAATCAAGTGGGAACAGAACAGTATGATGATGCCAGACTTTTCTTATCGGAATTAGAAACTGTCGTAAAAAAAGGAAATCAATGGTTCTTTATTGACAAAAATGGAAAAAATAAAAGCGATGAAACCTATGAAGATGCCAGACCTTACAAAAATCAATTAGCTGCCGTTAAAATGAATGGACACTGGGGCTATGTAGATACATCGGAAAAAATTGTTATTCAACCGGAATTTGATGATGCAGGCGATTTTAATACGAGAGGACTTTGCTTTATTAAACAGAGCAGTGTATGGAAGCCTCTTAGGATTTATTCATTAAGTAAAGGTATGTAGAATAGATTAAAGGAGTCTTAGCAAATGTATGAAAATTTTTCGTATGAAAATCAGGGAATCAATTCTTTTCTGAAATTTACTTTCCCTAAAAATTCTAAACCCGATCCGTTGACGATCGGTATGATGACCAATAATGAGATTGATGGTTTTTTACCGTCCATTTACGGATGTATGGATGACATTTCGTTTGTTAAATATAATATTTCTTCCAAAATCAGTGTCAGCCAGTTCTTTTCCGGAACGGTTTCCAAGAAAAAACTGATCAGCGTTTTGAAAGGGATCTTGACAGCCTTTATTTCGGCAGAAGATTATATGATTGATGTCAAATGTATCGTCCTTGATTTGAATTATATTTATGTTAACGTAAGTACCTGCCATACAGAGGTGGTTTGTGTTCCGCTGGATAGTTCCTTAAAAAAAGACACTGACCTGAAACAATTTTTCAGAAATCTGATTTTTACATTAAATTATGATCAGACAGAAAACGGAGATTATATTGCCAAGCTGATCAATTATCTGAATAATTCTGCGTCTTTTTCAGTTGTGGGGTTCAAAGAGGTGATTGACGGGATCGAGATGGGAAATAATGTTCCTGCCTATCCTTCGGTAGCTAATATACAAAAAAATGCGAATGCTTATGAAATTCAGCCAACTGTTCAGCAGGAATATTATCCTCCACAAAATACTGCTTATTCACCGTCATCTTCCATCAACTCTTATACTTACCAACAACAGGAAACATCTGTCAACACGCAGACGTATCCACAGCAAGAGGCTTCTTATTCTCCTGCCGTGGAGCAGCCGGTATCCAATTATCCCGTTAATAATAATGCATCTGCTGCTAATACACCGTCACCCCCATCTGCTTCCTTTGGATCGAATAATACGGAATCGTACAGTATACCCGGTATGGATATACCCGAGTCTTCTTTGCCGCAGCAAAGTCCCGATACAAACAGCAAAGATTCCAACGAAAAACCAATGACGATGTTCTATTTGCTTCAGCATTATAATAAAGAAAATGCAGCCATTTATAAAGCACAAAAGCAGTCTAAAAAAAATAACGCTGCTTTACCGCAGCAGCCCTCTATATCGCAGCCGTCCGAGTCTCATTATTCTGCACCGCAGGACAATCATTTTGTTGTGCCGGGCAGCGATGATTTTGCAGTACCTCAAAGTGCGCCTTATACACCAGCTGCTAATCCTTCCCATAGCAGTACTGCAAGTTCCTCCAATGCTTACACATCGGCTTCACAAAACAGCACTCAAAATTATTCTCAACAGCCGGTTTCTTCCTACCATTCTGCCCCGTCAACAGTGAATGCCGTATCCGGCAACTTTGGCAATACAACGGTACTGGGGCTGGAAAATGGAAATTATGGTGATACAACCGTACTCAGTGAAAATGGGGCAGATCCTTATGGTGCCCGTCCTTTATGTGCGTATATCATCAGAAAAAAGAATAATGAAAGAATATTGATCAATAAAGAAATATTCCATATCGGAAAGGAACGCAGTTATGTGGATTATTTTATCGGCGACAATGCAGCGATTAGCAGAAGTCACGCCGATATTGTTCAAAAAAATAATGAATACTTTATTGTTGATACAAACTCTACTAATCACACCTACGTGAATGGAACAATGATTACCAGCAATGTTGAAACGAAGCTGGAAAATGGATGCCAATTCAAGCTTGCCAATGAAGAATTTGAATTTGAGCTGAGCTGAATACCGCTTGGGAAATATTGTTTCCAGAAGAAAGTTTCACCATCGGCACAAAAAATGCCGATGGTTTTTATATATTAAATGGAAAGTTTTGAGTACTTTTTCGATTTTTATATAAAATGTACACTAAAATGTTCTTTGACGAAAATTGATTCTAAAGAATAGTCAGTTGTTATTTTTTGAGAATTTCATTAGAATAATAATGGTAATATGAATGAAGAAATAATGCTGTAATGATATAGGAGGATGAATTTTATAATGAAACAAAAACGAAAATCGGTTGTATCAATTATTCTGGCAACATTATTGACAGTGTCGGCGTCTACACCGATCAGTCCTGCCGCAGCGGCAATGCCTGCGGAAACAGCAGTTGTTGCCGATAACAATACGATCGGAACAAAGGACAGTGCCTATGAAGAAACAAGTCCGATTGACAGCTTACAGAAAATTTCATATGAAGAGCTGATCCGGACTTCAGATGATATTCTGAAAATGGGTACGGCAACACTTCCTGTTGATCAGAATAATATCAGTATAGATGATAACAGCGGCGAAAATCCGTCCGTACAGTCACAGCAAAACACAAACAATGACACGCATACAGATCGCTTAGACGGCGATTTGTCGTTGCTGACGAATGACAACAACGAGGATGAATCAATGTGGAATGACAGCGGTGATCTTACCGATGAAGAAGGAATTCCCGATGATGCCTATGTGATCCGTTCGCAGGGAGATTATTACAATTTGTTGGATGACGGTTCGGACGAGCCGATGGATCGTGATGAACAGCTGCCGCTCAGCGTGGATAACAGTACCAGTGAATTTTTTCCCGAGATCGACTCACAGGGCGGTATGGGATCGTGTACTTGTTGGGCACAGGTGTATTACCAGTTTACCTACAGTTTTAATAAACATCATAATATTAAAACAACCAAGGACAATACATTTTCTCCCAATTTCAATTACAAATTTGCTAACCGTGGCGTCAATAAAGGCTCCGGTGAAGCCAATGTCTATATTACAATGAAAAATATCGGCTGTCTGACAGTGGCAGATGCACCGATAGATAATGACTTCAAGCAATGGCCTACCGATGGAAATGTATGGAGAAAGGCAGCCTATACCAGAATTAAAGATTATCAGTTTTTCACAGAGTTGGGTGTATCGGGCAAGACAGACATTACTTCTCCTGATGATCCCGACCTTATACCGGTTAAGACGGCACTTAATCACGGTGAGATCCTTGCCTTTACTTCTCATTCACCTGCTAACAGCTGGCAGTATCTGACGCTAACCGCCGCTTCCGATGCAGAGATCAATAAGGGATGTATCGGACAGTATACTATGAAAAGTGCCGATTATAACAAAGGCGGACACAGAATGACCATTGTCGGTTATAATGACAATATCTGGACAGATATTAATGGCAACCATCAAATTGACGCCGGCGAGATGGGAGCTTTTAAAATCGCCAATTCTTGGGGAAAATCTTATCGTAACGGAGGTTTTTCGTGGGTAGCCTATGATGCATTGAATGCGAAAAGCAGTGTGGCAGGAGTAACCAATGCATCGGAAAGGCAGAGAGCTATTCGCTATATTGGCAGACTGGAAGTGGCAGATTATGATAATTCTCCTCAGTTTCTGCTTAAAGCAACCGTCAATACATCCAACAGATACCGTACCAAGCTGACGGTTATACAGAAAAAAGATGGAAAAGAAAATAAGATGGTGATTTATCCTATTGCCACTTTGTACAGCGGTACATCCTATGACCCGCTTACCTTTGACGGATTAACGATTGATGCCGGTCAAACAGCAAAAGATGCCACTGTTGTGGTAGATCTGAAAGCACTGGATCCTGAATTGACTCGTGCCAATCTTTCTTCCTATGAATGGTATTTGGAATGCGACGATAATCTGGCGGACGGCAGACCTTTCACTGTTAAAAATGTGGAAATTGATGACGAGGCAACAGGATATGCCTACCAAGCCAAAACTACACCGCTGACGCTTGAAAATAAAAAGGAAACCGTTGCTATTGAATGTCAGTCGGAGGGGGCGATGGTTTACTATCGTGGTTATAACAATCCGGTCATTCGCTATCAAGTAGAAGGAAGCAGTGATTGGGTGAATGTTTCAGGTGAAAAAATGGTATATGATCTTACTCAGTATGGTTACGATCATTTTTATCTGATTAATCTTGGAATGGCAGAGTCAGCGTTGGTGGACTTTGGCGACGGAAAGGGTGCGTGGGACACCAATAACGGCAGTCATTATGTTGTCAAAAAGGGGAATAATTTCTTTGTTACACCCGATGTGGGAGAGCCGCTTGTTCTGAATATCAAAAACAGTTTTGGTACATTATGCGACATTGGCTGTACAGACAGTATTTACCCCGAAACAACAGGTGGATACGCTCCTTATACGATTAAAATGGTGATGAAAAATTTGTCGACCGGAAAGATGGTAAAAGAGGAAACCTTTACCGTCAGCGATCATAAAGCAGAAGGCTTTCTTTATCAGTATACCGAACAGGGAACCTATCAGGCAGAAATCACGGTGACGGATGCGGCAAAATCTGCCGTCAAGAAATCGGTCAACGTCAAGGTCGAAGATATGCCGTTCAAGATTACCGGTTTTGGTATAACGGATGTACAGTTGGATTATGCTCCGGGTGATACCATAGAACTGACGGCTAAGACAGCCAATGACAGTATTGATAAAAATTCCATTATTACTTTTTCAGCGGTGAAGGATAATTTGGTTTATTCCAAACAGGAATTATCAGTGGCGGATGAAGCCAATATCAGACAAAAGTCAAGTCTGACCAAATGGAGCTGGACTCCGTCAGAGCCGGGAAAATATATACTGACGGTTCACCGTGCCGATGCTGACGGCAATTACGCATCACGCAGTATGACATTAACCGTTTCTTCTTATCATCCTGTTACTTTTCGATCCTTGACAGTCAATCCTTCTGCTAATATTGCAATGGGAGAAAACGTCAAAGTGACAGCCAATGCCTCTTCGGACAGCAGCACATTGGAATACCGTTATTCTTATGTTCGATACGGAAGGGAAACGATCGTATCGGATTATAGTGCCAGTGCAAGCTGTACCTATTGCTTCAATGATGGTATCGGTGCTTATAAGATAGTGGTTACTGCCAAAAATAAGAGCGGTGAGTCCGAATGTATGACAAGGGATATATGGGTAGAGCCAACTTATATTGAAACGCTGTCGGCAGACAAAACAAGTGCCAAAGCAGGAGATACGGTTATATTCAGTGCTAAATTGCTGAATGAAGCTTCCTCCTTGACTTCTGCTAATTATGTTTATACTGTTTCTAAAAGCGGTAAGACTGCCGTTTTGACCACCAACAGCAATAAAACGGCTTCCTGGAAGCCGGAAGAAAAAGGAACTTATACCGTTACGCTTTCCGTGACAATCGGCGGTAATGTATTAGATACCCTCAGTGTCGAATACAGTGTAGCAGAAAACCCTGAATATACCGATAATAACAGAATATTGGTCGGTGTGATCAGTTATGTTGTCAACGAAGGCAATAGCGGCAGTTATGCGGTTCATTATTGGGGTGGCAGTGCCATTGGTGATGCATCGTGTAAAGCTCTTGGTACAACACAATCCAAATCGGTTGGCAGTGCGTACTGGAGCGGTTCCAAACAAACTTTCTATTTGTACGAAGCCTATATTCCCAAGGATGCAACAGGATATAAATTCCATATTGGTGACAGATGGTTCGGTACAGACGGCAGTACTTCTTCTACTAATACGGTCTATGTTTTTAACTACTCAGGTGATAAATGTCTTTATGAAAAGACAAGTCTGGAAATCGAATAATAGATTTGTATATTCCGATAGAACTAACTCCGCACAAGAGGATATGATCTTGTGCGGAGTTTATTATTGTTGATGCAATATCATCTTGTTATTTTTTTAATAAAAATTCATTAATATTTTTTATAATATAAAAAAATTTTGTTCAAAATGTATGGATAATTGTCGACGGAGAAAATATATTCTATTGATGACCTTGCGATGTAGGGTGCAGCGATACGGTTTCTGTAGAAGTAGAAGGCGGCTATGCTCCCTATAAAGTGAAATGTATCGTAAAGAACCTGTCTGATGGAAAAATTCTGAAAGAAGACCAGTTTACGGCGACCACTATGTTAGGCAGGAGTTTTCTGTTTCGGTATGACAAAGAGGGAAAGTACCAGATCAATGTATCCTTGACGGATGCGGCAGGAACTACCGTCACTAAATCACTGTCTTCTGAAGTCATTGATCAACCGTTTGTTATTTCGGAATTTTATACCACTACTTTGTCGGATGATTTTCTTTCCGGTATGGATATTGCCTTTATGGCGGCAACAGAAAATGACAGTTTGGATGCAGACTCCTTCATTACCTTCTCGACCATAAAAATGACAAAGTCTATTATACGGAAAAAATTTCGACCGCTGATGACTATAATATCCACAGAAAATGTTCTTCCGCTCAATTTATATGGAAGCCCTCTGAAGCAGGATCTTATACTTTGACAGTGCAAAGAGTAGACTGCGATGGAGCTTATGCATTAAAAAGCATCAGAATGAATATTTCGCCTTCTCAGCCGATTACCTTTAAGTCACTCACGGTATCTCCCTCAACCTCTATCATTGCAGGCGATACCGTCAAAGTAACTGCCAATGCGACAACTTCTTCCGGTTCGCTGCAATACCAATATTCCTATATCCGATACGGCAAAGAAACATTGGTTTCTGATTTTACGTCCAATACCGGATGTGATTATTGTTTTACAGATGGAATAGGTCCTTATAAAATTGTAGTGACAGCTAAAAATAACAGCGGGGAAACACAGTGTATGACCAAAGATGTTTGGGTAGAACAAACTTATATTGAAACCATCTCTGCCGATAAGACAGACATCAAGGCAGGCGATACCGTGACCCTTTCCGCTGAACTGGAAAATGCCTCATCATCGCTGACGGCATCACATTTCCTCTATACCGTGGCGAAAGACGGAAAAACGACTGTTTTGACAACCGCAAGCAATAAAACATCGGTATGGCAGCCAACGGAAAAAGGAAATTATACGGTTACCCTTACGCTGAAAATCGGAGATAATACCATTGATGCTCTGAGTGTGAACTTCGAGGTTGGCGAAAACCCCGATTACTTGAATAAAACCCGAATTTTGGTTGGTGTTATCAGCTATGTAGAGAACGAAGGCAATTCGTCAAAATACAGTGTTCATTATTGGGGCGGCAGCAGTGGAATTGGCGATGCAGCGTGCAACTCGTTAGGAACGACAGAGTCAAAATCTGTCGGCAGTGCGTACTGGAGCGGTACAAAACAAACCTTCCATCTGTATGAAGCATACATTCCTAAGGATGCCACAGGCTATAAGTTCCATATCGGTGACAGATGGTTTGGTACGGACGGTTACACTTCTTCTGCTAATTCGGTCTATGTATTTAACTATTCGGGCGATAAATGTTTGTATGAAAAATCTGAATAGTGACTAAAATCAATCCGCACGAAACAAAGCGTTCTGTTTCGTGCGGATTTTGTTGTTTTATCCATATTTACAAAATGCGGCTTGATTAAATGGAATAATAGGAATATAATTTGTGTATCATCAATAAGCAGATAGGTATCTTTGTCGAAGATCTGTGAAAAGGGAGAACGTAAGAAAATGGGAGCTATTAATGTATTGTCAAAACAAGTTGCCGAATTGATAGCGGCAGGAGAAGTGATAGAACGTCCGTCATCAGTGATCAAAGAGCTTGTCGAAAATTCTATTGATGCACACGCTACCGCCATTACCGTAGAAATCAAAAACGGCGGTATTACTTTTATGCGTGTCAGTGACAACGGAAACGGTATTATGCGTGAAGATGTGAAAAATGCATTCCTTCGTCACGCTACCAGCAAAATTGCCCGTCAGGATGACCTTGACAACATTATGACTCTCGGTTTCAGAGGGGAAGCGCTTGCCTCAATTTGTGCTGTATCTAAGGTGGAACTGATGACAAAACATATCAGCGAGCAGGATGGCACTTGTTATGAACTGGAAGGCGGTGTGGAAAAAACATTTGATACCGTGGGCTGCCCTCAGGGCACTACTTTTGTTATACGAGATCTGTTCTATAATGTTCCTGCACGAATGAAGTTTCTGAAAAAAGATGTTGCCGAGTCCAATGCGATCGCCAGCCTAATGGATAGGATCGCTCTTTCTCACCCCGAGATCAGTTTTACATTTATTCGTGACGGAAAGCGTACCCTCAAAACAGCAGGGGATGACCGACTGGATAATGCTATTTTTCAGGTGTTCGGAAAGCAGTTTTACGCTGGACTCATTCCTGTTTCGTATGAATATAATGGTGTAAAACTCAGCGGTTATGTGTCGAAGCCTGTCAGTGCCAATCGTGCCAGCCGCAGTATGCAGATATTTTTTGTTAATGGCAGATATGTACGTACCAAAACAGCAATGGCAGCATTGGAACAAGCCTACAAAGGATTGATTATGACCGGTAAGTTCCCCGCTTGTGTGATCAATCTGGAGGTTAACTGTTCTACCCTTGATGTGAACGTCCATCCTGCTAAGCTCGAAATTCGTTTTACCAATGAACGTCCGATTTATGACAGTGTTTATTATGCCGTAAAAAGTGCCGTGTCGGAATTTGATACCCGCCATTATCCGGAAAATCATCTTGATTTTCCGTCAACCAATCCCAAAGTGCTGGGATCTGTTGCGGACAGGGGAACACAGCTTGGTTTTGCTTACGGAAAGTCTCCGAAAACCGAAAGCGATAATGAGCCGACAATCTATATGCCTGAACCGATTAATTATCACAGTCGGGCAATGGTAGAGGATGCTGCCGGCGTTGCCTCCGCTTATTATCAGTCAAATAAGACGATCAAAAGTATTAATCTGGCAGAATATCTTAAAGACGAAGAAAAGAAAAATACAGATGCTTTATCAATGCCGCACAGTTCTTCGCCGCTCCTGCCGTTCTCCGACACACCAAAGGAAGAAAAATGTCCGACTCCACCGGTATCGGCCAATACATTCCCTGCGGGGATCCCCAAAGAACCTGTTTTATATGATGAAAAGAAGATCCCTTCCGAACATCCTGGTACACCAATGAGGGAAACGCCTACTGAAACTGAAGAAGCAAAACAGGCATCAACAGAGTCCGAAATGATACGGCAGGAATGCCGATCATCACAGGAAACATCAGAAGAAACTATTGCTATCGTCGATGCGGATAAAAGAGGTTTTCCGTCAAGATATATCGGAGAAGCATTTTCCACTTATATTATCGTGGAATATTCCGATGACCGACTGATGTTTATTGATAAACACGCTGCCCACGAACGACTGATATATGAACGGTTGAAAAGGGAACATACTGTTTCGACACCTCAGATGCTGCTGGAACCTGTGACAGTGACACTGGACAAAACTGAATGTGAGATTGTTCTTGAAAACAAAGAAATGCTGATGGAGGCCGGCTTCTCGGTGGATGAATTTGGCAGCGGTACCATTATTATTCGTTCTGTACCGATTATGCTGGAAAAAATGGAGATAGCTGAAGAATTTATGGAAATAGCTGATTACCTTGTCAAGCATAGAAAATTAGTGCTGTCTGAAAAAATGGAATGGCTTTATCAAAATACGGCTTGCCGTGCTGCCGTGAAGGCAGGTAATCTCAATCATCCGCAGGAATTGATTGACCTTGCCTTGACATTGGAACAAAATCCCGATGTAAAATATTGTCCTCACGGACGGCCTATTTATTTTTTCTTATCCAAACACGAGATAGAAAAAAACTTCAAACGGGTATAACCTTTTGATAATGACATTTTTTTATATGTTTTGTATGAAAATTATTGATTTATTATATAAAAATATGCTATAATAAATTATCTATTGAAATGAGGTGTGGAAAATGTCAGATAAAATAAATGAAATAGCCGAAGAAACAAAAGAAACAAAGAAATTCTCAACAAAGCTTACACCACAGGAAGAAATTGAATTTTTGAAAAATAAACTGGAGCAGGCAGAACTGGAAGCTACCGATAAAAATATTGCACTGATAGAAATGACTGCGGCAAGGAATGCCTTGTATAAATCCTTGCAGGATACGCAAATGCGTCTGGCAGAAACAATCGGTCAAAGAGAAAATGACATTGAAGCATACCGCAAAGAATTGGATATACGTTTGCAGGAAAAGCGTCGATTGCAGGAACAGTATGATGAGCTGGTGATCAAGGCAAAGCGTTATGATGAACTACAGGAAAGTCTGATCAAAATTAAAATGAATGCTGAGGTACGGGCACACGGTGTGATCGATGAAGCGCAGGAAAAGGCAATGGATACCATTATGCTGATTGATAATATCGAAAAGGAAATCAGTCTTTTTAGGGAGGATATTACGTTCCTCAGACGTGATATAAAAATCGGCACGGTTACTTTGGATGACAGACTGGAGAATATATACCTGCGTCTTTGTAAAAATCTTGACAGATTGGTGAAAATTAAAGAAAATTTCTATATCAAAAATTCCCTGCCGCTTAACGGAGAGGAAGCCTCTGTAGCACAGGGAGCGGCTCCATATATTGATTATCCGTCCGATATGTCGGCTGCGGATGAAAAAATGAATGCAGACACTTCTACAGACTAAATTTTTACCCTGTCTATATGCTATCATAAAAGCGGTCCGCCAAGACCGCTTTTTCTTGTACCCGATGAAGTGGTATCGGTAAGGCGAACGGCATATGTTAGTGTAAGGGGGTGGCAGCTTGGAAAAAATAAAAATTTATTTGGTTTGTTCCGCAACACTACTTTGCGTGTTCTTGTTCGGTGGACTTCTGTATACCGCATTTGACCAGACACCAGAGATACAAACAGCTGCTCAGGCAGGGGTGAACGATGATTTTACAGTCGTGATTGATGCGGGTCACGGCGGAGAGGACGGAGGGGCGTCTGCAAACGGTGTACTTGAAAAGGAGATAAACCTCAATGTGTCGCTGAAACTGCGGGATATGCTCGAAGCAGCAGGAATGAATGTCGTAATGATCCGTGACAGTGATCAATCTATTTATGACAGCAGTTCGGGTACCGTTCGTCAAAGAAAAGTGTCGGACTTGAAAAACAGAGTGAAAATCATCAACAGCAGCGATAAGAATATTCTGGTCAGTATTCATCAGAATAAATTTGAACAGAGTCAATACAGCGGCACACAAATCTTTTATTCTGTTAATCATCCCAAAAGTGAAATGCTGGCAGAAAGTATCAGAAAATCAGTAACAGGACTTTTGCAGCCTGACAATAAGAGAGAATTGAAGCCTGCGGACAGTTCGATTTATATATTAAATCAGGCAAAAGTACCTGCTGTGATCGTAGAATGTGGATTTTTGTCAAATGAAAAAGAAGCAGAGCTGCTTTCGGATGAAGCGTATCGTCAGAAGATGGCGTTTGCTGTTTTCTGTGGTATTATGAATATGAGAGCAGCACAAAACAGTAATATGTAATATACGGAGGAACGTCAATGGCATCAAAAATAAAAAGTTTGTATGTTTGCTCGGAATGCGGATATGAAAGTGCAAAATGGTACGGAAAATGTCCCGGGTGCGGTGACTGGAACACAATGACCGAAGAAGTGCGTGAAGCTTCTCCGAGAACATCTCTGTCGGCAGCACGGCAAATCAGGAAACCGTCATCATTTCCTGTGGCAATTACCGAAATATCGACCGAAGATGAAGAACGCTATTATACCGGCTCTAAAGAACTTGACAGGGTGCTGGGCGGCGGTATCGTGAAAGGCTCTCTTGTTTTGCTGGGCGGCGATCCCGGTATCGGTAAGTCAACAATATTGTTGCAGGTATGCAGCCATCTGGGACAGATCCTCAAGATATTATATATATCCGGCGAGGAAAGCAAGCGTCAGATCAAACTCAGAGCTTCCCGATTAGGTGTCAATTGCAGTAATCTGCTGGTGATGACCGAAACCGATGTGGAAATTGTCGCTGCCCAAATAGAACAGGAAAAGCCTGACCTTGTCATGATAGATTCTATCCAGACGATGAATTTTAAAGAGCTTAATTCTTCTCCTGGCAGTGTGACGCAGGTGCGTGAATGTACCAATCTGTTGATGAGGACATCCAAAGCACTGGATATTCCGTGCATTATCGTAGGTCACGTCAATAAAGACGGTGCGATTGCAGGACCAAAGGTACTGGAGCATATCGTGGATGCGGTATTGTATTTTGAAGGCGACAAGCAAATGTCTTACCGTATTTTGCGTGCGGTCAAAAATCGTTACGGCTCCACTAATGAAATCGGGGTTTTTAAAATGGGAGATACAGGTCTTTCGGAAGTGGAAAATCCATCCCTGATGCTTCTTTCGGGCAGACCGAAGAATGTATCGGGAACCTGTGTTGCTTGCGCTATGGAAGGTTCCCGTCCCATTCTTGCCGAAATACAGGGTTTGGTGACCAATTCCGGCTACGGCAATCCACGCAGAATGTCCACAGGCTTTGATTATAACCGTATGTCAATGCTGCTTGCTGTGCTGGAAAAGCGGTGCGGCTACTTTTTTTCCAGTCTGGACGCTTATATCAATGTGGTCGGCGGTTTGCGTCTGGACGAGCCTGCCACAGACCTTGCTGTGACAGTGGCACTGGTCAGCAGCCTAAAAGATATTGTGGTGTCGGACGATATTCTTGCTTTTGGTGAAGTGGATCTGACAGGGGAGATCCGTGCCGTCAGCAATGCTTCTCTCAGAGTGAATGAAGCATCACGGCTCGGCTTTAAACGCTGTCTTCTTCCGTATCATAACTTAAGCGGCGTCACCCTTCCCGATGACAGCGAAATGCAGCTGATAGGTGTCCGGAATATCAGAGATGCCGTTGCGGCTCTTGGCGGATGACCGTAGTGTGCGGTTCTATCTTATGCATACACCCGCTGACGGTACAGTCGGTTACGATAGAAGCACTTTCCAGTTTACAATAGCCGTCAGATTGATACACACAGTTTTCGTTACAGGGAATAATTGTCATACTTGTACCTCCTGTGATTGTTCCATATCGGTGATAGTATGGCATATATCTGACTGAATTATACAAAATACAGGAAATAAGAAAGGAGTATGAACGTGATAAAACCAATTAACCGAGATATAATGGTGCTGATGCGAAAGGCACTTCCTGCTGACCGATCGGATCTGCAGAGTGCTCGTGATCTTCTGGATACACTCAATGCCAACCGTGAACGCTGTGTCGGAATGGCTGCCAATATGATCGGCGTTGCTAAGGCGATCATCGCTGTCAATACAGGTTTGGCAGCAATGGTAATGCTTAATCCGAAAATCATATCTCATTCCGCTCAAAGTTATGAAGCAGAAGAAGGGTGTTTGTCACTAGATGGGATACGAAAAACAAAACGCTATGAGAAAATTACCGTAGAATATGAAGATATGGATTTTCACAGGCATACGGCGTCTTATTCGGGATTTGCCGCACAGATCATTCAGCACGAGATTGATCATTTATTCGGTAAAATTATATAAAAAAAGGGACAGTCAGCATGTTCGCTTTCTGTCCCTTATGTTTTGGGCGGATGGTTATTGGGTGAATACACTGCCTCTTATGGTTTGGTTCCTTTCAATTCGAACGGGTTTGTCATCGGGATCGGTCGGATGCATATGAACACTTTGTACTAATCCGACTCCGAGGTATAAACACGCAACAGATGATCCTCCCGAGCTGAAAAACGGCAGCGTAATTCCCACAACAGGCAGTATCCCCAGTACCATTCCTAAATTGATGATTACCTGTATGCCGACAAGAGCGAAAAAACCCATACAGATATTTTTTCCCAGAGGATTACACGCTTTTGCCGAGGAAATCAACAGCTTGATCAGCAGGAAGGCAAACAGCAAAAGAATAGCCATACAGCCGATAAATCCCAGTTCTTCCCCTGCCACAGTAAAGATAAAGTCGTTTTCCTGATAGGGAACGACTTGACGTGCTACACGAGGACCGTTGAACAAGCCTTTGCCAAATAAACCGCCGGATGCGATCGACACTTTTCCCTGATACTGCTGCCAGCCGTAAGTTTGAAAAGCAGTGTCATCAGGATTGAACAGAACCATCAAACGATTTTTTTGATCTTCATTCAAAACCTTTGACCATAATAATGGAACAGCACATAATACAATGACAAACAGAATAATAAAATACCTTAGCTGTACTCCTGCGGCAAATGTCATTACAATGAACATCAGCGCAAATACCAGAGCAGCTCCATCGTCCCCCTGTAAGTGGATCAGACCGATAGGAACAGCGGCGTGCAGAACCAGTGTTGCCACTCCGATAAAAGAATACAGCTTATTTTTTTCCGTTAAATAGGAAAGATGCTTGGAGAATGTCAGAATAAAACAAATTTTTGTCAGTTCTGAGGGCTGAAAAGTCATTCCGCCGGGAAGTTTGATCCATCCTACATCATCGGTGCCGCCTACCTGTATTCCGATAAAGAATACTGCGATCGTCAGCATCAGAGAAATACCTGCCCATATCCACCATAGTTTTGCGATGAAGTTATAATCCATTACAGAGATAACAACGGCGGCGATATAGCCGATACATACAGCAAAAATCTGTGTGCGAAGAAAATTGACATCGTCGGCACGCTGTTGACTGGCAATCAGGCAAAATCCGTAAAATGATGCTACCATTGTCAACAGCCAAAAGATTTTGTCCGTTCGCTTGCAATAGTCGGTAATATAACTCAAAATATTTTTTACCATTATCATTTCCTTTCGTGAAGTGGTTACTGTACTATTATATAATTAATAGTAAAAAAGTGCAATAAGCTTTATCAGTCGAATTGAGAAAGTTTGCGCCGTGACGGTGATAATATTTTTCGTTGCAGTTTATAAAATTTTATGGAGTGAGAAAAATAAAATTTTATGGAGTGAGAAAAAATGCTTGCAATATCGGGAAATGTATGTTACAATATTCTAGTCTTTGAAACCGTCACTTGTGATGGGGTTTGAAGCCCGGCTGATTGCCGTACTTTGAAACGGGCAGTCCTCTGTTCATCCGGAAAATTTTTATAGTGAGATGAACAAGAATGTCTGAAATAACAGGAGGATTTAAAAATGGACGCACTTAAGACAATCGCAGCTTCCTCTGTTAAAGCAGAGGAAAACAAGCCTAAGTTTGAGATCGGTGACACAGTAAGAGTCAGCGTTAACATCCGTGAAGGCGAAAGAGAAAGAATTCAGATGTTTGAAGGTACTGTTATTGCTCGCCGTGGCAGTGGCGTGGCAGAAACTTTCACCGTTCGTCGTGTATCTTACGGTGTAGGTGTAGAAAGAGTATTTCCGGTACATTCTCCGAACGTTGTTGCCGTACAGACCATCAGAAAGGGTCGTGTACGCAGAAGCAAGCTCTATTATCTCCGTGACAGAGTTGGTAAGGCTGCTAAGGTTAAGGAACAAATCAGATAATTACCGCAACAAAAAAGGGACATTTTGTCCCTTTTTTGTTATCTCTTTCAATATTTGTACAAAAGTGGGAGCTGTCTGTTTTGAAATGGAAAAAAACAACCAAAAAACATATCACTGCTTTAACTGATCAGGCAGACAGACGTGACTTAATTCGCAGCACGGCAGAATGGTTTGCTTTCGTCGGCGTTGTCATATTGGGTGCAGCTATTCTTTTGAATACCGTATTTGGCATAGAGGGAGTTGAACTCAATGGAAAACAAGTGTATGTTTTCGTAGCAGCCAATGACGGTTTAGAAAGAGGAGATGTGATCATAGCAGGTGATCTGTGTGCCGCAGTCAAGGCCTGCAGTGGGGAGCTGCTTCCGCTAACTGTCGATAATAACGCAGCGTGCCGCTGTATATGGTACCAAAATCAACTTTATACGGGCGGCGATATGGCGGCACTTCTGGACAGCGAAAACCATATCCCCGAGGAATATCTGCTTGTCCAAAATATCAGCAAAACAGAAAAAGATACTTATGAGCTTGTCAGAACGGATTCAGTAACAGGAAAGGTTCAATTTGTTGTCTATCCTTATACGTATCTGGGCAAGACAGTATATGATGTCGTCAAGGAGTGATGCACTCTGAGAGAATATATCGGTCAACCGAAAAACAATTCTTCTGAAATACATTCAAAGCAAAAATTAAAAAAAACGAGTAACCATCAGAAAAGTCGAAAATGTAAAAAATGGGCCATTCGCTTCCTGATCACTTTGAAACATATGACGCCAACGATCGCAGAACTGGTCAGTGGAGTGGTCTATGTTGTGATCATCAGCGGTGTTGCTATGACATTTTTTTTCAGAACAGTGACCGTCAAGGGATCTTCTATGACAGATACATTACAGTCACAGGACAAACTGGTGGTGTCCACTTTCAACTATCATCCTCATAACGGCGATATTGTTGTGATTACCCACGGAGCCAGATACCAAGCTCCTATTATTAAGCGTATTATCGCCACAGAAGGGCAGACAGTCAATATTGATTATCTGTCGGGCGATGTGATTGTTGATGGTGTCATACTCAATGAAGATTACATCAAGGGAACCACTAAACAGCTAAGCAACCCTGTGGAACTGCCGATGACAGTCCCTGAGGGATATGTGTTTGTGATGGGCGATAACAGAGAAGGTTCATCAGACAGCAGAACCAGACGTATTGATATTGTACCTGTACAGAACATAGTAGGCAAGGCGGTGTTCAGAACGTTCCCACTGGACAATATTGGAATTATCAGCTGACGGAGGTGTTGTTATGTCAAAAAAAATGAACTCATCGAAAAAAAACGAGAAAAAACAAGAGGAGATGGAAAAACCATCGTTTTCGTTTTGTGTGTATGACTGGGCAAAAACGATCATTACTATGTTGGTTTTTGTGATGTTGATATTGACGTTTGTTTTCAGACAGGTGACGGTAAGTGGTCCGTCAATGAATGATACGCTTCACAATGCCGACCGGCTGATCATTACCAATTTTATGTATCAGCCGCACAACGGGGACATTATTATAGCCAGCCACGGTGACTTTTATGAGGATGCGATCGTTAAAAGAGTCATCGCTACTCAAGGACAAAAAATCAGAATTGACTATGAAAACAGCAAGGTGTATGTTAACGGTAAGGAGCTGGATGAACCCTATGCTAAGGGAAAAACCATTATGCTTTCGGATATGCTGGACATTCCTGACGTCATTCCGGAAGGATATGTCTTTGTAATGGGGGATAACAGGGAAAACTCTGTGGACAGCCGTTCCAGGGAAATTGGACTTATTCCTGTGCAGAATATTATTGGTAAGGCGATCTTCCGTGTCTATCCGTTCGATACATTCGGTGGATTGACGTGATCAGTGACAATACAACAAGAGAGGTGCTCCGCAATGTCGGAAGAAATCAAAAAAACCGAACAGGGACAATCTTCCCTTCCCGAGCGGGAAACCGGGGAACGGGAAATGACACTGCTTGAAGTGGTGTTTGAATGGACAAGTGCTTTGATATTTGCCCTTGTTTTTGTATTGCTGCTGTTGACATTTGTTTTCAGGCAGGTGACAGTAAGCGGTCCGTCAATGAATGATACACTTCAGGACGGTGACAGGCTGGTTGTGACCAATATGATGTATGAAGTGCAGGACGGCGATATTATTGTTGCCAGTCACGGTGAAAATTACGATAATGCAATCATTAAGCGAGTGATCGCCACTGCCGGACAATCTCTTTCTATCAACTATGATACGGGGGAGGTCAAAGTGGATGGCGTTGTTCTTCGTGAACACTACATAAAAGGCACCACAAAAGAACCCTCTCGTCCTCTTGATGTGCCTGAAACTATTCCCGAAGGCTATGTTTTTGTAATGGGCGACAACCGTGAACATTCTCTTGACAGCCGCAGTACCGATATAGGACTGATCCCCTACAATAACATCGTCGGAAAGGTCATTTTCAGAATGTATCCGTGGTATTCATTAGGGAGCGTATAAGAACTGTTTTGGTGAGTATACCGATGACCGACAAAATGGTCAAAATTTTCAACTTTGATTTGGGTGAATATAATGGAAGAATTAAAGACAATTCAATGGTTTCCGGGTCATATGACCAAAACCAAAAGAAAAATAGAGTCACAGCTGAAATTAATTGATGCTGTAGCGATCCTTTTGGATGCCCGTGTACCTTATTCGAGCTGTAATCCCGACTTACGCAGTATCATCAATAATAAACCTCGTGTGATGATACTTAATAAATGTGATATGGCGGATCCGTCCGAAACCAAAAAATGGCTCAGAACGTTTCAGCAGAACAATATCAGTGCGATTGCTCTTGACTGTAAATCCGGCAGGGGACTGAATGCCTTTATTCCTACGGTGAAAAACGTACTTTCGGATAAGTTGGAATTGTGGAAATCCAAGGGAATGACAGGGAGAACGATTAAAGTAATGGTAGTAGGTATCCCTAATGTCGGTAAATCATCATTTATTAACCGGATGTCCAAGCAGAACCGTGCCAAAGTAGAGGACAGACCCGGTGTTACCAGAGGCAACCAGTGGTTTACCATCGGCAAAGGCTTTGATTTGCTTGATACACCGGGTGTACTGTGGCCAAAATTTGACGATCAATCCGTGGGAGAAAAGCTTGCCTATATCGGTTCGGTGAAAGATGATGTACTGGATACCGAAACACTCAGCGGCAGATTGTTGGTTTATCTGAGAGATCATCATATAGAGCCGCTTTGTACACGTTATAAACTGAATAAGGATGAAATTACCGGACTGCGTGATTATGAATTGCTGGAGCTTGTCGGCAGAAAGCGTGGTATGCTGATTTCAGGCGGTGAGATCGACACCGAAAGAGCGGCAGCGGCGGTGCTGGATGAATTTCGTAGTGCCACTCTCGGCAAAATTACACTTGATAAGGCGGATGATTATTCCAATGTTAGAATATGAAGCATTGTATACCTCTCAGGGTTATCGGGCGGTTTGCGGTGTTGATGAAGCGGGCAGAGGACCGCTGGCAGGACCTGTATGTGCAGCAGCGGTGATTTTTCCTGAAGGTCTGGTGATAGAGGGTGTTGATGACTCCAAAAAACTGACCGAAAAAAAGCGTGAACTGCTTTTTGATATTATCAAAGAAAAAGCATTGGCATACTCTGTGGCTTGGGCGAGTGTGGAAGAAATCGAAGAAATGAATATTCTCAATGCCGCAATGCTTGCGATGAAACGTGCGGTAGAGAATTTGTCAGTTAAAGCGGATTTTGCACTGATCGACGGCAACAAAACCCCGCAGTTGACAATTCCCTGCCTGGCAATCGTCAAGGGAGATGCTCTTTCACAGTCGATTGCGGCGGCGTCCATTTTGGCAAAGGTGAGCCGTGACAGATTAATGCTGGAGTTGGCGAAAAAATATCCGCAGTATCATTTTGAAAAACACAAGGGTTACGGGACAAAGGTGCATCGTGATGCGTTGCTTGAATATGGGCCGTGTGAGATCCATCGTCCGTCTTTCCTCAAGAAGATATTGGCGGTCAAAGATGAGTGATACAAAAAAGCGTCAGACGTATATAAAAAAGATAGGCAATAGAGGAGAAGCAGCGGCACTGTCTTATTTGCAGAAAAAAGGCTATGAGCCGGTGGAACGGAACTATCATTCGATTTACGGTGAAATAGATCTGATCGTGAAAAATAGTGAGTATATTGTGTTTGCAGAGGTCAAGACAAGAAACTGTTCTGCCATAGCGGCTCCTGCTGCTTTTGTGACTAAATCTAAGCAAAGAAAATTGCTGCGGACGGCAGCGTTGTATCTGGAGGAACACCCTATTGATTTGCAGCCATCATTCGATGTGGTAGAAGTAACCTATGACAAAGTAACCCAAGAAATCATTGATATTTGCCATATTCCCAATGCTTTTGCTTCTGTGTACGGGACGTATGACATTGATTTTTGATGTATCATTGATAGGATATTTGACATAAATTGAAACGAAGGAAAGCACTTGATCCATTCAAGTGCTTTTTGAGGTGCGGAAAAAAGAAACAACAGACTCTCAAAAGTATTTTATCTCATTCTGACGAACTTTTGAAAGGGGAGTGACAGATGAAGTTGTTTGACCTTCACTGTGACACATTGTACAGAGCCTATACAGAAAACGGCCATTTGCTTCATAACAATTTTCACATATCGTTTGACAAAGCAGACGGGCTGGCTCCATATATACAGTGTATGGCGGTATGGATCCCCGATGAATACAGGGGAAAAGATGCCGAAAGACTTTTTGACGGCTGCGTTCATACAATGAAAACACAACTTGCCGATACAGCAATCAGGTGGTGCAAAAGCAAACAGGACATTGAGCTTGCTGTTCGCCAAAATCAAAAGGCCGTGATATTGACGGCAGAAAGCGGTGCCGTTCTGAATGGTAAGCTGGAAAATATCCCTAAACTTGCTGACATCGGTGTCAGAATGATGACCCTGACGTGGAATGGTACCAATGAATTGGGAGACGGCGTCGGTGTAGAAGAAAATAATCGTGGATTGTCGGAATTCGGACGACAATGCATCGGTGAAATGGAAAAACATCATATTATTGTTGATGTGTCACACGCAAGCGAAAAAATTTTTGATGAGGTGGCACAAATTGCACAAAAACCGTTTGTCGCTTCTCATTCCGATGCAAAAGAGATTTGTTATCACCGAAGAAATCTGACAGATCACCAATTTGCCGTTATTCAACAGAAAGGCGGCATCGTCGGAATGAATTTTTGCCGAGATTTTCTTCATAAAGACAAGACAAAAGCAAAAATGTATGATATAATAAGACACATCGAACACTTTCTGTCGCTCGGAGGAGAAAAGGTCATTGCTATGGGCGGCGATTTTGACGGTGCCGACATACCGTCCGATATGAAAGGACTGCCATCAATGTTGGAACTGTATGAATTGTTGTTGCGCCGTAACTATAGCGAACAGTTGTTGGAGGACATTTTCTTTTATAATGCCTATCGCTTTTTTATGCGTTGCTGTCCGTGACCTGCGGCAGAATGTATCTCAAACTAAGAAATCCAAAGAAAGAGGGAAGTCACTATGAATTACAACAGTACCAGAAACAAAAATACGGTTGTATCTGCTTCGCAGGCAATCGCACAGGGTATCTCGGAGGAGGGAGGTCTTTTTGTACCGCAGTCGCTTCCGAAATACACACTTGATGATATAAAGGCTCTTGCAGAAAAAGATTACAGAGGCAGAGCAAAGAAAATTCTCGGCGATTTCCTTTCGGATTTTACCGAGGAAGAAATCAATGACAGCGTAGAAGCAGCTTACACTGCTGCTAAATTTGGCTCGGATAATCCTGCTCCCATTTCCTATATTGAGAGCGGCGACACAAAGATGTCTGTATTGGAGCTGTGGCACGGTCCGACTTGTGCTTTTAAAGATATGGCACTCCAGATCTTGCCGCACCTCTTGACCAAGTCCGTCAAAAAGACTTATAACGGCAAAGAAGCAGTCATTCTTGTGGCTACAAGCGGTGATACCGGCAAGGCAGCATTGGAAGGTTTTAAGGATGTAGAGGGTACCAAAATGATGGTGTTTTATCCTGTTGACGGCGTTAGCCCAATGCAAAAGCGTCAGATGGCTACCCAGCAGGGCAGCAATGTCAGTGTAGTAGCCATTAAAGGCAACTTTGACGATGCACAGACAGGCGTTAAAAAGATTTTTACCAATAATGCTATCAAAGCCAAATTGGCTCAAAACAACAAGCTTTTCTCCAGTGCTAACTCCATTAACTGGGGCAGACTGCTTCCTCAAATCGTTTATTACTTCTCTGCTTACTGCGATATGCTCAACGAGGGCAAGATCAATGCAGGCGACAAGATCAATGTGGCTGTTCCTACCGGTAATTTTGGCAATATCCTCGCTTCTTTCTATGCAATGAATATGGGACTCCCTGTCGCTAAGTTTATCTGCGCGTCTAATTCCAACAACGTGCTGACAGACTTTATCGCAACCGGTACTTATGATAAAAAGAGACAGTTCTATACCACGATCTCTCCTTCAATGGATATTCTTGTTTCCAGCAATCTGGAAAGACTTCTTTATCACCTTACAGACGGCAATGATGCCAAGGTGGCACAGTGGATGAAAGAGCTTTCAACAGAGGGTAAATATACAGTGGATGCTGATGTTAAGGCAAAAATCGACAGCCTGTTCTTCGGGGGATTTTGTGATGATGAAAATACACAGAAAACGATCTGTGACCTTTATCAAAACGAAAATTATCTTGCCGATACCCATACCGCTGTCGCTGTTAATGTATATCAGCAGTATGCAGCAAAAACAGGGGATACTACCCCCACCGTCATCGCTTCTACCGCAAGCCCGTATAAATTCTCCAAGAGCGTTTTGATGGCTATTACAGAGGACAAGCTCCCCGAAGATGAATTTGCGATGGTGGATGAGCTTTCGGCAAAAACAAAGACGGCTGTTCCTGCTCCGCTTGCTTCTCTGAAAGATGCCAAGGTAAGATTTGAAAAAGAATGTGAAGTCAGCGAAATGCCTCAGGTCGTTCTTGACAGCCTTTCTATCGGCTGAGGATAAACTGATGGCTGTTTATGCAATCGCAGATCTTCATTTGTCCTTCGGAACAGATAAGCCGATGGACGTATTTCCCGGTTGGACAAACTATACCGAACGTATCAGACAAAACTGGCAAAAATTAGTAACACCAAATGATACAGTGGTGATTGCCGGCGATATTTCGTGGGCAATGAACCTGAATGACATTGACAACGATTTCCGTTTTATCAATAATCTTAACGGCAAAAAAATTATTTTGAAAGGCAATCACGATTATTGGTGGACGACCAAAGCCAAAATGGATCGGTATATTTCCGATAATGGTTTTGACACTATTTCAATTTTGCACAATAATTATTATGTTGCCGATGGTACGGCAATATGCGGTTCCCGAGGTTGGTTTTACGATGCGGAAGCCGATGCCGACAAGCTTATTCTCAATCGTGAAGTGGGCAGAATAAGATTGTCTGTGGAGCCTGCTTTGAAAGCAGGCTATGATCCTGTCGTCTTTTTGCATTATCCTCCGATCTACAATAATATCGAATGTGATGAAATTATGAGCGTGTTGAAAGAGTACCGCATTAAAAAGTGCTTTTACGGTCATATTCACGGAGGAAACGCCGCAAAACGTGCCTTTATCGGTGAAAAGGACGGAATACAATTCAAATTGATCGCCTGCGATTATATCGGATTTGTTCCGATGGCAATTAAGTGATCGGACAAACAAAAAAGGGAGAAATCTCATTGACTGATTTCTCCCTTCTTTCGGTGGACGTATATTGTAAATTTTTTGTAAATTGTGGGCGAAATGATTTTGTAAAATGGTTCGTAAGCACCATTTTTTGCCCTTAATCTGTCCATAAATTTGAAAAAATACTGCCCAAAACTTGATAAATTAATTATAGTGTGTTATAATTCTATTGATTTTTCAGCTAAAAAAATTTGGAGGAATAAAAAATGACACTTAAATCATCAAACAAAGTGGAAACCAACAGATATGAACTGGTAGTAGAAATTGACGGTGCTGTATTTATGAACGCCGTTAATGCTGTTTATAAAAGACAGGTAAAGAATATTACAATCCCCGGTTTCAGAAAGGGTAAGGCGCCTCGTGCGATTATCGAAAGAGAATACGGTGAGGGCGTTTTCTATGAAGATGCTATGAAGGATCTTTATCCGCAGGCTATCGAGGACGCTGCCAAAGAAGCAGGTTTGGAACTGGTAAGAGATAAAGTGGATGTGGATGTCGAGAAGGCGGATAAGGACGGTTTTGTCTTTAAAGCAGTCGTTACTGTAGAGCCTGAGCTTGCTATTGACAACTATAAGGGTATCGCTGTAAAGCCGATGTCTTTGGAGATTACCGATGAGGACGTAGAAGCTGACATTAAAAAGGTTCTGGAAAGAAACAGCCGTCTGATTAATGTGGAAGACAGAGCAGCAGAAAAAGATGATATTGCTGTGATTGACTTTAAGGGACTTCTTGACGGAGAAGCTTTTGACGGCGGTACAGCAGAAAACTACAGTCTGACACTCGGCAGCGGTTCCTTTATTCCGGGCTTTGAAGATCAGGTGATCGGTCATAAGGCCGGCGAGGAGTTTACCATCGATGTTACTTTCCCTGAGGATTATCAGGTGGACGAACTCAAGGGTAAGCCGGTACAGTTTGAAATCAAGCTTCATGAAGTAAAGACACACGAATTGCCGGCATTTGACGATGAGTTCGTGAAAGATGTCAGCGAATTTGATACCGTTGACGAATATAAGGCAGATATTAGAGAAAAGCTTACCAAATCCCGTGCAGAAGAAGCACAGAACGATAAAGAACGTCAGGTTGCCGAAAAACTGGAAGAACTTCTGGAAGCAGAGATTCCTGAGGCAATGTTTGAAAATCAGGTAGACAGCATTATTGATGAGTTCGCAATGAACTTGAGAGCACAGGGGATTGACCTTGATACCTATATGCAGTATACAGGACTGACTGTGGATAAGCTCCGTGAAACCTATCATGACAGAGCAGTGTCACAGGTAAAAGTAAGACTGGCATTGAAAAAAATCGCTGAATTGGAAGGCATCAAGGCAACAGATGAGGACGTTGAAAATAAATACAACGAGCTTGCCGAAGCTTACAAAGTAGATGTCGAGAGAGTAAAGGCAGCATTTAGTGCGAAAGATATTGCAGGAGATATTGAAGTATCAAGAGCAATGGATCTGGTAAAGGAAAATACAGTTGATGCAGAGTGATTTTGATATAAAGCTGATTAAAACATATTGATTATGTCTATGCTTTATATGGCTCGAAACGGAGGTAATTTTTATGGCATTGATACCATATGTAGTAGAACAGACAAACAGAGGAGAACGCTCGTACGATATTTACTCCAGACTTCTTAACGACAGAATTATTATGCTTACCGAAGAAGTGAACAATGTTTCTGCCAGTGTTATTGTTGCCCAGCTGCTCTATCTTGAGGGACAGGACAGCACCAAGGACATCAGTCTGTATATCAACAGCCCGGGCGGCTCGGTTACCGACGGTATGGCAATATACGATACGATGCAGTACATCAAGTGTGATGTATCAACGATCTGTATGGGCATGGCAGCAAGTATGGGTGCGTTCCTTCTGGCGGCAGGAACCAAAGGTAAGCGCTATGCACTTCCCAACAGTGATATAATGATCCATCAGCCCAGCGGCGGTGCGCAGGGACAGGCTACCGATATAATGATCCACGCCGATCATATTATTCAGACAAAGAAAAAACTGAATACTATTCTGGCAGAAAAAACAGGTCAGCCCTATGACATCATTGCAAGAGATACCGAGCGTGATAACTTTATGACCGCTCAGCAGGCTCTGGAATATGGCTTGATCGATAAGGTGATCACACAGCGATAAGGAGTGCGAAAATGTCAAACAAGGATGATAAGAGAAGTATTTGCTGTTCCTTCTGCGGAAAATCACAGGAGTCAGTCGGACGTATGATTCAGGGTCCGGGTGCTTATATCTGCGACGAATGCATTCAGCTTTGTAATTCCATTTTAAAAAACAATGCTGATTTTACCGAGGAGCTTAACGAAAACTTCTTTCAGGGAATGAATGAGCTTCCCAAACCGCTGGAAATCAAAGAAAAACTGGATGAGTACGTTATCGGACAGGATGAAGCAAAAATTTCTTTGGCGGTGTCGGTTTATAACCACTATAAAAGAATTAACTATCAAGATGATGACGATGTTGCACTGAATAAGAGCAACGTGCTTCTTTTGGGTCCTTCGGGTGTAGGCAAAACCCTGCTTGCACAGACACTGGCACGTATCCTTGATGTACCGTTTGCCATAGCTGATGCCACAACGCTGACAGAAGCGGGTTATGTCGGTGAAGATGTGGAAAATATCCTTCTTCGCTTGATACAGGCAGCGGATTTTGACATCCATCGTGCCGAACGTGGTATCATTTATGTTGATGAAATTGATAAAATTGCACGTAAATCAGAAAATCCGTCCATTACCCGTGATGTCAGCGGAGAGGGCGTACAGCAGGCACTGCTGAAAATTCTTGAAGGTACGGTTTCCAATGTTCCCCCACAGGGAGGCAGAAAACATCCTCAGCAGGAATTTATCCAAATTAATACAGCCAATATCCTGTTTATCTGCGGCGGTGCATTTGACGGACTCGAAAAGACCGTAGAAAAACGGATGGGTTCTTCTGCACTTGGTTTTAATGCGGATATTAAATCCAAAAAAGAACTGGATACCACAGGCTGGATGTCTGACGTCATTCCTCAGGATCTGGTCAAGTTCGGACTCATTCCCGAACTGGTCGGAAGACTTCCTGTTATTACGGCATTGGATGGTCTGGATGAAGAGGCATTGGTACGTATTCTGAAAGAGCCAAAAGATTCCCTCGTCAAACAATATACGAAGCTGTTTGCATTGGATGGCGTGGAATTGGAATTTGCGGAGGAAGCGCTTGTCGAAGTGGCTAAAAAGGCAATCGAACGTCATACAGGCGCAAGAGGACTTCGTTCCATTATGGAGGAAATTCTTAAAAAGCTGATGTATGAAATACCGTCCGATGAAACGGTTGTTAAAATCACCATTACCCCCGAAACGGTTCGGGGAGAGTCCGAGGCAGAATTGGAACGTACGAAAACAAAACGTATCCGTAAGTTGATACCGGAAAAATCATCCAAAAAGAAATCCAAGAAAAACTCGGCTTCATAAACAAAATAAATTCCCTGTCACAGGCAGTTTCATCTGCGGTGTGACAGGGAATTTTTGATTTTCTACATCAATCTATAGTAATAGGGGGATTGTATTTGTTCTTGGGAAACAGCTCTGCGTTGATCTTACCGGTATCATCATCAATATCAATCAGTCCGTATTGATTGCCGAAAGCGACCGATCCTGGATTCATCAATAGTATACGTCCATCATAGGATAAATGGGGGAGGTGCGTATGTCCAAAAAGTACGATATTGGCACCGAGATCGTGTCCCAGACAGGAGATCCTGCTGTAGCCTTCTTTGACACCGTGCAAATGACCGTGAGTGATGACGATTTTTTTACCGCAAAGGGTGATTTCTTGCAAAAATGCATCACTGCTGCACCAATCACAGTTTCCTCTTACAGAGAGAAACATTTTATCAGTGAATTGTTGTTTGGCATAATCAAGGTCAGAAGAACCGTCACCGCAAAAAGCAACAACATCTGCTTTGGAATTTTGACGAATGATTTTATTCACTTCCTCAAAGCTTCCGTGGGAATCAGAAATAACGATAATTTTCATATTGACCTCCGTTCATATATTGAATGATGTCCGCATAAATAATGACAAGGGGGTGATCCTATGGACAAAAACAGTGTCAATCAACTGTTTGAAAGCTTGTCGCCCGAACAGCAGAAGCAGGTGGAGAAAATTCTTTCCGATAAAAACCAGACGGAAAAAATATTGCAGTCACCTCAGGCACAAGCACTTTTGAAAAAGCTGATGGGGGAAAAATAGCATATGGATGATTTATCCCAAAAAATAACCGAAATTCTCGGAAACCCCGAAACAATGCAGCAAATTCAAGGGTTGGCAGGTTTGCTCGGACAGTCGGGTCCATCCCATTCATTTCCATCGTCAGAACAGTCCGAACCGAAGACGCCGCCCGAACCGTCATTCGATGGGGGCGGAAATGCCAACGAATTGATCGGCTCAGAAATGCTCGGTACGGTTATGAAGCTTGCACCGCTGCTGCAGTCTGTCGGAAGCGACGATGACAGTACACGTCTGCTCAAGGCACTTAAGCCGTTTATGCACAGTGAACGTGCCAAAAAGATCGACAGTGCGATCAGGCTTTTGGGATTAATGCGAATGCTGCCGCTGCTGAAAAGCTCGGGGATAGAATTTTTTAAATAACGGCGGTGATTGGTTTGACCGAAAACGAAATGCATAAAATGCAGCAGGAGGCTGTCCGCAGAGCAAGGGAAATGCAGAACAGAGCCAGACGGGATAATGTTCCGCCGACAAGACATCGCCCGATGGCAGCGGAAGAACCGCCGCCCGAACCGGAAACCGTCAGAAAATCCACACGGACATCCAACGAGTTTCCCAAAAACGGGGCAGGCGGTGTGTTGGATGCAGTGTTGAAAGATAAGGAAAAAACACTGATATTGTGTCTGGTGTTGCTGTTGATGGAAGAAAAATCGGATAATAGTTTGATTTTAGCATTAATGTATCTTCTGATATGAACGGAAAAGTTTTGACGAAGCTTTCCGAAAGTCTGTGAGGGAGGAGAGGGAGAGTGCCGCCCTCGGTTTACGCAGCACAGAAAGTCAGAGTAATATCCGTATTATCTAATTTGACCTTCACCCTCAATGATAAATTTCATTGAAGTAAGTTCGTTGAGTCCCATAGGACCTCTTGCGTGGAGTTTTTGGGTAGAAATGCCGATCTCTGCACCAAGCCCGAACATTCCACCATCTGTGAAGCGTGTCGAAGCATTGACGTAAACGGCAGCCGAGTCAACCACAGCCTTGAATTGATTGGCATTGTTGTAGTTGTTGGTTACGATACACTCGCTATGGCCTGTTGAGTATCTGGCGATATGGGCAGTTGCTTCATCAATGGAACCGACCACCTTGACGGCAAGAATGTAATCACCGTATTCGGTTTCCCAATCACTTTCATCAGCAGGAACCACACTGTCGCCGAGGATTTCCCTTGTTTTTTCACAGCCTCTGAGCTGTACATTTTTTTCATCAAGCCTTGCCTTTATCACAGGCAGGGCTTTTTTGGCGATATTTTCGTGTACAAGAATGGTTTCGATGGCATTGCAGACAGAAGGACGTGATGTTTTGGCGTTGTAAATAATATTGGCTGCCATCTCTATATCGGCACTTTCATCAACGTAAACGTGGCAGTTTCCGGCACCTGTTTCGATGACAGGGACTTTGGCGTTTTCAACAACTGCACGAATGAGTCCTTTGCCGCCTCTGGGGATAAGGACATCAAGATATTCGGTTAATCCCATCAATTCCACAGAGGACTGTCTGGTGGTATCTTCGATCAGCTGTACAGAGTTTCTGTCCAGTCCTGTTGATTCGATGGCATCCTGCATAATACGGGTGATACACTGATTGGAATGGATTGCTTCCTTGCCGCCTCTGAGGATAACGGCATTGCCGCTTTTTAAACAAAGAACAGCGGCATCGGCAGTAACGTTGGGGCGTGCTTCAAAGATAATACCGATAACACCAATCGGTACACGAACTTTTGAAATACGCAGACCGTTGGGTCTTTGGCTGCCTGAGATCACTGTGCCGATCGGATCGGGCAGAGCAGCGACTTCCAGCACACCATCAGCGATGCCTTCAATTCTTGCATTGTCGAGCATCAATCTGTCGAGCAGAGAAGCAGACAGCTGATTGTTTTTGCCGTTTTCAAGGTCAATTTTGTTTGCCTCTATTATTTTTTCAGAATGATCTTTGAGTGCTTTGGCGATGGCTTTCAATGCCACGTTCTTTTTTTCACCGGCTACGGAAAGCATCCTTGACGCTGCTTTTGCTTTTGCACCCATTTCTTCGATGACAGTCATAAAAATTCATCCTCCTGTTTTTGTTTTATGTATTCAGACAGCTTAGAAGCTGCCTATCTCTGCTAACTACCAAGACAAGCCTTGGCAAAAGCTTGATCGAAACCCTCTTTCTTCTTCTGCCGAGTGTTCTGTCAAGTGAGCCTTTATTGATCTTGGCAGTAGCATCAAATTATATCGTGCCTTCTTCTGCGGTAAAAAGCGTACCGATAGGTTCACCCTCAATCAGCTTATAGAGATTTTTGGGGTCATTTCCGCTCATCACGCAGCAGTTGATACCGGCGGCAGTCGCAGCCGATGCAGCAGTGATTTTGGTTGCCATACCGCCTGTACCTCTGTTAGAGCCGGAGCCGCCTGCCATTTCACGAATATGATCGTCAATGTGCGTAACGATAGGGATCTTGACAGCATCGGGATTTTTACGTGGATCGCGGTCATACAAGCCGTCAATATCCGTCAGAATGACCAGCAGATCTGCTCCGACAAGGTCAGCTACAATCGCAGAAAGGTTGTCATTATCACCGAAATTGGAACCGACCAATTCATCAATGGCCACGGTATCATTTTCATTAACGATAGGGATAATGCCCATCTCTAATAGTGTCTGGAAGGTATTGACAACATTTTGACGGGAATGATCGTTGTTGACGATATTCCTTGTCAAAAGGATCTGTGCTACGGAACTGTTATATTCTCCGAAAAATTTATCGTAAAGGAACATAATTTCGCATTGACCGACAGCGGCAACGGCTTGTTTGTAGCGTGTTTCGGTAGGACGTTCGGGAAGCTTCAGTTTTCCCACACCAATACCAATAGCACCCGAGCTGACAAGTATCACTTGTTTTCCGCTGTTGTGCAGATCGCTGAGTACTTTGCACAGCATTTCCATTCTGCGAAGGTTGACACGTCCGTTTTCGTAAGTCAAAGTGGAAGTTCCGACCTTGACAACAATTCTTCTTGTTTGAAAAGTATTCATATTATTCTGCTCCACAAATTAAATTTGTTACTTCTTCATCATACCACAAATTATAGTGACGGTCAATTCATTTGCATATTTTATCAGGGAAATCAAAGCAGTTGTGAATATATTGATCTATTTAAGACTGCCTTTACATTTGTCAAGTTATGCATTATAATCAATTTACTGACGGATCGTATGGAGAAATGTTAACTGTTCCAAGGCGATTTTGCAGAACGTTCAGATGAAAAAGGTTGTGAAGATGAAAATGAATTTTGAGCCGATAGCACATATTTACAATGATTTTCCCACCAAGTTCGGACTGCCCCGACAAAGCGGAATGTCAGAGCATTTGCTTTCTCGTATCGTGATGGAAAAAAAATATCAAAATGCGGAAGCATTCAGAGGAATTGAGGAATTTGAATTTCTCTGGCTTATCTGGCTGTTTCAATCAATGGGTAAAAGGGAATGGTCTCCGACAGTACGTCCGCCAAAGCTCGGCGGCAATAAAAGGATGGGTGTTTTTGCTACTCGTTCACCCAATCGTCCTAATTCTATTGGATTGACACGTGTCAGGTTAATGGCAGTAGAACAAACTCATTCCAACGGTCCGGTACTCACCGTGTCGGGAGCGGATCTGATGAGCGGAACCACTATTCTGGACATCAAGCCGTATCTTGCCTTTGCCGACAGTGTACCGAATGCTGTTTCCGGATCGTATGATGCACACCTGAATCAGCCTCTTGCTGTGGAAATACCGGAAAATATCGCATCGCTTTTTAGTGAAGAACAGTTGGAGACTCTCAAAGAGGTTCTGGCATACGATCCTCGTCCGGGCTATCAGTCTCAGTCCGAGCGAAACTATGGTTTTTCCTATGGAAAATATGACATTCGGTTTAAAGTGGTACAAGATACTATTATAGTTACAGATGCTATATGGTTACCTAACAAAAGACCTTGAGGATACAAGCATTATTCACCAATCAAGATGTTCTCTTTCATACAATCACCAACTGTAATATATCGCAAATGCCTTGACTTTGCAATCATTATTCCGTTTTTCAGTCTTAAGTTTTCAGTATTCATTTAGAAAATCCTGTCGGGAAGAACTGAAAATTTAAGACTTAAAACTGAAAAATGAAAAATACAAAGCGAAAATCCTGTCGATTGTTTTCGACAGGATTTTCGCTTTGGTGGAGACTGCTGGACTCGAACCAGTGACCTCTTGCATGTCAAGCAAACGCTCTAACCAGCTGAGCTAAGCCTCCG
>CADCOE010000075.1 GCA_902802985.1 uncultured Ruminococcus sp.
GACACACGGGGATAGCTCGTTGATACTGTATGGGTTACCATACTTGAGCGAGAAGCCCCCACCTCTATAGGTGGGGGAGTATGTCACACCTGATAGTTTATCAAGGGGGAAACAGTGTGGAACAGTGGGATCTATACGATATTGACCGAATAAAAACGGGAAATCGGACAGAACGTGGTAAAGTCATTCCATCCGACCGATACAGAGTAGTTGTTCATTTATGTATTATCAATTCCGATAATCAAATGCTCATACAGCAGCGGAAACATAATAAAGAAAGTTGGGCAGGCTTGTGGGATTTGTCAGTAGGAGGCCACGTTGTGGCGGGTGAAACTTCCCGTGAAGGCATACAGCGTGAATTGTATGAAGAATTAGGACTGGCAGTGGATATGACAAACAGCAGACCATCATTAACAATGAACTTCCCGCAAGGTTTTGATGACATTTTTATTCTTCGGCAGGATGTTGATTTGTCACGGCTTCATCTGCAGGAAACGGAAGTGGAAGCAGTACGTTATGCGACATTGGATGAAATTCTTGCTATGATAGACGATCAAACATTCATCCCTTACCATAAAAATTATATTTCACTGTTATTTGATCTGAAAGACTGGATGGGTGTTCACTCAAAGAAGACAAAGTAAATAGTTATCTTACCATTTCGGGATGAAGCCGGCTGTAATGAAACATATACTGCTGTGCTATTCCTGCGTGAGGACCCAAAGAAGCAATGTCAACTTCTTTAAAAAGAGTGGACATTGCTTTTTGCATCCATACATCGATGGGAAAAGCATCCAAACGGTGCAGACCGTATAGCAGCGTACATTCGGCAACTTTGGCACCAACACCGGTAATTGTCATCAATTCTTTTCGGCATTCGCTGATAGGAGCATCATACATTTTATGGAGTTCGACCGTTCCGGAAGCAATTTTTTGGGCGGCATCAATGATATATCTTGCACGAAATCCCGCACGCAAAGGAGCTAGATCATCTACATTCAGTACAGCCACAGTATCAGGAGAGGGGAAAGAAAAAACATTTTGATTAGGTTTCCCGAAATGTTCACAAAATCGGGAAATGATCCCTTTTATTCTGGGAATATTGTTGTTTTGTGAAATAATAAATGAACACAGTGTTTCCCACGGATCCTGCCGTAAAATACGAATACCATCAATGCTGTCTATGGCACATTGCAGAGCAGGGCATATTGTTGCCAACTCGGAGCGTATCCGATTGTAGTCGTTATCTAAATCAAAATAATCTTTCCATAAACGATTAAAATCCTCTGATGTAGTGTTTTCAAGGATAATGGTGTTGTCTTTTCGGTATATTTTTGTGTATTTACCTTGAACAATACCACTGAAAGAGCCATCAGAATTTTCGTTCCAACGAAAACATTGCCCGCAGTCGAAAGTATTTTTTAGATTGAAGTCATTGCCGATTTTTATTTCTGTACCGAGTGGAGTGATTTTGTGATCCATTTTATTTTGTGCCTCTCTTGTTTTACTTTTATTTTATTATACTAAGGATGTTTCCAAAAGTCAAAATATTGCCCCTGTTCCGGATAAGACAATCGGATGTTTGAAAGAAAGTCAACCGCAATCCCACCGGCTTTAGATGGTGGATTAAAGTTGACCTGTGTTATCCATTATTTTTGTGGGTACGGGGAATACGTTTTAATAATATGAGAGCAACAAGATACAGTGCTGTCAGCAGAAGAGTAAAATTATAACGTGACTGCAGCAGCAGCAAAAACCCAATACAAGCGGTGGGAATAAGAATAAACAAAGAAATAATATCTATGATACGGGAAGCGGTTAGTTCGGAGTAATATTGACCTAATAAAATACCCAGTGCTTGTCCGCCGTCCAGGTTGTCAACAGGCAGACTGTTGAATATTCCCAGTCCCAGATTGGCAGTGCAGAGCATCATTAAAAATTCGTTATGAAATAGAAGATAAAGCTGATAAAACAAGGCTGCCAATATAAAATTGACGGTTACTCCTGCCAGTATCACGCAAAGTTCCTGCTTGATGCTGCGAGAGTATTTTTTTCTGTCAACGATAGCAATGTCAAACAGCGTCAATTTTACTCGTTCAGGTGCTGAACCGCACCGGCACAGTACAGCAATATGTCCCAATTCGTGCATAACAGCTGCTGTAAAGCAGGCTATTACCGATAATGATTTATCTGTAATGATCACGGCGGTCATTACGGCAACCAAAGGATAACTCATTTCTAATGTCAGTCTGCCGATACGAAATGTCATTGGTATGCCTCTCCCATAATGCGGGCAGGATCAATGTTGATACCTCCTATCAATATTTCCAGATGCAGATGATTACCGTCGGAATCTCCGGTTGAACCGACCAAAGCAATAGTTTGTCCTTTTTTTACATTGTCACCACATTTTACACAGAGTTGATCGCAATGAGCATAAAGGGTTTGGACATTATTGGAATGACTGATAACTACATAGTTACCGTATGACTCATCCTTTTCGGCAATGATGACGTTGCCGTCCAGTATGGTATAAATGTTTTCTCCTTTATTGGCACCAATATCCATTCCTTTGTGATATTTTTCTATGCCATTGATTGTCCTTTTTCCGAAAGGTGAAGTCAAAGTGCCTTGGCTCAAAGGTAAGTGAAACATCGCTTTGATATTTTCAATAATCGCTTCCTGATTGTCGTCAGGAGGTGAAATATTACTGGTTTCCTTTAATTCAGTGTTGTCTTTGGGCGGGATAAAATCTTCTTTGCCGTCTGTAAATACCGAATTGTTTAGTGTATCCTTGTAGAGAGATGATATGTCGCTGTAAATGTTGCCTCCCACAGCTTTAAGTACGAGTGCTGCTAAAATAACTAACACACACAGCATTGTCTGAACGATCACAAGCAGCTGATTTTTTATCGTGTCGAAGCGGGTTCCCTTTCTTTTCAAAAAAACACCTCATTTTTCTGTTAGACTTTTTATCAAATATATGATATGATAGAATGAAATATATTTGAATACGGGTGCAATTATGAAAATTAAAACAGTTAAAACGGCAATCATTGGCGGCGGAGCGTCGGGGCTTGCCGCAGCAATCGCCTGTGCTGAAAAACTTGGCAAAGGCAGTACCGTTATTATTGAGCGTCAACTCCGTACAGGAAGAAAACTTTTGGCGACAGGTAACGGTAGATGTAATATTACTAATACCAATTTGTCCGCACAGCATTATTGGGGAGATGAAGCTATTATTCATTCTGTTCTCTCACAGTTTTCTGTCAGTGACAGTGAACGTTTTTTTGGCAGAATGGGAATTATATTTCGTTCCGATGATGAGGGCAGGATATATCCTTACAGTAATCAAGCTTCCACCGTACTGGATAGTATGCGTTTGAAGTGTGAAAAGCTCGGTGTTGAAGAAATATGCGATTTTGCGATAACTGATATTATCCGAAAAAACGAACGTTTTCGCATTGTATCCGAAACATTGACCATCGATGCAGAATATGTGATCTTTGCTACTGGTTCACAGGCATCACCACTTTTAGGAGCCAATGACAGCGGCTATCGTATTCTCGATAAATTAGGGATAAAGTCCACACCGCTTTTTCCTTCTCTTTCTCCGGTAGCAGCCAAGGAGCGTTATAAAAATCTGAAGGGAGTACGTGCAAAGGGCAAGGTTTGTGTTCTTGCTGACGAAAAACCTGTCAGGCAGTGCGAAGGGGAAATTCAGTTTACCGATTATGGTATATCAGGAATATGTGTGTTTGAAATTTCTCGTTTTGTCAATGAATTTTTTATGCTCGGTACAATCGAAGGAATTCCCTATCAGGAAATCAAAGTTTCTGTTGATGTAATGAATGGATTTACTTATTACGAGCTTTGTCAATATCTGAAAAAATGCAGACAGATTTTTGATGAAAAAAAAGCGGAGGATATTTTATCTGCTGCTTTGAATAAAAAGCTTTCACAATCTGTTGCCCGATACTGCGGTCTTGCTTCTAAACCGTGCCGTTCTTTAACAGAACACGATATCAAAAAGCTGGCGTGGGGGGCTAAAAATTTTATCTTTACACCTGTTATTACAGATGGTTACAAATCCGCACAGGTAGGAGCAGGGGGTATCGGGTCAGAATATGTTTTTCCCGATACGCTGATGGCAAAAAAAATCAATAATTTATTTATTGTAGGAGAATTGCTCAATGTTGACGGTGACTGCGGAGGATATAATCTTCACTTTGCCTTTGGCAGTGCACTCATTCCTGCAAAATCAATGAAATAAGGAAGGATACAACAAACCCGATGATAAGAGTTAATGATATACCATTGCCGCTTGATTATGACGATGAATGGCTCAAAAAAGCGGCAGCCAAGAAGTTGAAAGTTTCTGTTTCTGCGATAGAGTCCGTGTCACTCTGCCGAAGAAGCGTTGATGCAAGAAAAAAGAATAATGTTCACTTTCAGGCAGCAGTTAATGTCAAGCTGTTTTACGGCGAAAAAAAAGCCTTGTCCCAATGCAAAAATGCTGTCAAGGCGGAAGAATATCATTATCAGTTACCATATTCTGTACCGCTTGATCAGCGTCCTGTTGTTGTTGGTACTGGACCGTGCGGATTATTTGCCGCATTGATTTTGGCACAGTCAGGACAGCGTCCTATCGTAGTGGAAAGAGGATGTGATATAGAGAAACGTACTGCCGATGTTGCTCTTTTTCATAGCAGCGGCATTTTGAATACAGCATCGAATATACAGTTCGGAGAAGGAGGAGCAGGAACGTTTTCCGATGGAAAACTACAAACGGGAACGAAGGACAGCCGTATCCGTAAAGTCCTTACCGAATTTGCTGCTCACGGTGCTCCGAACGAAATATTGTATCTTGCCAAACCTCATATCGGAACAGATATGCTTAAAGAAACCGTTAAAAGTATCCGTGAGACGATCGTTGAACTTGGTGGAGAAGTTCTTTTTGAAACGCAGTTGGTCGGTATCAAAAGCAAGAATGGCAGTGTCAGCGGTGCAGCGGTGATGCATAATGGAAAAATTGATATAATTCCTACCCGTCATCTTATCCTTGCAGTGGGACACAGTGCTCGGGATACTTTTGCAATGCTTTTACAGAAGGGTATTGCTATGGAACAAAAACCATTTGCAATGGGTGTAAGAATTGAACACCTGCAGGAAAGCATCAATCGAAGTCAATACGGCAGTTTTTATAACAGCCCTTATCTGTCGGCTGCGGACTATAAGCTGGCACTTCATCTTAATAGCGGCAGAGGAGTATATACGTTCTGTATGTGTCCCGGAGGAACGGTGGTGGCTGCTGCCAGTGAGGAGGGGCATCTTGTGACAAATGGTATGAGTGAATTTGCCCGTAACAAGATCAATGCCAATTCAGCACTGTTGGTTGGAATCAATACAGCAGACTTTGGCAGTGACGATATTCTTGCCGGTATCAAATTACAGCAAAAGCTGGAACGCAGTGCCTTTCTTGCCGGAGGAAGCAATTATCACGCACCTGTTCAGCGTGTGTGTGATTTTGTGAAAATGCAAAAATCATCATCATTAGGAGCGGTGGTTCCAAGCTATCGACCGGGAGTGGAACTGACAAATCTTGATAATGTACTGCCTCAGTTTATGACAGATGCTCTCAGAGAAGGAATTATTGGAATGGATCAAAAACTCAAAGGCTTTGCCAATGGTGATGCTGTGCTTACGGCAGTAGAGAGCCGAAGTTCTTCTCCTGTAAGAATACTTCGTGATGAAACAATGCAGTCAGTTTCTATGAAAGGTCTTTATCCGTGTGGAGAGGGGGCAGGCTTTGCAGGTGGAATTGTTTCGGCAGCGGTGGACGGCATTAAGGCTGCGGAACAAATACTGCTTTTGTCAGCTCATTCATAATGTTAATGATAGAAATAGCAAGAGACATCTGTCGTATGATCGCTTTTCAGTACAATGATACGACAGATGTAAAAAGTGGCAAAAATAAATCTATATTGAAACCTAGGGGCGATATACGGAGAATGAAAACGAGGATCGGAAGTAAAATATTCCGTGAAACATTTCTAATGATTTGTTTAAAAAACAAAAATATCGCTTACTTTCACTGACATTTTATATTGCAATTTAGAAAGAATAAAAAAAATCAAAAAAATACTTGACAAACAAAGAATAAGGTAGTATAATCTATATTGTTCTCACGGGAGAGCACGAGAGAATAATTCAATATTGCGGAATTGTGTAACGGTAGCACGACAGACTCTGACTCTGTTTGTTGGGGTTCGAATCCCTATTCCGCAGCTCATTAAGCCTTGAAATTTTTTCAAGGCTTAATTTAAGACGAGGTGTAGCTCAGCTTGGTGGAGCGCTACGTTCGGGACGTAGAGGCCGCTGGTTCGAATCCAGTCACCTCGACCATTTAAAAGGCAGAAAGCATACGCTTTCTGCCTTTTCTACATTTTGAAAATCGTTGAAAAGTCAACAATTTGTTTATTGTATTCATTAAATAGTTGTACTTTACGACTTGTATGGATTTTTAGCAGCCTTTCTACTGTTGGTGTATAGTAGCCACGCTGTTTTCCTACTAATCCATACGGGCTGTATTCGGTTTTCGAGGTGCATAACATTGCTCTTTTTTACGGACACAATGTGTCAGGTCAAAAAATAGTCAATTATAAACTAATGATTAAGGAAAACAAAGTTGCTTTTACTCATACAGAAAAACGATAAATTGTTCTGTTTTTTATTTATCATTTACCCTGATTTACTTCCATCACATTTCCGGTAGTTATGTCAACATCTATGCAAATGCAAGTTGTACATTCACCGTCAGTCATAAGAAGATTATCGAAGAATACGGAATAATAGAATTTTCCGTCCGAGTTTTTCAGTTCGATCCTATATTTAGGAACAGATGTTTCCGACAAAATAAATTCGTATTCATTATCGTACTTTGCAGCTTCCTCAAACGCTATAGCTACAGCTTCATTTTCAGTTATTTTTATATTTGTGGTATCAGGTATTTTATCTGACTCAGATTCGGGATAGGACGGATAGGAAATTTCACACACAGACTCATCGGCTATCGGTGCAAATTCTGAAATTTTCAATCCCACGGATTCACCATTTTCATTAAGACATGAAATAAGTTCATCCGGTCAAACTGCTTCTACATCACCTTTTTTGTTATTCCATACCCATTTATCAGTCAGATTTATCAAATAAACTGACCCATCTGTGGCTTTAAGTTCATATTCCGGCAAGCCGTCACAGGTGATTGTTTTGTAATGCAATGAACTTAACTTTCCGAATATATTGAAATCTTCATCTGATTCTGATATTTCGGCAACTTCAAAATACCTGGAAGTTTCATCAGTAATTGATTTTGTCTGCGGATTTTGTGAGCTTTTTATGGTTTCAGATGAATATATTTTTTCGTCAGTCACATTCAACTTTCCAGCATTTTTTTCAGTGCGAATTTCAAGATTTTTGATTGTGCTATTTTCTGATACAGTATTCGTTTTTGCATCAGCGGCAGTTGTCTTGACCTCATCATTTGTTTGCCCACACCCAGCCATTACTGCGAATACAGCAATAAGCATAATAATCAAACGCTTTTTCATATGAAAGCCCCCTTTAAGATTTCAAAAAAATTATTATTTTATCATTTTCATCACTTATTTTAACTGCAATTTCTTCTTCCACTCTTTTGCCCTTTATGGAGTAGATTTTGCCATCATATGATGAAACAAAATTTTCACTCAAAACTTCATTTTGGATTTTGTTCTCCCACCACTCATTATTCTTGTAAATGGTGGAACCCAAATTATCATCAAGCATTTTTTCCAATTGCTCAATATCGGTTTCATTATAATCCATTGACAAGTCCTGATAATAAATTCGTCCGTCATAAACAACAACTCCCATTGAATCTACATCAAAGTCATCAATGTTTTTTTCTTCCGGCAAATATTTTGTATTTGGTTTTGGTTCATCCTTGAAGTTTGAATTATCCGAAGAGTTTGAAGAGAGTATCTCTTTATCAAAGTCACTTTCAGTTGTTAGAATAGATATGTCGTGTTCGACCTGTTTTTCTGAAGATTCTAAACCATCTGACATATTGCTTTCAACTGTTTGTTCAAAAGATTTAGTTGTACTATATTCCGTCACTTGCTCAGAAGTAGTTTGACTTTCTTTCAGATCGTTGTCTGTTAATGTGGCTGATGATTCTGAACCTTCTGTGCTGTCTGATAATTGATCAGATGAATTTTCGGACTTTGAAATAATGGCATTTGCTGAATTTTCGGGACTATTACTTGCCAACTTAGGAGGTGTTTCCATAACAATATTACTGTTGTTAGTAGTATAGTAAACAATAGGTGCAGTACATAACATCAGTGCAACCCCTGCCGCCAAAACAGCATAAGATTTAAATTTATCAAGTTTTTTTGGTGGTTTAGGTGATAAATCCGCAAATTCTGCAATATGTTCATCGCTGATTTGGCTCATAGCTTTAATAAGAGTATTTTTTTTCATAATACTACTCCCCTTGATTTTAAATAATATTTAAGTCCGTTTCTGGTTCTTGAGAGACGTTTTCTTATACTTGCTACACTAAGACCAGTAACACGACTTAAAAATTCGTATGTATCCATATACCAATATCTGCGAACAAAAATCAATCTGTTTGTTTTACTCAGTGTATCAAGATATTCATCAATATACTTTGCGATTTCCGAAACATAGTATTCATCTTCGGGTGTTGAACCTCCAGTGATACATTCTTCAAATTCATCTAAACAAACTTGGAAATTTACATTTCGTTTTTCGGCACTGTTATATTGGTATTTGTTGATAGAAATATTTCTTGCTATCCTGCACACAAATGTTTTCAATATTTTTGGTTTTTGCGGAGGTATTGCGTTCCATACCGCTAAAAAAGTATCATTTACACACTCATCTGCCTTTCCGTCCCTCATACATATAGTCAGTTTTTGAAACGATTTGTGACATAAAAATCAAAAAAATAATATTAAATAGTGTCCGCTCCATAATGAAGCAATTTAAAAGTGTTGATCCATCCTAAGGTCTATCAATACGCAGCCATTGATGAATACTCTCGGTTCAGGTACATTGAGGACTTTAAGGAGCAGAGTACCTATTCTTCAAAAATTTTTCTTGAGCATATGCTCAAGGTATTTCCTTTTAATGTGGAGTGCATACAAACCGACAACGGTTTTGAGTTTACCAAGAAATTTGACGGCAGCAAAAATCCGAAAGATATGACGCTCTTTGAGGTATACCTCAAAGAGAAAGGAATAAGACACAAGCTAATCAAACCATACACTCCCAGACACAACGGCAAAGCAGAAAGATCGCACAGAAAAGACAACGAATAATTCTATGCAACCCATTCATTCGCAAGACTGATTTTTTCCTTGACACAAATAATAATCTATGCTATTATCAAATCAGTCGAACAGAGAATAGAGTTGATGATAGCAATGGAATTAGATAATAATGCACATTCAGTATTTTTGCTGTATTACCACCTTGTGTTGGTGATAAAATACCGGAGAAAAGTCTTCGATGAAAACATTTCCGAACGAGCTAAAGAAATATTTGAGTATATATCTCCGAATTACAATATTACATTACAAGAATGGAATTACGATGTTGACTATGTACATATTCTTTTCAAAGCACATCCTAAAAGTGAAATAAGCAAATTCATAAACGCTTACAAAAGTGCAAGCAGCAGATTATTAAAAAAAGAATTTCCTGAAATTAGAAGAAAACTATGGGAAGAGTATTTTTGGAGTCAAAGTTTTTGCTTGCTGACAACAGGCGAAGCACCAATAGAAGTAATCAAGAAGTATATACAAAGCCAAGGTGAAAAGCTATGAATAAAGCTTATAAATTCAGGATATACCCTGATGATTACCAATGAAAGCTGTTACGGTAAGTCAGGATGCAGGTGGTAAATATTTTGCAAGTATTCTTTTTGAGTATGAAGAAGAAATTACTGAAAGAGAGCTTGAAAGTTTTATTATGAGGTGTCAAAGTGAATATTTGGAAAATAGTAAAAAACGAAGGCTATAATAATGCTTTTTTGATTGATCAGAATGGCAAACAGTGTTTTGATAAAAGTTCCGATTACATGGAAATAAACGATTCCCCACCAATACGAAAACTAAAAATAGAAGTGACAGATAAAGGTTTTCCCGATATAATGAATTAC
>CADCOE010000076.1 GCA_902802985.1 uncultured Ruminococcus sp.
CGGGTTTGATTCTTATCACGCAGTTAAGATGGTTTTATCAGGTCAGATCAATCAGGTTTTTGGGGTGGGGTGCTGAATAGTTACAAAAAATGATTAACATAGCAATTTGTGATGACGAAAAAAGAGTGCTGGATGATCTCAGTGTAAAAATACAAAAAGCGTTTGACCAATCAGGATACGCCTTAAATCTATTCAGTACAGATAATTCATTTGTGCTGTTGGAGTATTTAAAAAACAATATATCTGATGTTTTGTTTTTAGATATTGATATGCCAAAACTCGGTGGAATGGATATTGCACAGTTTCTGACAGATAAGAATACCGAAACCTTATTAGTATTCGTAACCAATCACGATGCACTTGTATATCAATCATTTCTTTATCATCCCTTTGGTTTCATACGAAAAAGTCATTTCGATGAAGAAATTGGCATAGTTTCCGAAAGCATTGTCAGGGAACTGCAAAAGAAAAACGAATATTTCAGTTTTAAGACAAATGAAGGATATTGTCGGGTATTAACATCTGATATTCTTTATCTTGAATCAAAGCAGAATTACATCAATCTGCATACTTTCGATAAAACCTTCAAATTCAGAAGTACAATCATCTCCGTGGAAAATGAATTGACTGTCAAAGGATTTATCCGCATACATAAAGGCTTTCTTGTCAACGGAAAGCATATTTTCAGGGTTTACGGGGAAAATATTGAACTTGATGATAAAACACTTCTGCCTATTGGCAGAACAAACCGTGATAATATCAAAAAAATGATAATGAGGTATATGAGATGATCGGAAACGGAAAACTCAAAGCAGAATATGAACGACTCGAAAAAGAATATTCCGCCGAGGTGGCAAAAAATCTTGATTTACAATATCAATATGAACAGTTGCAAGCAGTTTATCAGAACAATTTTGATCAACAAAAGGAAATTGAGCGTTTATATGAAAATACACGAAGGCTCAAGCATGATATGAAAAATCATATTATGGTGATTGCTTCCTATCTCAACAGTAGAGAAATTGACAAAGCAAAGGATTATCTATCCGTTGTTTTGGACAAACTTAATCATGTTTATTCCTATATTCAGACCGGTAACTCTGTTATGAATTATATTATTAACACAAAATTGGAATATGCACAGCAACATAATATTCCTTTCAAGGCAGAAATAGAAAATTTGCCATTTGAAAAAATGGGCAGTGTAGATTTCTCCGCTGTCCTGAGCAATATGCTTGATAATGCTATCGAGGCAAGTATTCATAGTGTCCAGAAATTCATTTATATATCTGTCTGTAGAAAGCGTGGTTATGATTCGATTAACATAAAAAACAAGATCGATAGTTCTGTTATTAACGTCAACCCTGAGCTTGTTTCTGCCAAGTCTGATGCCGACGCACATGGATATGGATTAAAACAAATCAAAAGTATTACCGAAAAATATGATGGTCTTGTTGACATTTACGAAGACGAAGGAATGTTTTGTATCAGCGTAATGATACCGTCTGAATAATATACTGACATTTTGAAACAGCGTCGCAGTGTAAGGAACTGTGACGCTGTTTATCACTAATTTCGAACTGTTTATCCCAGATGTCTTTTCAAATGCTCAATCTGCACAAGATCTTGTTGAGCAAGGTGTATGGCAGGCATTCTCTTTTGGTCCTGCCTTGCTGCAAAATGGTCAGGTTGATGTATCTGTTAATGCTGAGGTAGGTAAAGCTATGACCAGCAATCCAAGAACTGCTATTGGTATGATCGATACATGTCATTATGTTTTTGTGGTATCTGACGGCAGAACAAGTGACAGTCAAGGATTATCATTGTATCAGTTAGCATCCTTTATGCAGAATATAGGAGTCAATGTAGCCTATAATCTAGACGGCGGCGGTTCTTCCACGTTATATTTCAACGGTAAGATTATCAATTATCCAACAACTTCCGGCAAATCTATGAAAGAGAGAGGAGTGAGCGACATTGTGTACATCGGAGAATAATAAAAGACTGCAAAAATACCTAATCGAAAGTCTTGTTGCTGCACTGTTCTGTACATTATTTGCAGCAGTATATGAGGCATTCAGCTTTGGAGTTTATTCCTATTTTATGCTTTTTGCCTGTGTAATTCCGCTGTCCGGATGCTCTCTCCCATACAGCATTATAACATTTAAAAATAGGGATATTCCTCATATTACCGCTCTGCATCTGTGGAACAGCGGAATAGCTACCTTGACAGTAGGGTCTATCATCCAAGGGGTAATAGAGATTTACGGAACTACCAATCATCTTACCGTGATCTATGCAATAGCCGGCGGAGCATTCTGCATCAGCGGTTTAACCGTAGGACTAATTCGCAAAAAAATTGTGATGTCAAACTATCAACAACGCTGATTGAACCCATTTATTAATGAATTAGTGATTTATTCTATAACCCTGATAATACAGGCTCAAACTCTTGATGAGTAAGCCTGTATTATTTTTCATTACAGGGATAGCGGTATCGTTTTTTATTTGTTATGGTTATACAACTTTATAAATGTTTGATAATTTTATTTATGCACTTATAACAGCAATTTATTAAACAAATTTTTGACAGAAAAAAATGTTGACTTGCAAATTATTTTTGCTTCGCTTTATTTTCTCAAAGTTAACCAAACACAACATCAAGATAATCTTCAAAATTCATATGAATTATCAAAAAAATTATGCATAAAATATTTTTCATACATTCAATGATATTCCGAATATCTGTCATTTTTAGAGCATTTTTCATAAAACAAAAAAAATTATTTAAACAGAGCATTTTCCCTCTGCTTATCAGACAAACTCTATCCTGAGAATCTTATCATCAATCCAATACCCTTCCGTTTCTTGATTTCGAAAATGATTTTTTTAAAAAAATTTTTGCAAGTTTTAAAAAAAAACTTGCATTTTGTGTTATATGGTGCTATAATGTCATTGCTGCACTTAAGAACAAATTTGTGATCGCCTGATAAGAGAATTTTTTACTATAACCATTCTGATTTTTATTTTGCAAGTTCAAAATGAAATCATTCATTTGTGTTTCATAAAAATTGACACATTTTGTCACAGGGTGCCGCAGGGAAAGAATAAATGATACGAATTCACGTATCACGAAAGGGTGATTATTTATGCAGAGAAAAAAGAAAGCCGTCTGTACAGGACTATACTCTCCGAAATTTGAACACGACAACTGCGGTATAGGTGCCGTTGTCAATATTAAAGGTATTCCGTCACACAGTACTGTAGACAACGCTCTGACCATCGTTGAGACTTTGGAACACAGAGCAGGTAAGGACGCAGAGGGAAAAACAGGTGATGGTGTTGGTATTCTGCTCCAGATTTCACACAAGTTCTTCCGCAAAACAGCACAGCAAGAATTGGGGATCACACTGGGAAGCGAAAGAGATTACGCAGTCGGTATGTTCTTTTTTCCGCAGAATGAACTGGCAAGAAATCAGGCAAAAAAGATGTTTGAAATCATCGCTTCCAAAGAAGGATTGGAAGTTTTGGGATGGAGAAACGTTCCATCCAGACCTGACGTTCTTGGACATAAGGCTGTAGAATGTATGCCGGCTATCATACAATGCTTTATTAAACGTCCTTCTGATGCTAAAAAAGGAATTGATTTTGACAGAAGATTGTATGTCGCTAGACGTATTTTTGAACAATCCAATGAAGACACCTATGTAGTTTCACTTTCCAGCAGAACCATTGTCTATAAAGGAATGTTTTTGGTGGGCGATTTGAGAAATTTCTTTCCCGATTTACAGGACGAAGATTATGAATCTGCTATCGCAATGGTTCATTCCAGGTTTTCTACCAATACTAATCCCAGTTGGCAAAGAGCACATCCCAACCGTATGATCGTCCACAATGGTGAAATCAATACCATCAGAGGCAACGCTGATAAAATGCTTGCCCGTGAAGAAAATATGAAATCAGAACATCTGAAAGGTAATCTGGATAAAGTAACTCCTGTCGTCAACACAGAAGGCTCTGACTCGGCAATGCTTGATAATACACTGGAATTTTTGGTGATGAGCGGTATGGATCTGCCTCTTGCTGTAATGATCACTATACCCGAACCTTGGGAAAACAACAAAGCAATGAGCCAGAAAAAAAGAGATTTTTATCAATATTATGCCACAATGATGGAACCTTGGGATGGTCCTGCCTCTATTCTGTTTTCGGACGGCGATATAATGGGAGCTGTTCTTGACAGAAACGGACTCAGACCATCAAGATATTATATTACCGATGATGGATGCCTAATTCTTTCATCTGAAGTGGGAGCACTTCCCATTGCTCCCGAAAAGATCGTTGCTAAAGAACGACTTCGCCCCGGTAAAATGCTTCTTGTAGACACTGTAAAGGGCAGACTGATCGATGATGAGGAACTGAAAGAATATTATGCCGGCAGACAGCCTTACGGTGAATGGCTTGACAGCAATTTGGTACGCTTAAAAGATCTTAAAATACCAAACATTAAAGTAGAAGAACATACTGCCGATAACAGAAAGCGTCTGCAAAAGGCTTTTGGTTACACCTATGAAGATGTAATGACAACGATCCTTCCCATGGCGAAAAACGGTTCTGAAGCAATTTGTGCAATGGGTACTGACAGTCCTGCTGCTGTAATGTCCGATCAACCCCAACCACTGTTCAATTATTTTAAACAGCTTTTTGCACAGGTCACCAATCCGCCGATCGATGCTATCAGAGAGGAAATCGTAACCTCCAGCAGTGTTTTTATTGGCAGAGCCGGCGATATTCTTGAAGAAAAATCCGATAACTGCCAGGTAATGAAAATTCATAATCCCATATTGACTTCCACCGATATTCTTAAAATTAAAAATTTGAATAAGAGCGGTTTTAAGTCAGCTGTTATTCCTATTCTTTACTATAAAAATACCAAGCTCTCCAAAGCGATCAACCGACTGTTCAGAGAAGCAGATAAAGCTTATAATGAAGGTGCCAATATCCTTATCCTTTCGGACAGAGGTGTGGATGAAAATCATCTGGCAATCCCTTCTCTTCTTGCTGTTTCAGCCCTTCATCAGCATTTGGTCGATACCAAAAGAAGAACGTCACTTGCAATGGTACTTGAAAGCGGTGAACCAAGAGAAGTCCACCACTTTGCGGCACTCCTCGGTTACGGTGCTTCCGCTATTAACCCTTATCTGGCTCAGGAAACTATTCACGAACTGATCAATGATGATCTTCTTGATAAGGACTATTATGCCGCTGTCGATGATTATAATAGTGCTATTCTTCACGGTATCGTTAAGATCGCTTCTAAAATGGGCATTTCTACCATACGTTCTTATCAGGGTTCTCAAATCTTTGAAGCAATCGGTATCGGAAAAGAAGTAATTGATAAGTATTTTACAGGTACTGTCAGCAGAATTGGCGGTATTACTTTAAAAGATGTTGAGAACTATAACGATAATCTGCACACCGCTGCTTTTGATCCTCTCGGACTTGGCACAGATAATGAACTCGAATCCAGAGGCAAACATAAATTCAGAAGCGGTAAAGAAGAGCATCTTTATAATCCGATGTCTATTTATTTGCTTCAAAAAGCTACTCGCACTGGTGATTATGAAACTTTCAAGCAATATTCACATCTTATTACAGAAGAGTTAGCTCCGGTCAGTCTGAGAGGATTGATGGATTTTCGTTACGCTGATACCCCCATACCGCTGCAAGAAGTGGAAAGTGCTGAAAGTATTGTCAAGCGTTTTAAAACAGGTGCTATGTCTTATGGCTCCATCTCCCAGGAAGCTCATGAGGCTCTCGCTTTGGCTATGAACAAGCTTGGCGGCAAATCCAATTCCGGCGAAGGCGGTGAAAGTGAAGAACGTCTTTCTACTAAAGGCACTTCCAATGACCGCTGTTCTGCGATTAAACAGGTTGCATCAGGACGCTTTGGTGTCACTTCCCGCTATCTTAATTCCGCCAAAGAAATTCAAATCAAAATGGCACAAGGAGCAAAACCGGGTGAAGGCGGACATCTTCCAGGTACTAAAGTTTATCCGTGGATCGCTAAAACCAGACATTCTACTCCCGGTGTATCATTGATCTCTCCTCCACCCCATCATGATATTTATTCTATTGAAGATCTGGCACAACTTATCTATGATTTAAAAAACGCCAACAAGGACGCACGTATTTCCGTTAAACTGGTTTCAGAATGTGGTGTCGGAACAGTCGCTGCCGGCGTTGCTAAAGCAGGAGCCGGATGTATCTTGATTTCCGGCTATGATGGTGGTACAGGTGCTGCTCCGGGCACTTCTATCCATAATGCGGGTCTGCCGTGGGAATTAGGACTGGCTGAAGCACATCAGACACTCATTCAAAATGGATTAAGAAACAAAGTGGTAATAGAAACAGATGGCAAATTGATGACCGGACGAGATGTTGCTATTGCTGCCATACTGGGTGCGGAAGAATTCGGATTTGCCACTGCCCCATTGATTTCCCTGGGCTGTACAATGATGAGAGTATGCAATCTTGACACCTGTCCGTTTGGTGTTGCCACACAAAATCCAGAACTGAGAAAAAAATTCCCCGGAAAACCTGAATATGTTATCAATTTTATGATGTTCATTGCTCAGGAACTGAGAGAATATATGTCTAAACTTGGTGTCAGAACACTTGATGAACTAGTAGGACGAACCGATCTGCTTTGTAAAAAAGAATATCCGGAAAGTAAATATTCCCACATTGATCTGAATAATATTCTCAGTACAAAATTTGCAGGTCAGACCATTCAATATTCCAGTAAAGATCTCTATGATTTTAAACTGGATGAAACACTGGACAATACAGTTTTGATGAAACAGCTTTCCGGTGCATTAAAGAAAAAACAGAAAAAAACAATTACTGTAGACGTTAAAAATACAAACCGTTCCTTTGGTACGATGTTTGGTTCTGAAATCACCAAACTTTATAATGACACATTGGATGAAGATACTTTCGTTGTGAAATGCAACGGCTCAGGCGGTCAAAGTTTTGGTGCTTTTATTCCAAAAGGTCTTACACTGGAACTCTCGGGTGACTCCAATGACTACTTTGGAAAAGGTCTTTCTGGAGGTAAGCTCGTTATCTATCCACCAAAAGGATCTCAATTCGACGCAAGCCAGAATATTATTATTGGTAATGTGGCTTTATACGGTGCGACAAAAGGTAAGGTATTTATCAACGGTGTTGCCGGCGAACGTTTCTGCGTCAGAAACTCGGGAGCTTATGCCGTTGTGGAAGGTGTCGGTGATCATGGCTGTGAATATATGACAGGGGGACGTGTCGCCATTCTTGGTAAAACCGGCAAAAACTTTGCTGCCGGTATGTCAGGCGGTGTCGCTTATGTTCTGGATGAAGACAGAGATTTGTATACCAGACTCAACAAAGAGATGGTAGAGTTCTCGGAACTTAGTGATAAATATGATGTGCTTGAACTGAAAACGCTGATTGAAGAACACGTTCAGGCAACAGGCTCTTTAAAAGGAAAACAAATTCTTGATGACTTTGAAAATTACATTCCTAAATTCAAGAAAATCATTCCTCACGATTATAAAAAAATGATGGCTGCCATTGCATCATTTGAGGAAAAAGGACTTTCCTTTGAACAGGCTCGCATTGAAGCATTTTACAATATTGTAAAGCATAAGTAAAGAGGGGGATAAAATGGGAAAAACAACTGGATTTTTAGAATATGAAAGAACAGAATTTGCAGCAGATTCCGTCACAGACCGCATTCAACACTATAACGAATTCCATACCGCCCTCTGTGACGAAGAACAACGCCAACAGGCTGCTCGGTGTATGGAATGCGGTATTCCGTTTTGCCAGTCGGGAATGATGATCGGAGGTATGATGTCAGGCTGTCCGCTCAACAATCTTATTCCCGAATGGAACGACTTACTATACAGAGGTCGCACCGAAAAAGCTTACCACAGGCTGAAAAAAACTAACAACTTTCCGGAATTTACGTCACGTGTGTGTCCTGCTCTCTGTGAAAAATCCTGTACCTGTGGAGCTAACGGTAGTCCTGTTACTGTACGATCCAATGAATACAGCATTGTAGAAAAGGCTTATGCAGAAGGATATGCCGCACCCAATCCACCTAAAATTCGTACAGGAAAAAAAGTCGCTGTGATCGGTTCGGGTCCTTCGGGACTCGCTGCTGCCGACCAGCTTAATCAACGTGGACACAATGTTACGGTATTTGAACGTTCTGACAGAGTGGGCGGATTGTTGATGTACGGCATACCAAATATGAAGTTGGAAAAACAAATTATTGATCGACGTATTGCTATTATGAAAGCAGAAGGTATCTTATTCAAAACGAATGCTGATGTAGGAAATACTGTTAAAGCGGAAGAATTGCTGAAGGAATTTGATCGGGTTATCCTTGCCTGCGGAGCATCCGAACCAAGAAATATTACGGCAAAAGGACGAGAAGCTAACGGTATTTATTTTGCCGTAGATTTTTTGAAATCTACTACAAAAGCTCTCTTGGATAATGGTTTACAGGATGGTACTTATATCAGTGCCAAAGATAAGAATGTCATCGTTATCGGCGGCGGTGACACCGGCAATGACTGTGTTGGAACGTGCGTCAGACACGGAGCGAAAAGCGTTTTACAGCTTGAAATGATGCCTAAATTGCCTGAAACTCGAAGCGAAAACAATCCCTGGCCCGAATATCCCAGAGTATGTAAAACAGATTATGGACAAGAAGAAGCCATCGGTGTATATGGTCACGATCCACGAAAGTATCAGACTACTGTTAAAGAATTTCTCTCAGATGAAAACGGTAATCTTACAGGCGCCGTACTGGTAAAACTGACCTCCGAAAAAGATCCTGTATCTAAAAGAACAATAATGAAGGAAATAGAAAATTCCGAATATACCGTAGAAGCGGATCTCGTCCTTATCGCTGCTGGATTTATCGGTGCACAAACCTATGTCACTTCGGCATTTGGTGTTGAAATGAATGCCAGAGGAAATGTTCTCTCCCCCAACAATACACATCAAACCAATTCTGAAAAAGTTTTTGTATGCGGTGATATGCACATTGGTCAATCACTGGTAGTAAGAGCTATTCGAGAAGGAAGAGATGTTGCCAAAGAAGTTGACAAGAGCTTGATGGGATATACTAATTTATAATTCGTACCCGCCCAATAACACCGCGGCGAGCGTATGCGGATGATCTATGCTAAAATAAACTCTGAATAGTAATACTCCAATGAAGTGAAA
>CADCOE010000077.1 GCA_902802985.1 uncultured Ruminococcus sp.
GGTATCTCTCTGTTGCACTTTCCCTGGGGTCACCCCCGGCGGCCGTTAGCCGTTATCCTTGCCCTGTGGAGCCCGGACTTTCCTCGGGTACTTTCGTATCCGCAGCTGTTTATTTCACTCATAACTATAGGGATTATAATACAATTTTTATTTTTTGTCAAACATTTTTGCTGTCATTCTTTTTTGTGATAGGAAAGCGCATTATGCCGATCAAAAATTAGGCTCTTGCAGCACCTGATTTTCTGGCAGCCTCCATCACCGCTTCTGCAACGGTCTGTCCCATACGTTTATCAAAGGCATAAGGAAGAATGTAATCTTCTGAAAGATCTTCGTCTGACACGAGAGAAGCGATCGCAACAGAAGCAGCGACCTTCATTTCCTCGTTAATTTCCTTAGCACGGCAATCAAGTGCACCACGGAAAATGCCGGGGAAAGCCAGAACATTGTTGATCTGGTTCGGAAAATCGGAGCGGCCTGTACCGACAATTCTAGCTCCTGCTTTTTTAGCTTTGTCAGGCATAATTTCCGGAGTGGGATTGGACATTGCCAATACAATGGCGTCCTTGTTCATTGATCGAACCATATCTTCGCTGACAATATCGGGAGCAGATACACCGATAAACACGTCAGTTCCTTTCATTGCTTCGGCAAGATCACCTGTGAGGTGTTCTCTGTTGGTGATTTGTGCCATAGCCGCTTTTTCGGCATTGAGTCTTTGATCACCTTCACAGATAATTCCCACGCTGTCACAAAGTACAATATGCTGTACTCCCATATTCATAATATGTTTGGCAATAGCGATTCCGGCAGAGCCTGCACCGTTGATCACCACTTTGATGTCTTTAATATCTTTCTTGACGAGTTTGAGAGCGTTGAGCATTGCAGCGGCGACGACAACAGCCGTACCGTGCTGGTCATCGTGGAATACAGGAATATCACAAATTTCTTTCAGCCTGCGTTCAATTTCAAAGCATCTGGGTGCGGCAATATCCTCAAGATTGATACCGCCGAAGCTGCCGGAGATCAGGTAAATAGTGCGGACAATTTCATCTACATCCTTGGAGCGAACGCAAAGTGGAAATGCATCTACGTCAGCGAATGCTTTAAACAGGGCGCACTTTCCTTCCATTACAGGCATACCTGCTTCCGGTCCGATGTCACCGAGACCGAGCACAGCAGTACCATCGGTAATAACGGCGACGAGGTTGTTTCTTCTGGTCAGTTTGAATGATTTTTCATAATCCTTCTGTATTTCCAGACAAGGCTCCGCCACACCGGGAGTGTAGGCGAGTGAAAGTTCTTCGGAATTGGTAATGGGGGCTCTTGATACAACCTCAATTTTACCCTGCCATTCATAATGTTTTTTGAGTGATTCTTCTCTGATAGTGCTCATTTTAACTTTCCTTTCAGCTTGATTTTTTCATACAGATATTATAGTACAAAAATGGAATAAAGTAAAGTTGATATGCTCTAAAATATGCGGTACTGTATCGGATCGCTTTTCGGCAGATATTACGCACAGACCTTCTTATTGAAGTGTAAATTCGGTGCTGACGGCATCGCTCGGCATACGCCAGTCGCCTCTTGGCGAAAGTGTAACCGTACCAACTTTGGGTCCATCGGGCAGGCAGGAACGTTTAAATTGCTGTGTAAAGAAACGGCGAATAAAAGTTTTCAGCCATTTTTTAATGGTTTCATCATCATAAGCACCGCTGAAAGCGATTTTAGCAAGACGATATATTTTTTCTGCCGTAAATCCCAGACGGACAAAATAATATAAGAAAAAGTCGTGCAGTTCATAAGGTCCTACTAAGTCCTCGGTAATTTGTGCAATTTCTTCGTCTTTGGGTGGCAAAAGTTCGGGACTGACAGGTGTATCGAGTATATCAAGCAGTGCATCACGCAGCTTTCCTTCGGTATGGTCCGCTTCATAGGCGGTTAAATGACGTACCAGCGTTTTGGGAATAGAAGCATTAACGGCATACATTGACATATGATCTCCGTTGTAGGTTGCCCAACCCAGTGCCAGCTCTGACAGATCACCTGTACCGATGACAAATCCTCCCGTTTTGTTGGCAATATCCATTAATACTTGTGTTCGTTCACGAGCTTGTCCGTTTTCGTAAGTTACGTCAAAGGTATTGATATTTTGTCCGATGTCCTGAAAATGCTGTGTTACCGCCTTGGCAATATTAATATCCTTAAATGATACGCCGTAGTTTTCAGCAAGAATTTGTGCGTTGCTTTTGGTACGTTTGGTAGTGCCGAAGCAAGGCATTGTTACGGCTATAATATCCTTTCGGCTGCGTTCGAGCGTATCCATAGCGTGTACGGCAACGATCAGAGCAAGTGTTGAGTCAAGACCTCCCGATAATCCGATTACAACAGAGTTTGCATTGGTGTGTTCAATTCGGGTAGCAAGTCCGGTTGCCTGAATGGTCAATATTTCTTCACAGCGTTCCTTCAAATTGACTTTACTTTCGGGGACGAACGGGGTGCGGCTGATATTTCTATTGAGGGTAAGTTCTTTTAGAGGTAAATGAAAATGGGCAACGTTAGTGGTGTTTTGTTCTGCAAAAGTGTTGGAGCGTCGGCGTTCACCTTCCAGCTTTTGCAGGTCAATATCGGCGTAAATAATGCCGGTGGCAAATCGTTTGGATTCTGCCAGTATGGTACCGTTTTCGCAGATGATGTCGTGTCCGGAAAATACCATATCAGTGGTACTTTCACCGAGTCCGGCACTGCAGTAGAGATAACCTGCCAGCAGTCTTGCGGAAGTAGAGCTGACCAGCATACGACGATAACCGGCTTTGCCGATCACTTCATCACTTGCGGAAAGATTGGCAATGACGGTGGCACCCGAAAGAGCCAGTTTGCCTGAAGGGGGTTCGGCTGTCCATAAATCCTCACAAATTTCGACGCCAAGACGAAATTCCGGCATGTCGCTGCATTCAAAGATAATGTCATTGCCAAGCGGGATGGATCGTCCAAACATTTCTTTTGTTTTCATTTCACCGGCAGGAGTAAAATGACGCAGTTCATAAAATTCCGAGTAGTTGGGAATGTGTTTTTTAGGAACCAAGCCAAGAAGCTTACCATGGCAGATAACAGCGGCACAATTATACAGAGCCGCTCCCGAAGGAACAGGCAGTCCGACAATAATGACAGTATCCAGTTCTGCCGTTTGGGAGATGATCTCGGAAAGGGCATTTTCGGCGGAGGTGAGCAGTGACCTCTGCAGGAACAAATCCGAACAGGTGTAGCCAGTGATACAAAGCTCAGGAAATACAACAAGAGAAGCTCCGTTTGCGGCAGCTTCTTTTGCCATTTCGATAATGTTGATGGCATTGTTGGAGCAGTCGGCAACCTTTATCTTCGGGGTAGCACATGCTGTACGCAAAAAACCGTCTTTCATAAAAAATACCTCCACAGAAAATTTCTATGGAGATATTATAACCTATTCTATTTATTTTTACAATAGAGTGCGCAAAAGCCTGCACGAAAATTTTGTTATGGAAAAGAACCTTATGTATAGCACAATATGACGGGCAAAAGAGTATTATCGGTTTTTCAGTCTGTTTTGAATTCTGGTTTTCAGCGGAATAACGTCATTGGTGACGGTTTCCGGAAACACTCGGTTATGTCGGAGGTACTTGCAGGTATAACTTAACCCGAAACCAAGCATCAGCCAAAAAATAAATACTCTGTAAGAGTCATCGACCAGCAATGCTGCCTCAAACATAGAATACACACAGTACGCTGTACAAAATGCGGCTATCAGCACAAGCACATTTCCGTCACGTGCCGTTTGCTTGCGAAATCTGAATATTGGCTTGAGTATCGCTTTGGCAACGGTAATGGCGAAAATCATAAAGATGTTAAACCCAACCAATCCGAAACTGACAAGAATGGTAAGCAATCCGTTATGAAAATCAATATATTGGTAATTCCCCAGTATGGTCGTTTTCAGTTTGCCGACATATTTTGTGCCGTACTCAACGATATTAGCTTTTCCTATTCCCATAATAGGATGATGTTCGATCAGTGTCAGAGCCTGTCTCCAAAGCACAAAACGTCCGCTGTCGATATTTTTGTTTTGGTGTTTAAAGCTGTAAGACTCATTATCGGCAGTATCTCGATCGGTATCATCAGCGATTTGTACACTGCCGTTTTCATCGGTAGTAATACCTTTGGAAATTTGTGTTTTTGACTCTCCAAAGGTGATCATCAGTGACACACCGTTTTGTGTGAGAACTCTCATACCCACAAAACCGGCTATGATCAAAACACAGCACAGTCCTACGATGGCGAAACGCATCGTAAAATGCTGAAATTTTTCCTTACTGAAATCTTTGAATACTTCATAAAAAGCCACAAAAGAAATATAAGTAATAATAAATAATAATGTATCGTTGCTGTCCGTCAGAAAAACGGATACAGTATCAATCACCGCACATATTAAATAATAGATTTTAATTTTTTTGGTGAGTGTGCCTTCTGCTTTTCTCATTTTCCAGAGAATATGACACGATACCAGTGCCATTACTGCATAAAATGCGTTCACGTTAGCGTTAGGAATGACACCGACAAAACGACTTTCGTGGATACCAAAATCAAAACCGTTAATCAAAACTCCGTTGGGAAAAACAGCGAGGATGGCTAATCCTACCACCATCAGAAAGGTAGAGATAAGAGTAAGGGCATCCAATAATCGTTTCATTTCTTTTCGGATGCGAAAATTGCTTTTTTCCGAGTGGATACCATAAAACATAAACAAGCATAAGCCAATCATATATACCGAGAAAATATTTTCGGGTAAGTTGGTCGTGCAGTGCAGCAGTACGGAAAGTAAGGCACAACCTAAAAACAGGCAGATGATTTTTCGGTAACGTATTTTTTTGATTTTTTGCTTGATAATATACTGTTTAATGAATATATATAATGCCCAGACAGATATGACTGAAACCAGTGAATAATAAACAGTGGGGAACATATATCTTACGTCGCAGAATAATACTGCCATAAATGCAAGCCGAAAATAAGACGTGTTATCCAAAAAAGAAAAAATCGCTTTTGCGAAAGAATGGGATCGTGCATTAAGAACCAAATAATCACCTCTGAGTGTACAGTAAGACAGTTGATAAACTTCATTCTAATGAATTATACAACATTCAATTTACAAATTCAATCAGCAAAATACAAAATACCTCCCATCATAAGATAAGAGTTTTGAAAAATGGCAACCGCAATCCTACCGGCTTTAGACAATGAGCAGTTCACAATGTGCGGAAAATTGTACAATAGATGAGGGAACAAAATGTAAAAAAATAAGTAAATCGGAAAATATAGATTTGTTGGGTTTTGACGGTATTTTTCCTGTTGAAACTTAACAATGATTGTGTTAAAATTGATATGTATTCAATTCATCTGAATTTATCAGTTTAAGAAGGAAATAAAAAAGGGGCAGAATTTATGTGTGGATTATGTGGATTTACCGGTCAGATCATCGACAGGGATAAAATTCTCGAAAATATGACTGATGTTATCACTCATCGGGGACCTGACAGTGTGGGTTACTTTAAAGACAGTACTATTTCGATGGGGTTCAGGCGTTTGAGCATTATTGATCTTGACAGTGGTCATCAGCCAATATACAATGAGGATAAAAGCCTTGTGCTGATGTTTAACGGTGAGATCTATAACTATCAGATACTGCGTGAGGAACTGATTGGTTTGGGACATCAGTTTTATACCCATACCGATTCGGAGGTGATCATTCACGCCTTTGAACAATGGGGCGAAAAAATGCTGAACCGTTTGCGTGGTATGTTCGGTATTGCTATTTATAACACAAAAGATCAATCTATCTTTATTGCAAGAGATTTTTTTGGTATTAAGCCAATGCATTATGCCGTTGTTGACGGTGAACTGGTTTATGGCTCGGAAATTAAGAGTATTCTTGAATTTCCCAAATACAAAAAGAAATTTAATTATAAAGCACTCGACAACTATTTGTCATTCCAGTATGTGGTGCCGCCCGAAACTTTTTTTGAAGGGATCTACTGCCTGCTTCCGGGACATTTTATGTGGTTCCGTGATGGTAAGGTTACAACAACACGTTACTTTGAAGCGACCTTTGAACCGGATACCAAATTGACGATTGACGAAGCTGTGGACAAAATAGAGGCAGCATTCGAAGATTCTGTGAATACACATAAGATCAGCGATGTTGAAGTAGGATGTTTTCTTTCCAGCGGCGTTGATTCCAGCTATGTGTCCACGTATTTTGCCGATCAGAAAACGTTTACTGTAGGCTTTGACTTTGGCGAAAAATATAATGAGATCAGCTGGGCAGAAAATTTATCCAAAGAGATCGGTGTGGAGCATCATACCCACCTTATCGGTTCGGAAGAGTTTTGGTCTGCCGTACCCCGTGTACAGTATCAAATGGATCAGCCGCTTGCCGATCCCTCTTGTATTGCTTTGTACTTTGTATCGAAGCTTGCCAGCGAGTATGTAAAAGTCGTGCTTTCAGGTGAGGGAGCAGATGAATTGTTTGGCGGTTATACTGTCTATAATGAACCTCACGTATTTAAAACCTATCAAAAGATATTGCCGACAAAATTCCGGTATGCTTTGGCAAGAAGTGCTAAAAAATGGCCGCATATCAAGGGAAGAGGTTATATCCTCAGAGGAGCCAGAAAAACCGAAGATAAGTTTATTGGAAACGCTTTTATGTATGATGATGAAGAAAAGCGTCAGATACTCAAGGATAACTCGATCGTTACCCGTCCGCAGGATCTTTGCAAAAAGTTTTATGACAGAGTCAAGAACTATGACGATGAAACCAAGATGCAGTACCTCGACATCAACCTTTGGATGGTGGGTGACATCCTTTTGAAGGCAGATCGTATGAGTATGGCCAATTCTTTGGAACTGAGAGTACCGTTTCTGGACAAAGAAGTATTTAAAGTTGCCCGCACTATCCCGACAAAATATCGTATTGCTCACGGCACCACCAAATATGCAATGCGTCAGGCAGCGCTTCGTCATCTTCCGAAAGCAACCGCAGAGAAGAAAAAGCTTGGTTTCCCTGTCCCGACAAGAGTATGGCTCAGAGATGAAAAATACTATAATGTTGTTAAGGAAATGTTTACTTCGCCTACTGCTGAAAAATTTTTTAATACCGATTTGATTGTTTCTTATCTTGACGATCACTTTCATAATAGAGAGGACAACAGCCGTAAGGTTTGGACTATTTATGTGTTCCTTGTATGGTACAATATTTTCTTTGGTGACGAGGACAAAATCAACCGTCCTGACGGTGTGGCGTTTCCCTCCAATCCCGAAATCTGAAAATGTTTTGATAAAAAATCAACCGTCCTGTTTTAATACAGGACGGTTGATTTTTGTGATAATTGATTGTATATGTGATGATTTAGCAGGGAGTGATCAACGGATTTTGCTGCCGGGAGCAATATCGTCCAAAAACAAAACCTTAATAACATCATTGTCATCCGCTGCGAGTATCATACCATTGCTTTCCACACCGCATAGCTTTGCAGGTTTGAGGTTGGCAACCAGAACAACGGTTTTACCGATCAGATCATCGGGAGTATAGAACTTGGCAATGCCGCTTACAACGGTACGTTCGCCGCTGCCGTCATTCAAGGTTAGCTTCAACAGCTTTTTTGCTTTCTTCACAGGCTCACAGGCGATGATTTTTGCTGCACATAATTCGACTTTTTCAAAATCTTCTATTCCAATCAGCGAAATACCTTCCGGTCTTTTCTGTTCTTTCTGAGCTTTCTGACTGCCGATAATGGCATTTAGTGCTTCAATTTCCTTGTCAACGTCAATCCTCGGGAAGATGATTTCTCCTTTATGGACGGTGACGTTTTTGGGAAGTACACCAAATTCAGCCGTTTTTTCATATACGGTATGTGTATCATCAGCACCGATCTGCTGCCATACTTTCGGCATAGTTGTCGGCATAAAGGCAGAAAGAAGAGTGGATACAATTCGGATCGTTTCCAAAAGATTGTACAGAACACAAGCAAGTCTTGGCTTGTTGCTTTCCTCTTTGGCAAGTATCCACGGGGTAGTTTCATCAATATACTTGTTGGCGCGTGATACTACCTTAAATATTTCCGCAAGGGCATTATTGAGCTGTGTTTGCTCGATATAGGAATCTACCCTATCTACAAGCGACACTGCCTGCGTGATAAGATCATCATCAAAATCTCCGCTTTGCTGTGTTTCGGGCAGTGTACCGTCAAAGTATTTATCTGCCATAGCAACGGTTCTTGATACAAGGTTGCCAAGACCGTTGGCAAGATCGGAGTTGATACGGTTGATCATAATTTCATTAGAGAAGGAACTGTCCGAACCCAAAGCCATTTCCCTCATAATATGGTATCGGATAGCATCAGCTCCGTATCGTTCTCCCAGTATGAACGGGTCGACAACGTTGCCCAGAGACTTACTCATTTTCTGACCGTTAAAGGTGATCCAGCCGTGTACAGCAAGATGTTTGGGCAGAGGAAGATCCAGAGCCATCAGCATTGCCGGCCAGATAATAGCATGAAAACGCATAATGTCTTTGGCTACCATATGAACATCAGCAGGCCAGAATTTGTTATAATCATTATAGTGGTTATTGCCGTAACCCAGTGCCGTGATATAGTTGGAGAGTGCATCTATCCATACATAAACAACGTGTCCGGGATCAAATGTAACGGGAATACCCCATTGAAAGCTTGTTCTCGAAACACAAAGATCTTCCAGACCGGGTTTGATAAAGTTATTAACGAGTTCTACCGCTCTTGTTTTGGGCTGCAGATAGTTGGTTTCTGTAAGAAGCTTTTCTATTCTGTCGGAGAAGGGTGACATTTTAAAGAAATAAGCTTCCTCTTTTGCTTCGGTGACATCTCTGCCGCACTCAGGGCATTTGCCATCGATCAGCTGAGATTCTGTCCAGAAGCTTTCGCAGGGTGTGCAATACTTTCCTTTGTACTCACCCTTATAGATATAACCTTTATCATAGAGTGCCTTGAATATTTTCTGCACTGCCTCTACGTGATAGTCGTCAGTGGTACGAATATATCTGTCATAGCTTATGTTCATAAAGCTCCAGAGTTTTTTGAATATTTCAACAATCTCATCGACATACTGTTTGGGAGTAATTCCTTTTTCAGCTGCTTTTTGTTCGATTTTCAGTCCGTGTTCATCGGTACCTGTCAGAAACATTACGTCATAACCCTGCATTCGTCTGTATCTTGCAATGGAGTCACAGGCCGTGGTCGTATAGCAGTGACCAATGTGAGGGTTACCCGACGGATAGTAAATAGGAGTAGTAATATAATATGGTTCTCCGTGATGTTTCTGCATAATATCATCCTCCTGTCAAAATTGCAGATAATCATATTATAGCATTTTTTGATGATATTTCAACCGTTAACAGAAGAAAAGTGCAGAAAACCATCAATACCTTCAATAATGATAAAATTGTTCTTCGAGTTATTCAAACTCATCATCGGTTTCTTTATTGATCATTTTTTCAATTTGAATGAGTGTATTTTCTGCCCATTCATACTCAAACATATACATTCCATTGAACATATCTGAATAAAGATGAGGATTGCTGAGAAATAAGTAATAATCACATTCAAATTCATCGGCATTAATGCAGCATACGCCTCGGGAACTTTCAAATATACCGTCAATATGGTTTTCTTCAAAACATTCGTGAATGGAGATAACTGCCTTACGATACAAGCGTTTAACTTTTTCATCATAGCAGCGGTTCGGCCAAAGTTTATCAATAGCCTCCGGCATTGTGACATCGCCTCCGCAGTGGTCAACGCATAAAGCAAGCAATTCTTTTGCTTTTGCATTGTGAAAATGAATGGCACTGCCGTCGAGCAACACATCAAAACGGCCGAAGGTGTTGATATACAAACGTTTCATTCGTTTTGATAAAAGCAAGGCTGTTTCATATAGCTTATGTATTTCCGAGATAGAATACGGTTTCTTGATATATAAATCACAATTTTGGATATAAACATTCACAGACTGCGCATCATTGTTTCCTGCCAAGCATATTACGCTTTTTGAGTTCTTTAATTTTATTTCTTCAATGAACGAAATATAGTTGATTTGAGGAGAACAAACGGAAATAATAACTAAATGTACATTGCTATTCATAAAGCTGTGACATTCATTCAGCTCAGTTATCACTCGAGTTTGATTGCCTTTGCTAATTGCCAATAATTCATTGATCACCACTTGGTTGTTGTCTATGTCATCGTCCACCACTACAATTTGCAACACTATGACCTCCAAAAAACTAAATTATAACAGACCTTCTGAAAAAAATGAACAGCTCTATAGAAAGTATAATGCCGCTTATCACATTTGTCAAGAAAAATATTCACTAAACTTGTGACAAAAAATCTTCTACAATATCACGTAAATGAACAGGTTCAATTCCCAATTCGTCGATCATTTGTTTCAGAAGGCAAACGCTGTCAAAGTCAGGAGAAATATCTTCGATTGTGCAGGCTTCATTTGTTAACAAGGCTTTTTCCGGAATTTTGTTATACAATCGTATGCCGTACACCGTTACTTCTCCTACTTCTTCCACTACGATTTCTGATTTGGTGATTTCACAAATATAATTGTCTGTTTTTGGGTATATTGATATATTCATACATAATACACTCCGTTTTCATTATTTATTTTTGTATTAAAATAGAGATCCCTTGCTTCCGCTTTATACGTCAGGTAAAAAACAGTATTTCCTGACAGTAACAAAGGCGGAAAATGCTGCAGCAAAAAAGATGTTTGTCGAACCGACTTCCTTATTATACAATGTCAAGTGCTACCAAAGTGCCACTGATTTGATGAATTTTAGAAAATTTGGTTCCTGTACGGAATATTGTACCGGATTTTTGATAAAAAATTTGCCGAATTAACGTTGGATTTTTATTTCTTTTAAAATTTGGCTCCGGTTTGAGTGTAATCGTATACGTTTTTAATATATTTTTGTTTTTGGGGCTTGTAATTTATGTACAATTAAGATATAATTAATTATGCTTATTTAAAATTATTGTATTGTTTGATTTGCACTGATGGTACAAGTAACAAAGGAGGATTAAGTATTAAAATGAAACAGTATGACCCTAAAAACATTATTAACCTTGCCCTTGCAGGACACAGCGGTTCGGGAAAAACGTCGTTGGCAGAAGCTATGATTTATCTTTGCAGTGGGTCCGAGCGTCTGGGAAAAGTCAGCGAAGGCAACACCGTATGCGATTTTGACCCGGAAGAAATTAAACGAAAAACTTCCGTTCAGACTTGCGTTGCACCTATAGAATGGAAAAACAAAAAAATTAACATTATAGATGCTCCGGGTCTTTTTGACTTTGAGGGTGGTTTGTGTGAGGCAGCAAGAGCAGCGGATACTGTATTGGTTACTGTATCCGGGAAGAGCGGTGTGACTGTCGGTACGGAAAAAGCGGTCAAGGCGGCCGATAAGCGTGGTCTGACAAAGGTATTTTTTGTTAACGGTCTTTGCGATGAAAGTGCCCGCTTTTATCGTGTGTTTGAAAATTTAAAAGCTTCATTTGGTCCATCGGTTTGTCCTGTTGTTGTTCCCTATATAGTGGACGGTCAGGCAGATTGTTATGTTAATCTTTTGGAATATAAAGCGTATAAGTATGTTGATGGTAAAATCACCAATGTTCCCATTCCTGATATGGGTGACAGACTGGAAGGTCTGAGAGCGGCGATTTGTGAGGCTGTTGCTGAAACCAGTGATGAAATGTTTGAAAAGTATTTCTCGGGAGAGGAATTTACTCCGGAGGAGATTATTGTCGGTGTCAGCAGTGGTGTTAAAAATGGTACTATCAGTCCTGTATTTTGTGGTGACGCTATTTTGACCTATGGTGTAGAACAGCTTTTGAATGGTCTGTTGTGGCTTGCACCCAGTGCTGCGGAAAAATCGGGTGAAATTGCAGCCGATCTTGATGGCAATCCCGTTGAACTTAACGTCAGCAATGATGCGATGACAGCAGCGATTGTATTTAAAACGATTGCTGACCCATTTGTAGGAAAGTTGTCATATTTCAAGGTCGTGTCGGGAAAAATTGCCCCCGATATTCCACTTGTCAATATGCGTACGGGCAATACAGAACGTATTACAAAGGTAATGAGCATTAAGGGTAAAAAACCGGAAGATGTACCTTATATTGGTGCCGGTGATATTGGTGTGGTATCGAAGCTGTCAGGAGTGAATACGGGCGATACGCTTTGTGCACCGGCAAGAAAAGTGGTATTGGATGGTGTTGACTATCCGTCCCCCTGCCTGTCAATGGCAGTTGAGCCAAAGAATAAGGGAGACGAAGAAAAAGTAGCACAGGGAATTATGCGTCTCTGCGAAGAGGATCCTACCATACACTTTGCTACCAATAATGAAACTCATCAGATGATACTCAGCGGATTGGGAGAACAGCATATTGATGTTGTTGTGTCAAAGCTTAAATCTAAATATGGGGTCGATGTTATATTGTCCACACCTAAGGTTGCCTATCGTGAAACTATTAGAAAATCTGTTAAGGTGCAGGGACGTTACAAAAAACAGACGGGCGGTCACGGTCAGTTCGGTGATGTATGGATCGAATTTTCACCATGCGACAGTGAGGATATGATCTTTGAAGAGAAAGTGGTCGGCGGTGCTGTACCAAAAGGATTTTTCCCGGCAGTAGAAAAGGGATTGCGTGATAGCATATCGAAAGGTCCGTTGGCAGGGTATCCTGTAGTGGGACTGAAAGCAACACTTTATGATGGTTCGTATCACCCCGTTGATTCATCCGAAATGTCATTCAAGACAGCAGCGGCAATGGCTTACAAATCCGGTATGCCTAATGCGTCACCGGTGCTGCTTGAGCCGGTTGGCAGCCTGAAAGCAACCGTTCCGGATAACTGTATGGGGGATATTATGGGAGAAATTACCAAACGCAGGGGGCGTGTAATGGGTATGAGCCCATCAGATGACAATATGCAAATGATAGAGGCTGAGGTGCCACAGGCAGAAATGAGTGATTTTGCAACATTTATTCGTCAGTCTACTCAGGGCAGAGGGTATTTCTCATTTGTTTTTGAGCGTTACGAAGAAGTTCCTGCCGCTATTTCTCAGAAGATCATACAGGCGTAAAATTTTTACTGTAAATGACGGTATAGCTTCAATATTTCAATTTTTGGTTGGTATTTCAAAAAATCCGTCCGCAATGTTGTGGCAAAATGCCTATGACATTTTTTCTCCGAAAGTATTATAATATTAGTGTGTAAAGTATAAATGCTTGTAGGAGGGAAAAATAATGTTTGGTGTCGGTGATACAGTTTTGTATGGCAGCCAAGGGGTATGCAGGATTGTTGGTACGGATGAAAAAGAGCTGGGAGATACTGTGGTACAGTATTATGTTCTGAAACCTTTCGGAGATGAAAACTCTACGGTTTTTGTGCCGCTTTCTAACAAAGAACTTGTTTCTAAGATGCGTTCGGTAATGTCATCTGATGAAATTCACGGGATGATTAAGGAAATGCCCGATGAGGAAACTATGTGGATTGAAGATGACAACCAACGCAAGCAGAAATATCATGAAGTACTTTTAGAGGGTGATAGAAAAAAACTCGTCCGCCTTATTAAGACTCTGCATATTCGAGAAGAAATACAGAATAAGAAGGGCAGAAGACTTCATCAAAGCGATGAAATGGTTTTAAAGCAAGCAGAAAAGCTGCTTTATGGAGAGTTTGCAGCGGTGCTTCATATTAAGCCTGAGGAAGTTCTGCCAATGATTTTAGCCGAAATTGAAACTGATCGAAAAGGTGCGTAAACAAAAAGACTGTCCTGTTGCGACAGTCTTTTTTTGTGATTTATTGATGAAAAAAATCATATATATATTAATAATTTGTTGACTTTACTTTCGGTTGGTATTATAATGTGATTAAATATTTTGATAATCGGAGGTAATGTGTTATGATTTTTACCCGTGGAATGCGTGATAAACTCAGTAAATATACCGATACCAATTTAGAGATAAACATAAAAATGTCCGTCACTGGCCCAGATGTGTATGATTTTTGTTGTTTTGGCGTGGACAAAAATAATCAGCTGTCAGATGACAGATATATGATATTCTATAATCAGACTTTTTCACCAAATAATGAAATCACTTATATTTTATCCGGCAATACTGCTGATTTTACTATCAACTTGTCAAAATTGCCACAGAATATTGACAAGTTGGTTTTTACTGTTAGTATTGATGGAAACGGTACAATGGGTAAGATAACAGATCATACATTTAGTGTATGGCAAAATAATGCCGAACAAATTACAATGAATTTAACCGGAAAGGACTTTAATCTGGAAAAAGCCATTATTTCAGTTGAAATATACAGAAAGGGTGAATGGAGAATATCTGCGGTTGCTAACGGTTTTAACGGTGGATTGTCTGCTCTTTTGGCTGCATATGGCGGTACAGAAGAAGGAAGTGAGACACAGACAAGTAATTCTCCAAGTCAACCGATAAGCGGCAGTATATCAACCCCAAGCGTAGCTTCGAGTCAGCCGATACAGAGCAGCAGTGTATCAACTCCGAGCATAGCGCCAAGTCA
>CADCOE010000078.1 GCA_902802985.1 uncultured Ruminococcus sp.
TAGCTCGCTGATACTGTACGGGTTGCCGTACTTGAACGAGAAGCCCCCGCCTCTAAGCGTCAGCGTAGGCGGCGGGAGTATGTCACCCTAATCTTGTTTGCTAAGCCTTTGAAAAGGAGGCGTACCCATTGAAACAAAAGAAGTGGTACAGACTTGACAATGCCGCAAAAATTTATCCTGCCGTAAGGACCGCCAAGTGGTCCGGTAATTTTCGGATTTCTGTTACATTGAAAGAGCCTGTTGATGTGGTGATTTTACAGCAGGCATTGGACGATGTGCGAAAACGTATCATTAATCTGAACCTTGAACTAAAGAAAGGTTTTTTCTGGTATTTCTTAGAAGAAACGGATCGTCCCGTCCTTGTGGAACCGGATAAGAAGTATCCTTGTGAAAGAATTGGCGGAAAGCATAACCGTGATATGCCGTATCGTGTCAGGTATTATCAAAATCGTATTGCATTGGAAATTTTCCACGCACTCGCCGACGGAACAGGCGGAATGATTATGCTAAAATCATTGACAGCCCGCTATCTGGAGCTGAAGTACGGTATTACGGTGTCCCCTTGTCAGGATTTGATTTTATGTAATTCCGAACCTGACCCAGAGGAAATGGAGGACGCTTTTAAGCGTTATGCCAAGTTTCGTACCCTCAAAAGCCGAAAAGAGCTTAAGGGCTATCACTTTAAAAGTGCAGCATTGCCGGATGACCAGATCAGTATTATTACGGGAATTATTCCGTTTGAAGAACTCCATCAAAAAAGCAAAGAATATGGTGTTACCGTCACGGAATTGATCGTTTCCGTTATGATACAGTCGTTTATGAAATGTCAAAGCGAAAGCAATGCCATAAGGGAGCTTCCTGTGAAGGTGAGTGTTCCTATTAATCTGAGAAAGATTTATCCCAGTAAAACATTGCGTAATTTTGCACTGTATATCAATCCGGGAATTGAGCCTCGTTACGGAGAATTTACCTTTCGAGAAATTACAGAGGAGGTACACCATTTTATGCGTATGAACAATAAAGAAAAATACTTGAATGCGATTATGTGTAAAAACCTCAGTGATGAAATGAACCCGATGGTTCGGGCGGTTCCTCTGGGACTCAAGAATATTGCATTATTGATTGCTTTTAAGATGTACGGTGAAACACTGGTTTCTTCCACATTTTCCAATCTGGGAAGGGTGACGCTTCCGCCGGAGATGACTCCTTATGTGGAACGGGTACAGTTTATGTTGGGAAGATTTATGGCAGGGATGCCGAGTGCGACCGCCTCCAGTTATAACGGAAAAATGTTTTTGACTTGGACAAGCGGCAAACGTGCCAAAGATGTGGAACGCAATTTCTTTACTTCTTTGATCAAAATGGGTATTCCGGTTAAAATCGAAAGCAATATCAAATAAAGGAATTCAGGAAGGAGGATAAACGATGTCTTATTGTGTCAACTGCGGAGTAGAATTGGATCCATCGCAAAAGGCTTGTCCTCTTTGTGATACACCCGTGATCAATCCTAATGAAAGTATGGATATGGAAGCGATTCCTCCTTATCCTAACGAAGATACGGAAATGATTGTGGAAAGTATGAGGCGTTCATCAGCAATACTGATTACGATGATTTTTGTGATCCCGCTTATCTTGTGTCCACTTTGCAATTTTATTATTACAGGTCGTTTGACATGGTCGATTTACGTGATTATATCGGTGATTTATACATGGGTCGTATTGGTGACGCCGATCGTATTGCACAGAAGAAGATTTTTGACAGGATGTTTGTTTGTCGATTTTGCGGCAACAGGAGTATTCCTTTATGTGCTCAACCAATTTGCGATGCCTGAGCATAATTGGTTTATGAAACTGGCAATGCCCATTCTGCTGTTGGTGATGGCAGGCATATTTATGTGTATTTTTGTCTATCGTATCACCCATCGTGCAGTAACTGTGATTTCAGCAGGACTGGCAGTATCAGGATGTGTGAGTATGTTTGTGGAATACCTGATTTTAAGCTTTATCGGAAAGCCTGTTGTTTTTATTTGGTCGGTACCCGTGATCATTTCTTGTTTTGGTGCAGCGATACTACTGATGGTCATTTCAAAAATGACTAAATTCAAATCAAGTTTCAGAAAACGTATGCATATATGAAGAACGGGAAGTGATATATTGAAAAAAATAATATGTATTGTTTTTTCTGTATTGATGGTACTTTCTATGACAGCCTGCTCCGGAGAAGAAGACATCCCTGCTAATCAGATCATCAATTATCACATTACCGAAGAACCGGTTACGCTGGATCCGCAGATCGCCAATGACGATGCGGCACGACTGGTGATTACCAATATTTTTGAGGGATTGGTCAGGCTTGACAAAGACAATCAAGTGTCACCCGGTGCCGCTGAAAAATGGACCGTGGATGAAAATGGTTTGGTTTATACTTTTTATTTAAGAAAAGATTTATGCTGGTCGGACGGTACAGAACTGACAGCCAACGATTTTGTTTACGGCATACAGAGAGCCATTCAGCCATCTACCGGTTCCGAAACAGCCGATACCCTTTTTTGTATTAAAAATGCCGAAGCGGTTCATACAGGAGAGAAAGCACTTTCGGAACTTGGTGTCAGTGCCTCGGGGGAAAAAACAGTTTGTGTTGAATTGGAATACACCAATGCGGATTTTTTGGAATTGATGGCAACACCGCCGGCTATGCCGTGCAATCAAAAATATTTTGAAGAGAGTGGCGGTCAATATGGACGTGATGCTGATAAAATTCTTTCTAACGGAGCCTTTACGGTGAAACAGAATGGATGGGAACACGGCAAGTACATTTATCTTAGAAGAAATGACAAGTATCAAGGAGAAAACGATACGATCCCGGCAGGGGTAGACATTACGATGGGAGAAAGTCCTGCTGATGTAACAGCGGCGATTATGGATGGAACCATTGATTGCTATGCACTGCCCACAGAAGAAGCAGAAAATGCCCGGCAGCAGGGATTGCAGTTAACGTCCTATGCTGATACCGTATGGGGCATTGCATTTAACGTCAATACTGATGCATTGAAATATAAAGGGATACGATGTGCTTTGCTTGCGTCGCTGAACAGATCCACTATTCTGGATCAGCTTCCTGCCGGAAGTGTTGAGGCAAGATATATTATTCCTGACAACGCTCAGTTTAACGGAGGTTCTTATCGGGCTGCTTTTGACAGCAATATTTCCTACATTACATTTTCATCCGATGCCAAGCAGCAAATGAAAAACAGTCTTGATGCGGCAGAATTACAGCAAATGCCTAATTTGAATATTCTCTGTACAGATGATGATAAAACACAGAAGATAGTCAATCATATTATTCAAAGCTGGAACGCACTGACCAATACTTACGTTAATAAAACACCGGTATCTCGTTCGGAAGTTATCAACAGAGTGGCACAGGGAGATTACAATGTTATCATTGCTCCGTTGATCGTAGATGGCGAAAGTCCTGTGGATACACTGAAACTTTTTGAAAGCAGCAGTCCGTATAATCCATCTCATCTAAATGACAGCACATATGATGCGTATATCAGTGACATCAAGAGTTTTTCGGATTATTCTGCCCTCAATCTGATGGTTAATGCAGAACGCTATCTTAACGAAAATGCAATTTTTTATCCGCTTTATCTGGAAAAACGATATTATGCCAGTGCGGCCAATGTTTCAGGGATCATATTCCATCCGTATGGCGGAGAAGTAGACTTTATTGGTGCTACCAAAACTCAAAAAATCAACAGTGAAGAATAAAACAGCCCAACAGACTTATGCAGTGTCGTGTGCAGTGCATAAGTCTGTTTTTTGGATATATCATAGAACCAGTGTCGATAATACATTGACCAGAATACAACACACCATTCCGCAAATGGTTGGAATGACAACAGCAAGCGATGTCCAAAAGAAACTTCCTGTTTCCTTATAGATGGTGATACAGGTGGTGGAACATGGAAAATGCATTAAAGAGAATAAAACTGTACAAATAGCCGTCACAGTGGTCCAGCCGTTGTCGGTCAGAATATGCTGAAGCTGCATTAAGTTATCACAATCCGTCAATGTTCCATTGGAAGCATAGATCATTACGGCGATCGGAAGAACAATTTCATTGGCGGGGAACCCTAAAATAAATGAGGTCAATATGACCCCATCCAGCCCCATCCATCTGGCAAACGGATCCAGAAACTCTGTGATGCTCCATATGATCGTTTTGTCATTTATGTTGACATTGGCGAGCAGCCAGATGATGATACCTGCCGGAACAGCAACGATAACCGCTCTGCCCAGTACAAATATGGTCCTGTCACAGAGAGAACGAAGAATGGTTTTAAGGATCTGGGGCTGTCGATAGGGCGGTAATTCAAAAATAAATTCACTGGTTTTGTTTTTCATCAGGGTTAATGATAACAGCTTGGATACCCCTAAAGATACTAAAATGCTGAAAAATACAGCGCCTGCTAATATTGCTGCTGATAAAACAGAATGAAGATGATCAGGAACACCTCCGACGATCAACGTTGAAATAACAGCAATTAAGGCGGGAAATCGTCCATTGCAGGGAACGAAATTGTTGGTAACAGCGGCAATTTTTCTGTCTCTGTCATTTTCCATAATTCGGCAGCCTGTTACACCGCAGGCATTACAGCCAAACCCCATTATTGCCGTCAGTGCGTGTTTTCCATGAGTACCTGCACAGCAGAAACATTTGTCAAGATTGAAAGCTGCCCGAGGCAAATAACCGAGGTCTTCCAGCAAGGTAAACAAGGGAAAAAAAATCGCCATAGGCGGCAGCATAACAGAAACAACATTGGCAGAAGTACTGTACATACCGTCAATGACAATTCCTTTCCAAAAATCAGACCAATGGAAATAGTCAGCCAAAGCATACAGGTATTCTCTCAACCATTCAAAACCGCTTGCCAACCATTCAGACGGAGCGTTGGCAAGCACAATAGTAATATAAAATATCAGTGCCAGCAGTAACAGCATAATTGGTATTCCTGTACTTTTAGAGGTAAGAATTTTGTCAATTTTTCTGTCACGTTCCCGATAAGGTTTCTGTGTACTGACACATAATCGATAAATATGTTCACTTCTTTTGATATTATCTTCGGCAAGAGCATCTGCGATCCGGATGTTGCCGATGATACAGTCAGCTTTTTTTAATGCTGCACGAAAATCATCGGACATTGTCAGATTTTCTTTTTGGATAACATCGTTTCTTCTGTGGGGATCAAGCAGACATAAGGCGAGATTTCTTTTTTGGAGGCTGCTTTGGCGGGGAAGGAATGGCTGAATAACAGCGATAGCCTGTTCAATTTGTTGACAATGTTTCGTGATAGTGTGACAGGTCGTTGTTTGACCGCCGGCAACCAGATATGCGGTTTGTTTTAATGTATCCAAACCTTCTTTGCTTCTTGCTGCAGTGGGAATAACAGGAACACCCAGCTGTAATGAAAGCTTTTGAACATCAATTTTGATTTGTTTTTTTCTGGCTTCATCCATCAGATTAAGGCATACCACAGCTTTTGGTGTTATATCCAAAATTTTAATGATTAATCCGAGATTTCTTTCTATGGATGTTGCATCGGCAACGATGATAATGACATCATAATGCTCGTGCAGAATGGCATTGGCAGCGGCAGCTTCATCAGGAGAATTGGCATCGGGAGAATAAGTTCCCGGCAGATCGGTCAAAATGAATTCGTTTCCCTGATAATAAAAAACTCCTCGGGCAGTGGTAACGGTTTTACCGCTCCAGTTACCCGTATGCTGCCGCATACCTGTAAGAGCATTAAATACCGTACTTTTTCCTACATTGGGATTTCCGGCAAGCAGGGCAATATAGGAAGATTGTCTGTTTTGGAACGATATACTCAAAAAACATCACACCTGTTCCGTATAGGGGCTGATCAATATATTTTCGGCATCACTTCGTCTGAGGGCAATCACTGTTCCCCTAAAAAAATAGGCTTTGGGATCGCCAAAAGGGGCAGTATGGACAGCGGTGATTTTGGTTCCGCAGACCAATCCCAGTGCCATCAGCCGACGTCGTTTTTCGACATCCTGCGGCAGAACGCTTACCATTCCGCTGCTGCCAGGTTCCAATGTATCAAGACCGCATAGATGATCATTCATAGTGAAACTCCATTCATCAGGTTTTGTAACAGGGTATGCGGCAAGAGCAAAAGATGTTCATTTCTCCACCAAAACAGCAGTCGGCAATGTTAACAAAAACATTGCCGACTGCTGTTTGAGGATAACAGATGATGATTACTGACGTGTTTTTCTGTTCAAAAATTTTGTTTTGTATTTGGAATAAACAATGGTTTGATCTTTGTACAATCCATAATAGCCCGACATAAAATAACTGACGGCAACCGCAATCATAAAGAAATGAATACCGCCTGCTCCAAAAAGTTCAAAGCTGATCAGCAGCGAAGTGATAGGGCAGTTGGTCACTCCGCAAAATACAGCGATCAGTCCCACTGCGGCACAAACTGACGGAGAAAATCCGATAATCGTACCAAAGGCACAGCCAAATGTAGCACCGATAAAGAAAGAGGGGACGATCTCACCGCCCCGAAATCCCGATTCTATCGTGATGGCAGTAAATATCATTTTTAGAAGAAAGGCATACGGAACAACGTCACCATGAATAGCTCGAGCAATGACAGGAATACCGGCTCCGTTATAATCTCTTGTGCCAAGAAGGAAGGTCAGAGTAACGATCACGATTCCGGCAAGAGTGATCCTGAAATAAGGATTTTTGAGATATTGGCGGAATAAGTCTCCCGTTCGGTGCAGCAAAACAATAAACAGTATACTTAACAATGCACACAGAATAGACAATCCGACAATAATGGCGGTATTTGACAGTGTCAGCGAAGGAAACGAGATAAATTTGAAATTATCGCCCCTTATGCCGAAGTTTGAGGCAAAATAAGAAGCAATCAGCGACGAAAATACGCACGGTACCAGTGCCGCATAATACATCACACCAACGCTGACAACCTCCAGCGAAAAAACTGCCGCTGCCATCGGTGTACCGAACACAGCGGAAAAGGCCGCACTCATTCCGCATAAAACTACTACTCTTTTGTCGGCGTCATCCAGTTTGAGCCACCTGCCGATCTGATTGCCGATACTCCCTCCCAACTGTAGTGCGGCACCTTCACGGCCTGCCGAACCGCCGAACAGATGTGTCAGTATAGTGGTTATGAATATCAGAGGAGCCATTCGAAACGGAATTTCGCTTTGGGCGTGAATAGTAGACAGGACCAAATTGGTTCCTTTGTCATTTTTATACTTAAAAATGCTGTACAGAAAAACAGTGACAATACCTGCCAGCGGAAGAAATAAAATAATAAAGTCATTTTTTGATCTGAAATCGGTCACGCTGTTCATAATGAAGGCAAACAGTGTACTGAAACCTCCCACAGTCAATCCTGTAATAATCGAGATGATAGTCCACTTGCCGAATTTATAGATATGGTGCCATGCTTTTTTAGTATAGGCTCGAATTAACTTTGAAATCATTTTTAACATCTTTTATATCGCTTCTTTATGATCATATTTTTGATCGGGCGATATGGAGCATTTTGTTAAACTCCTCCTCGTCGATCACGGGAACTCCCAGCGTATTGGCTTTTGTCAGCTTGCTGCCGGGATCCGAACCGGCAAGAACAAAGTTTGTTTTTTTGGAAACGCTGGAAGAAACCTTACCGCCAAAGTTTTCGATGAGAGCAGCGGCTTCTGTACGTTTGTAGGTAGGCAGTGTTCCGGTAATGACAAATGTATTTCCGGCAAAGGGATTGTTTTCATCATCAGCAGCGGCAACAGGAGCGGATTTGTTTTCGGTATTGATACCAAGCTCTTTGATTTCCCGTACCAGCTTTTTACTTTCTTCGAGAGAAAAGTACGAAACAACGCTTTCCGCCATAATTTCTCCGTAACCTTCTATGGTGAGAATTTCGGAGCGGTCAGCAGCGGCGATTCTGTCCAGCGTCATAAATTGATTGGCAAGAAGTTTGGCGGCCTGTTGTCCAATGTGCCTGATACCCAATCCATAAACGATGCGGTAGAGGTCATTTTCTTTGGAGCGTTCAATCGCTGTTATCAGATTGTCGGCTGATTTTTCTTTTTTATTGTCCAATTTCAATATATCTTCTTTTTTGAGTCGATAAAGATCCAGAGGGGAGGCAATCAATTCTTTTTCTACCAATGCTCTGAGAATTTTTTCGCCGAGTCCGTCAATATCCATTGCATCCCTTGATACAAAATGGATCATATGACGCATCAGCTGAGCGGGACAATCTGTATTCGTACACCTTAATGCAGCTTCACCGTTTTCATATGTCACAGGAGAACCACACGAGGGACAGATCTTGGGCATTTCATACGGAATAGAATTTTCTTTATGTCTGCTGACAGAAACTACTTCCGGAATAATCTCTCCAGCTTTTCTCAGTACGACTGTATCACCGATACGAATTCCCTTTTCTTTGATAAAATCTTCATTATGGAGTGTAGCACGGCTGACGGTCGTGCCTGCCAGCAAAACAGGAGAGAAGATGGCAGTAGGAGTCAGAACACCAGTGCGTCCTACATTGATTTCGACATCAAGCAGTTCGGTTTCTTTTTCCTCGGGGGGATATTTGTATGCCTCTGCCCACTTAGGAAATTTAGAGGTGCTGCCAAGAAGTTCTCTATGTGCGAAGCTGTCAATTTTGATAACCGCACCATCGGTCTGAAACGGCAGTGTACCCCGCTTATTACCGATTTCTTCAATTTTATGCAGCACATCATCAACTGTAAGGCACTTGTAGTAAAAGGGAAGAACGGTAAATCCCAATTCAGTCAAATAATCAAGAGATTGCTGATGGCTGGTGAGTGTTTCTCCTTCGATTTGCTGTACGTTGAATACAAAAATATCCAGATTTCTTGCTTTGGTGATTTTGGCGTCTTTTTGACGCAATGAGCCTGCTGCGGCATTTCTGGGATTTTTAAATGTTTTTTCACCGTTTTCTTCCTGACGCTCGGTCAGCTTTTCAAAGCTGTTCACCGACATATACACTTCGCCTCTGACTTCAAGAAAGGGAACAGGTCGGGTTAGTTTCATCGGAAGGGAATGAATTGTTTTCAGATTTTCCGTAATATCTTCCCCGATCCGTCCGTCCCCTCTGGTTGATCCTCTGACAAAAATACCGTTGCGATATTCGGCAGAAACGGATAATCCATCAATTTTAGGTTCCACTATATAAACAGGTTCTGTAATGCTTTCACGTACTCTGGTGTCAAATTCGCATATTTCGGCAGGGGAAAACGAATCGTGCAGGCTTTCCATTGGAACCGAATGTTCAACAGGAGAAAATTTTTTGCCGGCTTGACCACCTACTCTCTGTGTGGGAGAATCGGCAGTGACAAGCGAGGGAAAAGAGTTTTCAATATCTTCTAATTCTTTTAACATCATATCATAATCATAATCGGATATTTCGGGAGAATCTTCATTATAATAGCGATTGTTATGATAAAGGATTTGTTCTCTGAGTTTAGCAGCTTTATCGGCGGCTTCTGTGATATTCATAGCATAACGCTCCATTTCAAAAAGTTGTAATCATATTATACTATATCCGCTGAAACCAATTCAATAAAAAACAAAAATATTATGTTTTTTATTTTGAAGAATTTGATATGGCGTTTTGTCGGGCTTGTTCTTTAGGTGACTCTATGTTATAATTCTGTTAAAAATGAAAGATAGCAAGGTGTTTTCTTTGAAGTTGAAAAAAGAACAGATGCAGCTTTATGCGGTAACAGACAGACGATGGACAGGCAGGCAAACGCTTTTGGAACAAGTTCGTGAAGCTTTGGACGGAGGAATTACGTGTTTACAGCTTCGGGAAAAACAGATGGATTTCGGAAGCTTTGTCAAAGAGGCGGAAGCAGTGAAAAAATTATGTTTGCGTTACAAAGTTCCCCTGATCATCAATGACAATATGGATGTGGCTCTTGAATCAGGGGCGGACGGGGTACATATCGGTCAAAAAGATATGGTGCTTTCGCAAGCGAGAAAAAAGGCAGGTGACCGCCTGATTATCGGTGTGTCAGCACATAACAAAGCGGAGGCTGTCGAGGCAGAGAAAAACGGAGCAGATTATCTTGGTTGTGGTGCAGTATTTGGGAGCACTACCAAAAACGATGCCGGTGTGATCACTCTGGATACGATTGCGGAAATCTGTGCATCGGTATCGGTTCCTGTAGTGGCAATCGGAGGCATTAATAAGTACAATCTTCTTCAATTATGTGGTACGGGGATAGACGGTGCAGCACTGATTTCAGCTATTTTTTCAGCCAGCCACATTAAGAAAGAATGTCAGGAACTGTTCTGCTTGACTCAAAAAGTAGCAGCATCTTCAAAAAAGTGAATGACAAAAGTTCGTATTGAAAGATAGTACCGTTTCTGCTATAATTTTATCGCACAGAACAATAGGGATAAAAGGGAAGGGAGAATATCAATGACACTGACGGATATTTTTGTTGTCCAAGAGGAAATTCGGCATTGTCAAACACCGGATGAAATCGTTGCTTTGCTGGATGAACACGGGGAAGAGGCTGACAAAACGGATGCCGAAAAAATACTTTTCTGCTCTGCCCATCATACTTTCAGGCAGCAGGACGAAAAGAGTGTTTTGTTGGGAGAAATAATTCATTGTACTGATTGCGGCAATGAGGATGGAGCTAAAATTTTAAGCAATGCTTGTGATGTATTATCGGCCAATGCAAACACTCATTTTGGCTGTTGTGAATGCGGTACAGTGTTTTCATTGACAAAACTTTGACTGTGTGTGATAAAGAAAAAGGAAAGTTGAATTATGAAATATCTCAGACAATTTTTTATCATTACCGCCGTTTCGTTTGTGGGAGAAATTTTTCATGCATTGATCCCTCTGCCTGTTCCGGCAGGAATATACGGAATCATTGTAATGATGGTATGTTTGTGTACAAAAGTGATACCACTCGAATCGGTAAAACCAACAGGAATGTTTTTGGTGGAAATTATGCCCGTGATGTTTGTGCCTGCGGCAGTAGGTCTGGTCAAATCGTGGAATATTATCCAACCTGGTTTTGTACAGTATATTATCGTAACGGTAATCACCACCGTTGTTGTTATGGTTGTTTCAGGACTGATAACGCAGCTGTTTATCAGGCAATCCCAAAAAACGGAGGACGAAAAAAATGACTGAATGGATGGAAAATTCTGTATTTTTCGGCGTATTTCTTACATTGTTTTCCTACGCTGTGGGGATGATGATACAGAAGAAATGGAAGCTGGCAGTGTTTAATCCTCTCCTTATTTCCATTATCTTATCTATATCGGTTATTTTGATTTTCGGTATTGATTATGAAAAATACAGTGAAGGCACAGAATATCTCAGTTATTTGATGACGCCGGCCACCATTTGCCTTGCCATCCCTTTGTATGAAAAGCTTGACTTGTTAAAAAAGAATTACAAGGCAATTATGATCGGGATAACATCAGGAGTACTGACCAGTTTATGCAGTGTATTGCTGCTGGCATATTTGTTTCGTTTTGACCACAGTATTTTTGTTACAATGCTCCCTAAATCTATTACGACTGCCATCGGTATAGGTATTTCTGAAGAGCTGGGTGGTTATGTTTCATTGACCGCATCCGTTATTATCATGACAGGGTTACTTGGTAATATGACAGCACAGGGAATATGCAAATTATTTAAAATAACCGAGCCTGTTGCACGAGGTGTTGCGATCGGTACTTCTGCACACGCTATGGGTACCGCAAAAGCAATGGAAATGGGTGAAACAGAGGGAGCTGTAAGCAGCTTGGCCATTGTGACAGCAGGTATACTGACCGTGATAGGAGCAAGTATATTTGCACAGTTAATGTGAACAGAAAAGAGGTAGCCAATTTATGAAATACCAGTTAGCTATATTTGATTTGGACGGTACGATCCTGAATACGCTGCAAGACCTTGCCGACAGTGTTAATTATGCACTTTCCCTCAATGGCTTCCCGAAAAGAACGGTAGAGGAGGTCTGTCGTTTTGTCGGCAACGGAATAGGGAAATTGATCCAAAGAGCTGTTCCAGCAGAAAGCACAGAAGAGCAAACTCAAAAGGTATTTGAGGATTTTAAGGAATATTACCGACATCATTATGCAGATGTTACCCAAGAGTACAGCGGTATTACCCCCCTGTTTGAAAAGCTGCATCGCTGCGGTATCAAAATTGCGGTGGTATCCAATAAAGCGGATTTTGCTGTGCAGTCATTGTGTAAGGATTTTTTTGACGGGCAAATTGATTACTGCGTGGGGGAAAGGGAAAACGTACGCCGAAAGCCTGCCCCTGATTCTGTCAATGAGGTAATGCATACATTACATATCTCAAAAGAAAATACCGTGTATATCGGTGACTCAGATGTGGATATTAATACGGCAAAAAATGCCCAAATTGATTGTATTTCCGTGAGTTGGGGATTTCGTGACACGGCGTTTCTTAATGAGCACGGAGCATCGGTGATCGTTAATAATACAGAAGAACTTTATCGAACGATTATGACTTGATATTGAGGATGGATTGTGTTAAAATAGATTTGATATTGAAACACAGGAGGAATTTGGTATGTCAGGACATTCAAAATGGAGTACCATTAAACGTAAAAAGGAAAAAACAGACGGTGCAAGAGCAAAAATATTTACAAAAATCGGTCGTGAGCTTGCCGTGGCAGTCAGAGAAGGCGGTGGAGCAGATCCGTCATCCAACGCCAAGCTTCGTGAATGCATTGCAAAAGCAAAAGCAAACAACGTTCCGAATGATAATATCGAAAGAATTATCAAAAAAGCAGCAGGTTCCGGTGATGCCAGCAATTATGAGTCCATTACATATGAAGGCTATGGTCCCAGTGGTATTGCTGTGATCGTTGAAACTTTGACGGATAATCGTAACCGTACAGCAGGCGATGTACGTCACTATTTTGATAAATTCGGCGGCAATCTTGGAACACAGGGATGTGTGTCCTTTATGTTTGAGCAAAAGGGCGTTATTGTTATCGAAAAAGAAGATAATGATGAAGATAAAGTAATGGAAGATGCTCTGGAATCAGGTGCAGCCGATTTTTCGGCAGAGTCAGACGATGTGTTTGAAATTTATACCGACCCAGCTGATTTCGGTGCAGTGATGGAGGAAATGGAGAAAAAGGGATACGAATTTGTATCCGCAGATGTTTCCATGGTACCTTCTACTTATACTAAGCTGGACGATCCGGAAGCGATCGAAAAAATGCAGAAGCTTCTTGATATTTTGGAAGAAAATGATGACGTCCAGAACGTTTATCACAACTGGGATATGCCCGAAGAGCCGGATGAAGACTAAAGCTGTTATTTGAAAGCTGCATAAATACAAGGCTTTTTGCATAGTAATGGTGATAGACAAATGTAAATTACAGCTTGAAAAAATGTTACCCTTTGAACCATCTTAAGCCCGTTCAAAAGGTAACAAGAGAGTAGCTTTTTTGTTTTTCATAAAGATTTTCTATTCCGTTTTTGACATATACACTTACCCCATGCTTTTACCACTTATTGGAGATGTATCAAGTTTTTCTGCAATTTCTTTATTGCACTCTCCTTCTCCTCTAAGCTGAATTGCATGGGGTCTTTCATCTGCTTAGGTCTTATGGCGATGCCCGCAGCAAGTTGCAATCCCGGAGATATTTGCGGCAATGAACAAGTGGATCGGAAATGGACGGGTTGAAGAGGCGGCGAGGAATTATTTGGATAAATCGAAATAGGAAGTGAACGTTTATGAAAGTAAAGGAAAAGAAAGTTGAACTGATCGAGCTATTTTATGACCTAATCTATGTGTATGCTATATCGCAGTTGACGCTCCTGATTGAAGAGCCGGAGGGTGGAGCGGGCACTCAGGCTGATGTTCAGTCACTATTTTATTGTGATAGCGGTCAATTTGATTACTGTGGCGTTCAAGTTTCTGGAAAATCCGGAGGCGGACAGGTTGTTCACGGCAGGACTGATGACAGTGGGGATCGTGTTGTTTTTATCGCTCTTTACGCAAACAGTGCATATTACTACGAGCGTCATGTATTTTTGAAGGCAGACGGTATCGCATCCTGCATCTTTGTGATTGTGGGTGCAGTATTGATGTTTATAGGCAGTGAAAGCGTCTATAGCTTTTTGCTGGGTGTACTGATCGCATCGGGTGGGAATTTCGTTATGCTTGTGAGAAAACATAAGACGGTGAGTAAGTAATATATCTAAACAACGGAAAAAACGGAGGTAAATGCAATGGCTGAAAAAATCGTACAAACGGCAGGAAGAGACGCACTTGGAGAGTTTGCGCCGGAATTTGCACATTACAATGATGATGTGCTTTTCGGAGAAAACTGGAATAATGAAGACCTTGATTTGAAAACACGGAGCTTGATCACGGTTGTGGCTCTTATGGCACAGGGAATTACGGATAACAGTCTGAAGTTCCATATCCAGAATGCAAAGAGTCACGGCGTAACGCAGAAGGAGATGGCGGCGGCGATCACCCATGTGGCGTTTTATGCGGGCTGGCCGAAGGGCTGGGCGGTGTTCAATCTGGCAAAGGAAGTCTACGGAGAGGGGGTAAAGTGATTTGAAATAATGTCAACCGCAATCCCAGCGACTTTAGACGGTGGGTCAAGGTTGACAAAAGCGTAGCTTTTTTGTTATAATAACAA
>CADCOE010000079.1 GCA_902802985.1 uncultured Ruminococcus sp.
AACAGTATTTTTTAATATTTGTATACTTTCAGTTTATTTACAATCAACCAATCAACTTCCCTGCCCCACCGCAGGAAGCAAAAAAAAACAGTCAACGGATACGGGCAAAACAACCTCCGGTATCCATTGACTGACTGCGTATTACATATGATGCATTGCCATATCATACACCAAAGCGGAGGAAGCACCATAAATAATGACAATCTGGCACAACACTTTAGCGAAGATATGTTGTAATCTGCCGCTGTCCTTTTGAGAGAGCGTCTGCATCAAGAGTCCGATAAAATAAGCCCCTATCACGATCAGCGGCACGGCATAGCGGATATTTTCGGTACAAACGTGAGGAAAGCGGAAGCAAAAAACATAGTATGACACGGCGATTACGGCGTAGAGCGACGCCACAAATATTCTTGTAGGAATATCGAGTACACATTTTTTGCGAAGCAGGAGGAATATCATTGCCCCAAAGCCGATCAATCCCAGTACGGCTGCTGCCCAGAACAGGATGGTATGGAAGCCGGCTATTTCGGGATAATTGTCGGAGTTAAAGCCCTCATCAAAGACAGAAGTTTTAAACAGAGCGATCAGAGGGTTATATTCGTTGTACTTACCGCCATACATAATAAACTGGTCTCCGACATTTTCAAACTGTACAGGGTCAAGGCTGAACAAGCGTTTCCAGACGCTGACGTGACCGATATATTGTTTGGAAGTTTCGGAGAGCATAGGAACATAGGTCAGCGGAACATCAAAGAGAAGCAGATTTCTGACCGACCAGAACAAGCCAATCGGAACGCAGATCACCGCAAACACAGCGAATTGAGCAAGATGTTTTTTAATATCTTTGCGGTTAAGGTTCCGGAAGAACACATAGATAAACACAAAAGCGACAGGGGGAGCGACCATCCAGACGGAGAGTTTGGTAAACATACCGAAGCCGATGCATAATGCAATGGGGATGATATTTTTAAAGCGGCGGTTTTCATACCATTTCAGGGTATAGAGGATTGCTCCCAGCATAAAGGTAATCGAAAGAATATCATTATTGATACTTCCTGCCATAATGATAAAGGTAGGGCAGAATGCAACGACAGCGAAAGCGGTCAGTAAGCCTTTGCCGCGAAGCTTCAATTTACGGAAAATTTTGTAAGACAGTATCATACTGGCAGTAGAATAAAAGAGGGTAAGCACCTGAATATTTTCGCAGGCATTTTCATAGCGAACGCCGAGCAAAATCTGATAGCGAAGCCATACAGCGGCGATAATATGGTGCAAAGGAGCGTGATAGAACTGATAGACGTTCCGCACATCGAAATCAGGCAGATGACCATTGCTGTACAGATATTCGATATAGCCGATATGACCCTCCGCACTATTAATAGAGGACACATCGTGTTGATGCTGACCGATGGTAAAGCTCATCACATAAGTCAGTCGAAGCAGGAACCCTGCTGCTGCTATGAGGACTGCCATATTGGGGGTATCGAGTTTTTGATGAATACCCAGATAGATAAAGACGCCGGCGATGACCGCCATTCCGAAATTAAGCAGTGCTCCTCCGGGTGACGCAGCGGAAACGACCGTCACGCCAAAGAAAGCAGCTAAAGCAGCGGAGAACATCATCAATGCGATCAAAACGGAAACCGGTTGTTTTTCTTTTTGTCCGAATGTCATTTTAACACTGGCAGCGACGCCAAGTACAAAGACGCCCAAAGAGGGTGCAATCATATCTATCTGAGAGATAGCGCCTGTAGTAAAGCATACACACGCAAAGCACAGCAGAGCGGCAGAAATGATCGGATACTGCCAGACTGCCTGCGTCACCGAATTCAGAAAACCTCCCCGCCCGTTCATTTTCATTCTTATTAACTTCAAAACATCTTCCTCCTTAGTGGGGACGCCGATACGCTGTGGGGATGCCCCCACAGGCGATACGCTGTGGGGATGCCCCCACGGGCGATACGCTTACGCTGCGTTTCGTTCGCTGATTATAAAATGCGGCAGTGAGTATGGCACAAAATATTGATGATGATGAACAACAATATACGCTCCATTCGCTCACTGACGCAGCTGTGACTTTGTAAAAGGTCAGTTTTTGCACGCACATCCGCCGCCCGTGCGGCAAGTAAATATACGCCCTATCCGTCCCCCGCAAGCCTCAGCCGGCCTGCTTACGGGACTGCCAAATGCGTGTGATCAGTTCTTTCGCCGGAGCAACAAGGCGGCTAATGGTATGCACTCAGTATTTGTTGCCGTAAGTGAAAAGTTTTGCGCAAGCTTTTTCAAAAGCTTGCGGGGGTTTTAGAGGGGGCAGCGCCGCCCTCGGCTGACGGTACGCACTTAGTATCGGCTGACGGTACGCACTCAGTATCGGCTGACGGTACACACTCAGTAATATCAGCCGTTGGATTTGGACTCGTGGTAAGATTTTTCGGTGTTGACGTTCCAGATGGAATGTTTGTCAGCGGTGCCTGATTTGATGGCATCTGCCGCACGAATAGCCGTCAGCATAGAGTGATCCATATTGTTGTAGCGGTGTTGACCGTTTCTGCCGACACAGTAAAGATTTTCGTAGCCGTCAAGGTACTCTATCAGCCTGTCCATTTCAGAATAAGTGTCAAAATAAGCAGGATAGGCCTTTTTGACTTTTTCACGGTGAGAGTCAAGAATATCTTCTGCCTTGATCACACCCATTGACTCCAGTTCAGCGGCTGCCAGCTGAATACATTCTTCATCCGTCATATTCCAGAAGTCATCGCCCTCGGCACAAAAATACTCCAGACCGATCCATACCGTATGTACAGGGTCTTTGACCATATACGGTGACCAGTTGTTGAATATCTGAATACGTCCCAGCTTGACGTTCGTTTCCTGCACATAGATCCAGCAGTCCGGCACAATATTGCCGAGCGTTTTTATTTTTGTTTCGTTCTTAAGGTTCAGTTTGTTAACCAGCAGTCCCACTGTGACAAAATCACGGTACGGCAAGCCATCCGCTATATCATAAATTTCCTGCGGCGGCACGTCGCCTGTCATTCCGCACACCAGATCTTTCACCGGCATTGACGAAATAAATATATCGCCCTCTACTGTTTTTCGGCCGTCCTCGGTATCGCACACAACGCCGGTGATCTGTCCGTCCTGACAGACAATTTCCTTGACCGCATATCCTTTCAGCAGTTGAGCGCCCCTTTCCTGCGCTCTGTCGGCAGCCAGCTCCCACAGCTGACCGGGACCGTATTTCGGATACCAGAACTGTTCGATCAATGAAGTTTCTACTTCCTTATTTTTCTTTTTGCCGCCGAATGATTTCGACATCATATCCTTCAGCACCGCACGAATGGAAAGTCCCTTGACACGCTGTGAACCCCAATCAGCGGAAATTTCACGGGGATGTCTGCCCCACAGCTTTTCCGTATAGCCCTCAAAAAACATACTGTACAGCTTTTTGCCGAAACGGTTAATATAAAAATTCTCGAGAGAGTCCTCAGATTTTTTGACCATCGCTGACTTCATATAGCTGAAGCCGGCAGACATTGTGGTAGCAAAGCCCATATTTTTGATCGTAGACGCTGACATCGTCACAGGATAATCAAAAAAATGCTTCCGATAATAAATACGGGACACTCTGTCACGCACCAGCATTACTTTATCCGTATCTTCGGGGTCGGGTCCGTCCTCGGCAAGCGGTTTTTCACGTCCGAGCGTTTTATCATCAAAGGACGGTTCCCCCTGTATAGGCATCAGGTCGCTCCACCAATCCATAATCTCCTCGCTTTTGGAGAAAAAGCGGTGACCGCCAATATCCATACGGTTGCCGTTATAGCGAACGGTCTGTGAAATGCCGCCGATCGCTTGTGTTTCCTCTAAAATCACTACATCGTACTCGTCACTGCCATCCTTCAGCAGCTCGTTGGCTGCGGTCAGACCGGCGGGACCGGCACCAATGATTACAACCTTTTTTTTCATAGAGAATATGCTCCTTTCGCATCAAATGATCATTCATTGCCGACATCGGATGAATTCTGATGTTCTTCTTCGTTATGTTTTTTATCAAAAAGCAAGAATTTTCTTGCAAAGAAATTCCAGAAAAACGATACTGCCGTTGAAACCACCTTGGCAATCATCTGATACAAGCTTGTCACGTCTTTGAGCAATGCTTCAAATCCCCACGTGATCACCAGCGTCAGCACCAAGCCTACCACACCGATGGCGGCGAAGGACAGAAATTCAAGAAAACGGTTGCTGATCTTAGAATTTTTAAAGATCCAGAACGTACTCAAAAAATAATTAACGACCAATCCTGCCACAAAAGAAGTTCCGTTGCACAGTATGGCATCATTTTGCCCGAACACCATATAAAACAGCAGCGCAGACAATCCCCAGTCCACCACGGTCGCAAAACCGCCTACCAACAAATACCGGAAAAATTGAATAAAAGTATTATCGGTTTCTTCGACGAACAGTTTTTTCAGACTCACAAAAGCTCACTTCCCCATCGTAAAAACATACACTAACAATACCACATTCTCCCGTTCCTGTCAACAATCCCGACAGTCGCTTCCACAAGATACATTCCATCAGCGGCAGCGTTGTTTCCAAAACACTGACCCTCTCCGTTGTCACACCTGTCAAGAACACCTCCACGATTTCGGCACTCTCCATCAAATCCGGTGAAACCGTGACCGTTAACGGAAAAGCTCTTTACGGCACAGGAAAATACACCTACGAGGTACAGTACAAAAAAGCCTCTTCCTCGGTATGGACCACCCGACAGAAATTCAGCTCCAATACCACCGTTTCCATCAAACCTGCCGCCAAAGCGACCTATCAGGTCAGAGTACGTGTAAAGGACACAACAGGCAAAATCGCCGCCAAAACCTTTACCGTCAAAGTCAGCTGATGATCCATCCCCCCGACAAGTGATTGACTGTCGGGGGATTTTTTTGTCCTGAAACTCCCCTGTCAAGGGACCGCCTGCTCCATAGTGTCCGCCACACTGTAGCTTTCATAAGCGTCAATGTCGTAGGTAGCAGGATATTCACCCACAGACGTCAGCGTTCGTGCCTGACGGAGCCTGTTGTCATCTTCCAGAAGCCACAGCCGCAGATAGCCCATTGACGCCCCCTTGATACGCTGTTTGTCGGGATGGGCAATGAGATAGCTGACCAATTTTTTCAAACTCTGTTTGACATCGGCAGATGGGTAGGTGTGTGTCAGTTGGGTGTATATATTTTCGTCTATCCTGAGAGTGCCGTCTATGCAGGGAATTTCGCATACACACACTTTACTTTTCTTTTCTTTACTTTTCTTTACTTTACTTTTCTTTGTGTCATTAATCTCTGATTTATCGGGGTTTTTCTCGGATAAATAAAAATCGGGGGAATTCTCTGCCTCTACTTCCTGCTGTTCCTGATGCTGTGTGTTCCCACCGCAGGACTTTTCCAAAGGCTTGTCGTGGACAGGCTCTTCATAAAAACGGATAAATTCTTCTGTTTCCTCCTCAGAAAGAAGCCAGTACTCCTTGTTGACGATGATCGACTTTTTGGAAGCTCTTGCCTTGACTGCTTTCTGATAACGTCTTTGCACACCGATGGATGTCAGGATATTTTTGTCGATCAGCAAATGCTGATCAAATAAACCACGTTCTGCCATATACGTGATAATTTCTCTTACTTTATCAGCATTCATACCGATCTCATTCGCTGTCATATAATACATATCCTCGTCAAACGCTGTATAATATCCATCACCGTACACCTGACAGATCAGGTACATATAGATGGAAAATCCTTCTGTACCGTATCTGGCATTGAGTACCTTTATTTTTCTGTCATAAAATATGGTGGTATCAAGCGGAAAATAATCCAACCCTCTTTTTATAGGACGTGCCATTTTCTACCTCCTGTCGTTTTAAGCACTAACACGTTCATCAAAATATTCCTTTCACTTATCCGTACCAAAACAAAAAAATTCGACCCCTAAAGGTCGAACTTTTGAAAAAATTTTGATAACAAGGAATTTTTTACCCTATCCTTGTCTGCTTTTCTGATTTTGGAAAAGTTTTCTTTCAGCTGTTGTAGAGGTTCATTGCCTTGTCGATGTTGTCGGTGATCATCAGCTCCACAGCGTGACAAGCTTTGTCTGCCGCTTCGCTGAGCATTTTGGCTTCGGAGGATGTGAACTCCGACAATACCCAATCAGCAAGATCCCATTGAGCCGGCTTGCTGCCTACTCCCATTTTGATACGGGGAAATTGGTCGCTGCCCGAAAGATAGATAATACTTTTCATTCCGTTGTGGCCGCCGTCACTTCCCTTACGCCTGATACGCATTTTTCCGACATCGAGTGAAATATCATCCAATATCACGATCACGTTTTGGGGCGGTATCTTGTAAAAATTCATCGCTTCTGTTACGGCAGCGCCGCTGTTGTTCATATAAGTAGATGGTTTCATCAGTAAAACCTTTTTGCCGCCGATCACGGCAGAACCGCATAACGATTTGTACTTGATGCGGTCCACTTTGACCTGAAGCTTGTCAGAGAGAGCATCTATCGTCACAAATCCTGCATTATGCCGGGTATTTTCATATTTTCTGTCGGGATTTCCCAGACCAACCACCAGAAACTCTACTCCACCAATTCTGCTTTCCTGTTTCCTGAAAAACATTATAATCTCTCCCTAAAAATCAATCCTGTCCATTGCGCACAACACCAGCCGCCCTGCCGATCAATCAAAAGCATTTTCCTAATGGGCGGCGGATGTTCGTGCAAAGATTACCCCCTCGCAGACAGCTGCGTCAGTGAGCGGACGCAGCGTGTCCTTGCTGCTTATTTTTATTTAATATCTTTATCCACAGTTTTTCTCTGTATTCACAGTTTTCCTCTGTCGAAGCCCTCCCACAGCGAACGCAAAGCAGCATAAACGTATCGCTTTCCCACCCAAAAACTATCCCCTCACTCAATCACAACACGTGCCGTCAGCAAATACTGAGTGCGTACCGTCAGCCGAGGGCGGCTCTGCCCCCTCTAAAACCCCCGCAAGCTTTTGAAAAAGCTTGAGCAAAACTTTTCACTTACGGCA
>CADCOE010000080.1 GCA_902802985.1 uncultured Ruminococcus sp.
CACACGGGGATAGCTCGTTGATACTGTATGGGTTACCATACTTGAGCGAGAAGCCCCCACCTCTATAGGTGGGGGAGTATGTCACTTCAGCGGTTTTAGGAGAGGGCTTCGGGGGGAGAACTGCCGTGCCAAATTGATTTCCGTGATGGAAAAGGCGTTTGCAGTTGACTTTTTTAACAAATTAGTGTAGTATTTTAATGTCAGTATTCGACGGAGGTGTCGTTTTATGAAGTTAAGGACAGCATTGACGATTGCAGGCTCTGACTGCAGCGGCGGTGCGGGAATACAAGCGGATCTGAAAACATTTTCCGCACACGGTGTTTTCGGAATGAGCGTGATAACATCAGTGGTGGCAGAAAATACGTCAAGAGTCATCTCAGTGGAAAACATCTCGCCGCAGGGGATCGCTGATCAAATCGATGCGGTATTTGAGGATATACAAGTAGATGCTGTCAAGGTTGGTATGCTGAATGATGCAGAACATATGAGTATTGTTGCCGAAAAATTGGCACAATATCAGCCTGCGGCAATAGTAATAGATCCCGTAATGGTTGCTAAGGGAGGGCACGCATTAATGCAGCAGGAGGCACTGGATACCCTAAGGAAAAAGATTATTCCGATGGCCTTGATCCTCACTCCTAATATTCCCGAAGCGGAAACGATTGCGAAAATGTCCATACGAAATGTGGAAGATATGAAAAAAGCTGCCGCCGCAATTTATGCGATGGGTGCCAAAAATGTACTTGTCAAGGGAGGTCATCTTGATGGGGATGCCGTCGATGTTCTTTATGACGGTCAAAACTATTCTATCTATTCTAACGAAAGAATTGATACCAAAAATACACACGGTACGGGCTGCACCTATTCATCGGCGATAGCTGCTAATCTTGCCAAAGGTCTTGCTCCGATGGCTGCTGTCCAAAATGCCAAAGATTACGTGACAACAGCTATTCGCTATTCGCTCGCCATCGGCAAGGGACACGGTCCGACCAACCATTTTTATGAGCTGTATAAGAAAGGAAATCTGATATGAATTACAAAACACAGATGGAAGCTGCCAAGAAGGGGATTGTTACCAAAGAAATGGAAACAGTTGCCGCCAAAGAAAACATTGATGTCAAAGATCTAATGAAGAAAGTGGCAAGCGGTACGGTTTGTATTCCTGCCAATATTTATCATCAATCGCTGAGTGCAGAGGGAATTGGTGACGGACTCAAGACAAAAATCAATGTCAATCTCGGTATCTCGGGCGACAGCGTTGATTATGAACGTGAGATGGAAAAGGTCAAAATGGCAGTGTCGTTTGGTGCAGAGGCGATTATGGACCTTAGTAATTACGGTAAAACTAATCAATTCAGACAGAAATTGATCGACTATTCTCCGGCAATGATTGGTACGGTACCGATGTATGATGCGATTGGCTATCTGGAAAAGGATCTTCTGGATATTACAGCAGAAGATTTTCTGAAGGTAGTGGAGGCACACGCTAAACAGGGTGTCGATTTTATGACAATTCACGCCGGCATCAATCGACGTGCAGTAGAGGCTCTCAAGCGAGACAAGCGTCGTATGAATATCGTATCAAGAGGAGGTTCGCTTCTGTTTGCATGGATGGAGATGACAGGCAATGAAAATCCGTTTTATGAGCATTATGACAAAGTGCTGGATATTCTTCGTGAGTACGATGTTACTATCAGTCTGGGAGATGCACTGCGTCCGGGATGTATTGACGACAGTACCGATGCCGGACAGATTAGTGAACTGATCGAACTGGGAGCACTGACTGAACGTGCATGGGAACGTGACGTGCAGGTGATGGTAGAAGGTCCCGGACATATGGCAATGAACGAAATTGCTGCTAATATGAAACTGCAAAAACGAATTTGTCACGGAGCACCTTTTTATGTATTGGGTCCGCTAGTAACGGATATTGCACCCGGTTATGATCATATTACCTCCGCTATCGGCGGCGCGATTGCTGCAACCGCAGGAGCCAATTTTCTGTGCTATGTAACCCCTGCGGAACACCTCAGACTGCCTGACGTCAACGATGTTAAAGAAGGTATTATTGCCTCGAAGATTGCGGCACACGCTGCCGATATTGCCAACGGGCTGCCGGGGGCAAGGGATATAGACAACAAGATGGCAGATGCAAGACATAAGTTGGATTGGGACGAGATGTTCAAATATGCTATCGATCCGGAAAAAGCAAAAGCATATTATGAGTCTACACCGGTTGCAGAGCGTCATACTTGCTCAATGTGCGGCAAGATGTGTGCGGTCAGAACAACCAATATGATACTTGAAGGTAAAAAAGTAACATTTTGTTCGGAATTATAAAGGAAGAGGCAGACAGTTTTTGAACTGTCTGCCTTTTCGTCAGTTTGGAAATTCCCCTTGACAAAAGTCTTTTGGTACTTGTCAAGGGGAATTTTTGCGAGTCAAAAGCTGCCGTACCAAATGTACGGCAGCTTTTGAACGGAATTATTTAGCATCGCTTTTTTTCTTTTTTTCTTTTTTAGCAGCCTTGGCTTCGTCTTTTGCGTCCTTCTGCTTTTTGTTAAGTTCTGCTTTTTTCTTGTCTTTGTGGTTTTTCCACATTACCCAGAGAGGACAAGCAATGCAGATGGAGGAGTAACAGCCGGAGATCAGACCAACCATCATCGGAAGGGCAAAGCTGATAATGGAGTCAATGCTGAAGAACAATGCAACAACCAGTACCGACAAAATAGCAGCAATGGTAGTAATGGAGGTACAAATGGTTCTTGTAAAGCACTGATTGATACTGCTGTTGACAACCTCAGCCGTTGTGGTTTTGGGACCGCTCTTTCTTCGGTTCTCACGGATACGGTCATAAATAACGATGGTATCATTCAGTGAGTAACCAAAGATCATCAGGACAACCGCAATGAAGTTGTCGTTGAGCGGCATACGGAACATCGCAAAGGTAAAGTAGACAATGGTCAAGTCGTGTACCAAAGCAACAACCGCCATAACACCGGCAGAGAGACCACCGATCTTTCTGAAACGAACAGCAACATAGAAAATCATCAATGCTGCGGCGAGAATAACGGCGGCCAGACATTTGAAGAAGAAGTTGGCACCTTTGGAAGCATCAACGGAAGTAGAAGATTCTTCTGCAAATCCATTGTCAGGATAAGCTTCGATGAGTGCATCGGTAATGCTGCTCTTATCTTCTACCGATACGGCTTTGTTGCCTGTAAACTGGAGAGAAACGATGTGGTTGCTCTTATCGTTTTTGTCGGCAGCAAGATTTTCACTGTAGGAATAATCAATACTTTCCTTTTTGAGTGACTTAATGTTCTTGATGGTATCATTTACTGTTTTTTCAATGTCGGATGATGAAACATCACCGCCATAATTGTACTTGATGATTGTACCGCCCGTAAACTGAATGTCTACTTTAGTAGGAAGAACAAAAAGATTAAGTATCAGGCATACAAGCATAATGCCGAGAGATATGCCAAAAAAGATTTTTGACTTTTTAACAAAGTCTATATGGAATGTCTGTCTCATTTCTGCTTCTTACCTCCATATAATCTTCTGTTTCTCAGGAACTTGTAGCCGGAGATGGATTTGAGCATCAGTCTGGATGCACCCACACCCATAATGAAGTTGGAGATAACACCAACGAGCAGGGTATAACCGAATGCATAGATCAGACCGGTTGTTGATACGCCGAAAATAGCGGAGAAAATGTTGGCCGGACCAAATACAAGAATAAGGATAACAGCAACGATAATAACAGTTACGTTACCGTCAAAGATAGCTGAGAAACTGCCTTTTGTACCGTTGGAGATACAACCGTCGAGTGTTTTGCCGGTCCAAAGTTCGTCCTTGATACGCTCTGCGGTGATGATATTGGCATCAACGCCCATACCAATAGAAAGGATCAAGCCGGCGATACCGGGGATAGTCATAGTGAAGCTCGGGAAAACCGTAAAGTAGCCCGATACTGCCATAATCGAGATAGCAAGCTGACCCAGAAGAGCAACAAATGCGATAAATCCGGGCAGTCTGTAAACAATCAGCATAAACAGGAAAATAAAGGCAAGTGCTACAATCGAAGCAATACCCATTGCATACAGTGCATTAGAACCGAGCGAGGGACTGATAGTACCATAGCTTTCTACTTTCAATCCAAAGGGGAGAGCACCTGCATTGATACGGTTAGCAAGGCTGGTTGCCGATTCAGCATCGAAGCTGCCGGAGATCTGTGCCTTACCGTCAGAGATCACGCTGTTTACGGTAGGAGCGGAAATCAGCTGGTCATCCATCCAGATACCGATTTGCTGATTGAGGTACTTGGAAGTACCATCAGCAAATTTTTGTTTACCTTCGTCGGAAAATTCAAGATTAACAACATACTCGTGAGTACCATTATTGTCGGCTGCATAACCCGAAGAAGCACTTTTTACGTCTTTGCCGGTAAGAATTTCTTCGCCGTCTTCTGTGGTACCGCCTCGGAAGGTAAGCTGAGCGGTAGAAGCGAGTTCCTGAATAGCGGTGTCAGGATCATAGTTCTTTTCGTCGGACTTCCACGGGAAACGAACCGTAACACGGTCGTTAGTGTAGTCGGGGTAAATTTCGTAGTCTGTGATGTTCTGTGAAACCAAACGAAGGTCGAGAATTGATTTAACAGATTCCATCTCTTGTTCGGTAGCGTCAGTGCCGTCTGCGGGAGCAAACACAGCTTCTACGCCGCCCTTGATGTCGATGCCCCATCGAATGTCATTGATACCCTTGATATAAGTGATGTCAAAGTCACCGTTTTCTCCGTATATACCGAAAACAGAGGTATATGCCAGAGCAAGAATAAGAACAAACACGATGAAGAACACCGGTTTTCCAATACGTTTCATACGGTATCCTCCAATTTTCTTAACTTATCTTTCAATAGGAACCAATTCCGATACAGATCAATGTACCAAAACACTCAATATCAAAATTTGGAAATTGAAAGACATATCAAGAATAATTATATATATTCTGTCTGTAAAAGTCAAATATTTTTTCACCAATTACACCCCAAATCACTTTGGCATTTTGCACAATATTTTTGTGAGTAAAATGAGGTATTGCCGATTTTATTGTATAAATTTGCCCCACACAAGCCCAAAAATGGTTGGTGCAGGGCAGACGATAATGAAATCAAGGGATCATTCATTAATGATTTTTTCGAGAGCAGCCAGTTTAACGCAAATGCAGAAAACAGCCATTGCCTTTTCCAATTCTTCCAGCGGCGGATAAGTGGGAGCAACACGGATATTACTGTCTTTGGGGTCACTGCCATAGGGGTAGGTAGCACCGGCGCCGGTAAGGATCACGCCGGCCTCTTTACAGAGCTGAACGACTTTTTTAGCACAGCCGTCCATTACATCAACGCTGACAAAATAACCGCCGTTAGGTTTGGTCCATTTGGCAATGCCATATCCGGAGAGTTCTTTGTCAAGGGTGTCTGTTACCATATTAAAGCGAGGTTCCAAAACGGCTCTGTGTTTTTGCATATGAGCCATCAGACCGTCAAGATTTTTGAAATACAGTACGTGACGGAGCATATTAAGTTTATCATGGCCAATCGTCTGGAACTGATAACGTTCACTGAGGTTTTTGATATTAGCTTCCGATGCCGCCAAAGCAGCGACACCCGAACCGGGGAAAGTAATTTTTGAGGTAGAGCAGAACTCGAACACCATGTCTTCCTTGCCGGTTTTTCTGACCTCGTCAAAGATATTGAGGAGATGATCGGGAGTGCCGTTAATGTCGTGAATAATATAAGCATTATCCCACATAATTCTGAAATCTTTTGCTGCGGGGTTGAGAGCGGCGAAGCGTTTTACGGTTTCGTCAGAATAAGTAATACCCTGAGGATTGGAGTATTTAGGTGTACACCAAATACCCTTTACAGAAGCGTCGTTGGCGACAAGCTTTTCGACTTGATCCATATCGGGACCGTTCTCTGTCATCGGGACGGGAATCATTTCAATGCCGAAGTATTGGGTAACACCAAAATGTCTGTCATAACCGGGAGCAGGGCAGAGAAATTTGATGTGTCCCTGTTGGTTCCAAGGTTTTTCACCGCTGCAGCCCCGTTCCATCATACAGGCAATGGTATCGAACATCATATTGAGGCTGGAGTTGCCGCCGACAAATACATTTTTTTCTTCAACGCCCATCAGTTCGGCAAAAAGCCTTCTTGCTTCTTCGATGCCTGCCAGTCCGCCGTAATTGCGGCAGTCAGGGCAGTCTATTGTTTCAAATGAAGTTTCGGAAGTAAGAACATTTAACATATCATTTGACAGATCCAGCTGCTGTGCACCGGGTTTGCCGCGGGCCATATTGAGTGAAAGTCCCTGTGCTTTATATTCCGCATAAGTATCAGAAAGCTTACGGTACTCCTCTAAAAGTGTGTTTTTGTCCATTGATGAATACTGCGGCATAAACATATCCCCCTAAATCAGTGAAATGAAATTTAACATTTTTGTTTTTCTAATCATTCAAAAATCTTATCAAAACATTAATTATTTTAATATATACCGTTGAAAAATGCAAGTTTTATTTGTCATTCCTGCAAAATTCAGTGTTTTGACAAATATAAAATACAATCTTCCGTTTTTTTGATTAACAGTGCATAAAATATACAATAAAGATAAGCTTCGTTTTTTACGGTTATCGAACAGATTTATTTTGTCAAAGTGATAAAATCTCTGTTGCTGCAATATGAATAGAAAAGGAGAAAAGGAAATGAATAAAGAGGGTGCGATATGAAAACGATCCGTTTATTTTACAGAATATGTACAGCGGGGCTTTTGTGCTCCCTGATCATTGGAGGCACAGGATGTACACAGGCACCGCCCGGAGACTGTGCGGATGAACTGGTGCGTAATGAATGGCTTATTCTTGACAGTACCGAAAAGGAAAAAGGAAAGCTGTATTTCAATAATAATAATGTTATTTTTGATGCGGACGTTTCAGGAAAGCGTTTCCATATGAATGAACAATGCATCGTGGATACCAAAAAATTGACGGTGACTTCTGAGAATTTCGGTACGTTCACGGTGGATTACAAAATCGACGGAAATCAATTACTGCTGACTTATTTCGGAAAGGAAATTTCTTTGAGAAAAAAATAATCAGAATGCTTATGATATATGTTGTGCAAAATATACGAATTCGTTTTTTGATTTTGTAATAATCTGTCGTGGTAAAAATTGAAAAATCAGTTTATTTTGCAGGCATAAAATGTTATAATATTGATGAGTTTCAGCAGTGTCGCAAGACAAATTTACCTGCTGAAAAAAAGCAAAGGAGAATAAGAACTATGAAAGCTAAGAAACTTTCAAAAAGCCTCATAGCAGTTGTTCTTACCTTGATTTTGGCAATCGGATGCTTTATCATTCCTACCGCTGTTGTTGGTGCGGAAGGCAGTACAGTAACGATCAAGTTCCATTATCTTCGTGAAGACGGCAACTATGAAAATATGTCCATATGGGCATGGGCTTCGGCGCCTGTCGGCAAAGACGGTGCATCTTACGACTTCGTTGACAGCGGAGACCCTAAAGGCGCTGTTGCCACTGTTGAAGTGACAGATGGTTCCACAGCCTTCGGTTTTATCGTAAGAAAGAACGACTGGTCACTCAAAGACCCTGATGGTGACCGTGTACTGGATATCGGTTCCGTTATTTCGGGTACTATTGATGTTTACTGCCTCAGCGGCAAAGAAGAGTTTGAGGTAGTGGAAGGTCCTGATGTTGTCAAGGGCATCAAGCTCGAAAAGGCAACCGTAACCACTAAAACCACCATTACCTACTCTCTGACAGGTACAGCAGATGACATTACGGCAGATGATTTTACCGTAATCGATCCTAAGGGTAATGCCCTCAAGATCAATAAGGTAGAAGCAAGCGGCAGTACCGGTACTATTACTTTGGGTGAAGAACTGGACTACTCAAGAAGCTACAAAATTGATTTCAGAGGTACTACCATCAACCTGACAATGCCGGAATATTTCTCAAGTGCAGAATTTGAGGAAGCATACACTTATGACGGCAATGATCTCGGTGCTACTTATTCGGCAGCCAGCACTTCTTTCCGTGTATGGGCTCCGACAGCAGAAAAGATCGAACTCAATATTTATGATAACGGCACTGATGGTAAGCCCGTTCAGACAGTCGCTATGACAGCGGATGTAAAGGGTACTTGGGTTGCTAAGATCAGCGGTGACCTCAATAAAAAGTATTACACTTACAATGCTTATTTTGAGGGCGATAAGGTAAACAAGGATATTGTTGACCCGTATGCAAGAACAGTTGGCGTAAATGGAAAAAGAGGCGAGATCATTGATCTTGATTCCACCGATCCATCGGGCTGGGATAAGGATACACGTCATACCTATGCAAATCCGTCCGATATGTCGATCTATGAACTTCACATCCGTGATTTCTCTGTAGATCCTGACAGCGGCATCAAGAACACAGGTAAGTATATTGCCTTTACAGAAAAGGGTACCAAGGACAGCAATGGCGTTGCAACAGGTATAGATCACCTCGTTGACCTCGGCATTACTTCCGTACATATCCTTCCTTCCTACGACTTTGGCTCCGTAGATGAAACAAAGCTTGACAAAGCACAGTATAACTGGGGTTATGACCCTGTTAACTACAATGCTCCCGAAGGCTCTTATTCCACAGATCCGTATAACGGTGAAGTAAGAGTTAACGAATACAAACAAATGGTACAGGCACTCCATAATAACAATATCGGCGTCATTATGGACGTTGTTTACAACCATACGTATAAGTCAGATGACTATTGCTTTAACCTCCTTGTTCCGGGTTACTTCCATCGTCCCGGTTCCAACGGTTCAGGCTGCGGCAATGACGTAGCATCAGAACGTTCAATGGTACGTAAGTATATTGTCGATTCTGTTGCTTACTGGGCAAGCGAGTATAACCTTGACGGTTTCCGTTTTGACTTGATGGGCTTGATCGATGTTGAAACAATGAATCAAGTTCGTGCAGCACTTGATAAGATCGACCCCGAAATTTATGTATACGGTGAAGGTTGGAGCCTTTCCACCAAGCTGACAAAGGATGTACCGCTGGCTGTACAGAAGAATGCAGATAAGACACCCGGAATCGCTTATTTCAGTGACGTGATCCGTGACGGTATCAAGGGCAGCGTATTTGATGCAGCCGATAAGGGCTATGTCAACGGTCCTAACGCAAAGGCAAAGGGCAACATTGTTGGTATGAGCAAGATCAAAGATGGTGTACTGTTCACTTCTTCTTATGCAACACAGCCGTCACAGTCTGTTAACTATGCGTCGTGCCACGATAACCTCACTCTTTGGGATAAAATCAATTCCTCCAATGCAGATGATTCTGAAGAAGCAAAAATCAAACAGAACAATCTGGCAGCCGCTATCGTATTCACTTCACAGGGCGTACCTTTCCTCAATGCAGGCGAGGAATTCCTTAGAACAAAGGTAAAGGCAGACGGTACATTTGAGCATAACAGTTATGCTTCTCCTGACTCTGTCAACCTCCTTGACTATTCCAGAATTACAGATTACTCCAGTGTATATAACTACTACAAGGGTCTCATTGCTATGAGAGCAAAATTTGACGGTTTCAGAATGTCAAGTGCAGATGCCGTTGAAAAGAATTTGAGCTTTGTCAGCGATGAATCACTGGATCAGGGCGTTATCGCATACGAGATCAAGGGTACAAGCGAAAATCTCTTTGTGATCTATAACCCGAGAATAGAGGATACGACAGTAACTCTTCCCGGCGGTGAATGGGATGTATATGCTAAGGATGCAACAGCAGGTACTACCGTTCTCGATACCGTTAAGGGCAGTGTAAAAGTAAGTGCCACTACTGCTATGGTACTTGCTACAGCAAAGCCAAAGACATCTTCTGATACCTCCGAAACTTCCAAGGACGATACCAGCAAGTCTTCACAGGTAAGCGGTACCAGCTCCGTTTCAGATCAGAGCAGCAAAACTGCTTCGCAGGCAAGCTCAGCTGGTTCTTCTGCTTCCAAGGCATCAGTGGCAGCTACTTCTGCCGCAACATCCACTCCGGTTGCTGTTTCCACAGTAACACCGGTAACAACAGGTGATCATACCCCTGTTATGATGATCGCTATTATCTTTGCAGCAGCAGGACTTGTAGCGTTTGTTGTTTTCAAATCATCCAAGAGAAAAACTTCCAAATAATTTTATTCGGAAGTAAAGAACGCCGTCAAAGCAATATAACGTTGCTTTGACGGCGTTTGTTGTTGATGAAAATAATGACAATTTTGTTCCCAAGAGAGGGGCATCTTATAGAAACCGTTATTTTATCGAACAAGAACCAATTGCTCGTCTCTGCGCGCGAGAGAACTCCTGTTTATAGAGGCGGAGGAAAATGTTACTGGTTCTTATCATAAATGATTTGCAGACCCTTGAGCTGAAGTTCATTATCCAGAATAATTTTATGACGGCAGTAAGGGATGATCTTGGAAGATAAACCGCCGGTAGCAATAATGGTAGGTGTGCCGTCTGTTTCTTCGCACATTCTGTCGATCAGACCATCAATCATAGCTGCATTGCCGAATACGGTGCCGGAACGCATGGAGTCGGTGGTATTGGTACCGATTGCCTTTTTGGGGGCTTCAATGCTGATACTCTGTAATAATGCAGCGTGAGTGGTCAGAGACTCCATTGAAACACGCACACCGGGAGCAATAATGCCGCCTCGGTAGCAGGAATTTTTGTCTACCACACAAATGGTAGTTGCGGTACCCATATCAATGACCATCAGCGGTTTGGGATAGAAAGCGATGGCGGCAACAGCTCCCACTACTCTGTCGCTGCCAAGCTGGGCAGGGTTGTCGATTTTGATATTCAGACCGGTTTTGATACCGGGACCTACGATCAGAGGTTCGTGTCCTGTTACCTTTTTGAGGGCAGCTGCCAAAATACCGCTGAGCTGAGGTACAACGGAGGAAATAATCCCTCCCTCAAACTGATCGGTATGCATATGATTGAGTTCGATCAATATTTTGATATGGATGGCATATTCATCTTCGGTTTTGCCAGTATCGGTGCTGAGGCGTGAAATAAAAGCGGTCTTACCGTTTTCAATGCCGCCGAATACAATATTGGTATTGCCTACGTCTACTGCTAAAATCATAAAAAATCTCCTTTATTTCGTTGTTGGTGGCTGACTTTTACTAAGGTGGACATCAAGCTGATTAAACGGTATTTCAATACCGTGTTTGTCAAACTGATTTTTGATGCTTTCGTACATTTCATCCTTTAGTACCCAATAGTTATCGGCTTGGCACCACACCCAGACCATCAGATTGATACTGCTTTCGCCAAACTCGTTAACAGCTACTTTGTTGTTCATTTCGTGAAGCACTTTAGGGTTTTTGTTCATTATTTCAAAAATTACCTTTCGTGCTTTGTCAATATCGGTATGGTAGCTGACGGGTACAGTGATGTCAATACGCCGATGCTCCAGAACAAAATAATTGGTAATGTTATTGGATGCCAGTCGTGAATTGGGGATCATAATTTTTTTGTTATCATATGTACGCAGTGTGGTATACATCATTTCAATTTTTTCTACCTTGCCCTGTAAACCTTCTGTTTCGAGGTAGTCACCGGTTTTGAATTTTTTGTTAATAATAATGAGTGTACCGCTTGCGACATCGGCAAGACTGTCTTTGAGTGCCAGACCAATGGTGACGGCTGCGGCACTGATAGCAGCGATCAGCGTTGTCACATCAAATCCTAATGTGGAAAGCACCAGAATAATGACGATGATTTTTAACGCTACATTGATAATGGAATTTAAGAAGCTAATCACTGTCAAATCAGCTTTACTTTTTTTTATTGCTTTGACAAAGATTTTGCATATCAGTTTGGTGACCCACCATCCAATGAGAAATATGGTGCAAGCGGCAATGAAGCTGGAAAGGTGCTCCAAACACCATTCGTATAAATGTTGAAGCCAACGCTGTGCAAGTGATAATTGTTCAGAAACGTTATCGACAGAAAGAAGATTGTCGTCAGCGGTGTCGAGCAGTTGGAAATACATCTGTGATTCCTCTCTTTCCATACAATGGTATATCATATTATAACACATTTCGTCCAATAATAAAATACTGCATTTGTTTTTTGCCGAGAAAATCAATGTTATCAGTTATTCACGGAAATTGTTTCCGAAGTGAATATTTTCTATTTTTCTAAAGACAAGTTTGTCGGAATTGTGCTGCCTGTCTTGATTTTGGTCGAATTTTATTGTATGATTATAAAGGAGAATAGTGCGATCATCATATCACGAATAATGTAATGATGGTATGAAATGAAAAATTCCTTAAATGTGAAAGGGCTTGTTGATGATGGATTATGTATTGCTGCAGAATGTTGACAAAAATCTGATATATTATGGAGTGTACAGCACTGACTCGGAACTCTGCGACGGCAGTGATATTCTTTGCAGTGCCCGAAAAAAATATTTTGAGACCGGTGTCACACAGCACAGCCGCAGTACCCTCAAAACACCTTATGAAACATTTCGCTACCTTTACCATTTGGAAGCGGGTCAGCCTCTTAAATTCAAGAAACTGAAAGGTTCTGTGCAAATAGAACGTGTAGTGCCGGATGCGGAGGGATATTTTGTCGAAACGACCGATTTTGAGCATCATCCCATCAAAAAAACATTCTTTAATAATCAGCATTTGTGGCTCAAAACAGAATTTTTTTCTTTAAGTGACCGTTCCTCGCCAATTTTTGTACTGTTTCCTTCCACTGACGATGAACAGCCGATTATTCTGCGAAAAGTACGTAACGGCAGAACCGATACCCTGTATCCGTTCAATATCTCACTGGATAAAAAGCTTACCGAAAAGCTGAATGTCATTGTCAACGAGCCTCGTGTTTATTGCGTTACCAGCTCGGGCAGCTTTTATTATTGTACGAATGAGGAGTTTAAGGAAAGAAGAAAAGCACTTGATAAACTCCTGGAAAAAGAAAAGAGGGCAGAAGAAACCGAAGAAACAACGCTTTCCGATACACGTGAACCAGTTACTCCTGCTTTTGTTATTGACAGCTCTAAGCTGGATGACAAAAGCAAGTCGGCATTCAGCTTGAAAAACAGTACAGAGATCCGTATTTCCGACGGAAAGCCTGTTGACGAACAACCGGATACGAACGAAGATTTCTTTGCACAAATCGAACAGATCGCCAAGAAAAATAATATTGATATAGATACCGTTCGCAGCCAGACGCAGAAAAAAGAAGAAACTTTGTCTGCAATCGACCAAGCAGAACCCAGAGAACCAAAAACTTCTTCCCGTTCCGATAAGCTTTCAACGACAAAAAACACTGCTCCCACCGAAAAAGTATCGGAAGAACCGCATAAGGAACCAAAAAAATCGGAACATAAAAAGGAAGAACATAAGAACAAAAAGCGGAAAAACGAAGATTTTTCCTCCGCTTTTGCAGCGTTTCATCTGGCACAGCCGGAGGAGTCTGTGCCGGAACAGGCTTTATCGGCATCCGCAGCAGAAGCAGCTGATGAACAGAAACCGATTATAACGCCGCATCGCAGCCAAAAAACAGAGGGACAGGAAAGCGAAGAAGCAGCACCTTTACAAAGTACATGCGGTTTTTCTTCGGAATGTCCGTACGAGATGATCGACAAACAGATCATCGAAGCGGGAGGCAGACAATATTATTATTTTGGTGACTTGGACGGCAGCAAGCGGAACGGCAAAGGAAGAACCGTGATGAAAAACGGAGATACCGCCTATGAAGGTCAATATCTTAACGATAAACGAAATGGTTTTGGCGTTTATTATTATAAATCGGGCAAACTCTGTTATACGGGCAACTGGAAAAATAATCAGCGGGAAGGTCTGGGTGTTGCCTTTTCTCCCACAGACGGCAGTGCTTTTATCGGAGAGTGGAAAGAGGACCAATCTGTGAATGTCGGAGCAAGCTTTGACAGTAAGGGCAGGATGCTGTATGCAGGTTATGTCAATGACGGTAAGAGAAATGGGGCAGGCATTACCTATAATGATGAGGACAGAACCTTTTTTGTCGGTAAGTACAAGGAGGGAGAGTTCCTGGGAACAGGTACTCAATTTGACGGGGAAGGTAATCTGCTTTATACCGGTGAATACACCAACAATCAACGCAGCGGCAGCGGTACTTCCTATTATCCTGATGGAACTGTTGCGTACCAGGGAAAATGGCTGAACAATCTATATGACGGGGAAGGAACGCTCCATATGGATGACGGCAGTATCCTGAAAGGCAGTTTTAAAAATGGAAAGGCTTATGGCAAATGTACGCTGACCGACAGTGTGGGAAAGGTGATTTATCAAGGCAGCTTTGTGGACGATACCTATAACGGTTCGGGCAGATTGTATTCCGATGACGGCGGTTATGTGGAAGGCAGATTTGTAGATGGAGAACCCACGGGAATATTTAATGAATATACAAAAGATAAGAAGCTTGTTTACTGTGGCGAATGGATGAATATGCATCGCAGCGGCAGAGGAATTGAGTATCGTGATGGTGAAAAGCTTTACGAAGGAGAGTTCGAACATTCCTTTTATAATGGCGAAGGAAAACTTTTTGAAAACGGCAGATGTGTTTATTCCGGCAGCTTTGTGAAAGGAAAACGATGTGGCTACGGAGTAGAATTTCAGGAAGGCGAGATCATTTACCGTGGACTGTGGAACAATGATCGTTATAATGGCAGCGGCATTTTATACCGTGACGGAGAAGTACGCTTTGTGGGAATGTTCGAGGATGGTATGAGAAATGGCAGAATCAATGAAATTAAAAACCATAAAGTAATACGTAAATCTCTCTATAAAGAAAATACGCTTGTTTATATGTGCGAATATACCAACGATGGACAACTGGCTTATTACGGCGGCGTGCGTGACAAGATGCGTAATGGTATGGGATGCAGCTTTATGGCATCCTGCGAAAAGCAGTTTGAGGGTATTTTTAAGGATGGCAAGCAGGAAAAACCGATGAAAGTAGTTCTTAAGGAACTGCCGACCTTACCACTGTGTAAAGAATTGGAAGATACTGAATATGAGCTGTACCGCAGGACACCGCAGTATATTATTGAAAAGCCGATTACCAATGGCAGCACTTCGGGTATTTACACGGGCAGACTAAAAGATGGTATGCCTGACGGCAGCGGTACTATTTTGTATTCCGACCACCGCTATACGGGAATATTTGTGGAAGGCAAGCCCGAGGGAGAAGGAATGATCTATATGAATGACGGCAGACAAAATAAGGGATATTTTTCCACTAAGCCTTTTACGGATTGCGAAACTCTTATTCTTGCTGATATTACCTACTATTATTCTGAGGTACGATAAGCTATGAAAACATTGTATATTTCCGATTTGGACGGAACACTGCTGGACAGCACAGCGAAGCTCACCCCGTATACCAAAGAAATTATACGAGATTTGATTGATAAAGGAATGTTGTTTTCCGTTGCTACGGCAAGAAGTCAGTCGAGTGTGGACATACTCAGTGATCTTCATATCCGTGTACCCTGTGTGCAGCTGAACGGTGTTCTGATTTATGACTTTGCTGTCGGACAATATATTGACTGTATGCCGATGGATACCAAAACGGCAAATGACATTATCGGGATATTGAAAAAATATGACAGAATGTCGTTTGTGTATAAATTTGATAGTGACTGTGGCATCAATGTTGAATTTGAGCGTTTGAGCAATGAAGTAGAGCAAAATTTTTTTGAAGCACGCAAGGACAATGATTATAAAAGCTTTTGCCAAAAGGACAACATTACGGTCACCGATGATGAAAAAGCGATTTATTTCACAATGGTAGACCAATACGACCGATTATTGCCGATTTATCGAGAAATTCAGCAATTACCGCTTGCCAAGGCAACCTTGTACAGTGATAATTATTCTGATCTGTATTTTTTGGAGGTATTCAGTGTGAACGCCACCAAAGCAAACGGTGTGCTGAAAGTAAAGGAACTGGTCGGTGCAGACAAAATAGTAGCTTTCGGAGATAATCTGAACGATATTGATATGCTGAAAATAGCAGATGTAGGCATAGCTGTAGAGGACTGCGTAGCAGAAGTCAGACAATACGCCGATAAGATCATCGGCAGAAGTGACCGTAACGGAGTAGCGGAATACCTGTTGACGGAAAGCAGCACACGGTATTTATGAAAAACAGTATATTCAAACGACAAAAAATCGGCTTCACCATTATAAGGTAAGCCGATTTTTTAATGGAGAGCAGCAGGCTTAATTGACGACTTTGACAGGGATAGAGCAAGTAACTCCATTGTAAGTTTTTACGGTAATGGTAACAATTCCGACTTTTTTGCCCGTCAATAATCCTGAACCGCTGGTGTAACAAATGCTGTTGTCACTGGAGGTCCAGCCTCTTTTATAAGAAGCCGTTCCTGCGTCAACGTGGCTTTTCAGCTGATAAGACTGTCCTACTCTGATGACCAGTGATTTTGGGTCGATGGTAATGCCTGTTGCCGGAGGTTGTACATAGATGGTCGCCTTAGCGGTTTTGCCGTTGGCGGTCTTGGCAGTAATCGTGGCGGTGCCTGCCTTCTTGCCGACTACATTGCCGTTGGAATCTACCGTAGCAACCGAGCCGTCACTTGTTGACCAGGAAACCGTTTTGTTGTTGGCATTTTCGGGGGTAATGGTGGGGGTTAGTTTGATTTTTTCGTTAACGCCGATCCACGTGCGTGAAATATTGAGGGTAATATTGTCCGGATTGGGGGCACGTTTGACCGTTACTGTGCAGGAAGCAGTTTTGCCGTTGGAAGTAGCAGCGGTAATGACAGTGGTACCGGGATAGACAGCAGTGACTTTTCCGTTGGATACAGTAGCTACACCCGGTTTGGAGCTGGTCCATTTGATAGAACGAACAGTAGTAAAGGAGGGCGTATAGTTAACGTAAAGCTGTTCGGAGAGTCCCTGTTCTATCGTGAAAGCAGAGGTGGAAAGGGTGATCGCATCGGCGTACGCTGCCTTAGCAACAAAACGGAAGGAATGTTCAATAGCATAATCGTGAACGGGAGAGTTTTTGGGACCCTTGACAGTAAATCCTTCGACTTTATCTCCGTTGGCCTTAAATCCCAGACCCGACATTGACATAAAGTTCATTGTCTGCGGAAGGTCAACAGAAGTCAGGCTGTCACAACCTGTAAATGCCATTCCCTCAATTTCTGTTATTCCGTTGGGGAAATTGATCTCGGAAAGATGGGCACATCGATAAAAGGCACCTTCACCAATTTCTGTCATTCTGTTGTTGAGAATAACTTTGGCAAGGTTTTGACTGTTGACGAAAGCTTGTTTGCCGATTGTTTTGACTGTAGAGGGCAGTGTATAGGAAGTATCGGGTTTGCCTTCGGGATAATGCAGAAGAGAAGTCTTGGCTTTGTTAAAAAGGACACCGTTTTTGGAGGAGTAGGCAGTATTTTCAGTGTCTACAAAGATATTTTGAAGATTTTCGCACCAGATAAAAGAGGAATAGTCGATTTGGGTGGTAGCTTTGGGAATTTTAACAGTCACCAGATTATCGCAGTTGGCAAACGCACGAGATTCGATCGTTTTTACATTTTCCGGAATTTTAATGTTTTTGAGGCTGGTACAGTAGCTAAACGCACTTTCTCTGATAACGGTCACTTTTTTAGGGATCGTAATAGCTTTCAGGTTTTCACAGTCCTCAAATACACTTTCTCCCATTTTGGTGATGCTGACAGGCAGAGAGATCCCTGTTAGTTCGCAGCAGTTGGCAAAGGCACTGTCACCGAGTTTTGTTACGCCATAAGGAACGGTAATGTTTGTCAGAGAAATGCAGTTTTCAAAGGTGGAGTCGTTGATCACGGTGATATTTTTGGATAAAGTGACGGTTTCCAGTTCAGAACAATTATTAAAGGCTCCGGCACCCAATATTTTTACACTGTTGGGAATAATGATTTCGGTGAGGGCTGTGTTATAAAAAGCTTCCTCTTTAATTTTGGTCACTTTTTCGGGAATATTGATCTCTTCCAGACTCGTACAGTTATAAAAGGCTCCTTCTCCGATAGAAACAACGGTATTGGGGAGTGTGACCCGTTCTATGTAGGGGCAGGCTTCAAAAGCACTGTCACCGATATATTTTACTTTTTTCCCTTTGATATACTTAGGGATAACAAGGTCAGCCGCTTCTCCTGTATAGCCTGTAATGGTCAGAAGATTATTATTTTCTTCATACTCAAAGTCATCCTCATCGACAGCGGCAGATACTTTTAGTGAAAACGCTGTTCCGGTATATTGAGGAAGGGCGGTACTGCTGTAGGCAGCGAGAGTCAAAGCGGCAAGAGAAATTGCAAGGAAACGTTTGCTTATTTTCCATTGGTTCATCATTCGATAACATCCTCCATTTCTATCATTTATGGAACGTTAGGCAACACTCTTATTTTACCATAAGTTTTGCAATAAAATCAATATTTATTATATAAAATTCATAAAACTAATTTGTATATCAAAAAGGAGAGAACACTTTTATGAAAAAAGGTTCTCTCCTTTTGTGTGAGATGGTTCTATGAAGATACGGAATGTAGGAAAGGCAGTCACGATGATACACAAAGTCCCTCATATGTTTCATACAGTCGGTAACCGAGTTTTTGAGCCAACGCCAGAGATCGTTCATTGGCACAGTCCCAATGGGGAATTTTTCCCCGACGCAGACATTCTGTGACAAAGACAGAGGAACACGCCAGAGCCAGTCCCTTTCTTCTGTGTTCGGATGCGGTTGCCACAACGGTTTCACAGCCGCTGCGATAATAGGAATAGCAGGACGTACCGCTGACAGGTTTGCCTTTATACATTGCTACGCATCCGAAAGCGTTGTTGGAGAAGTCAATATCATTTTTAAAGTTAGCGACAAAGTATTTTGACCAATCGCATTGCAGTAGCTGATGATAAATGGAAGAGTCGATTTTTCTGAGTTCATATTGGGGCGGAACGCTGCGGATATATCCGAGCAGTGCGCTGACATCCGGTTCGGGAACAGTGTACATACGATACCGTGTTTTTACCACAAGGTGATCCCGATATTGTGTTTTGAAGTAGCGGCTGATTTCGTGGTTGAGGGTAACGATGGTCAGACGGTGCTGTACCGCATAGTCAAACGCCTCTGTGAGAAAGGTGTTGTTGGCGGCTCCTTCTATGTAGATATATTCTCCGAGGGTGACGGCAGCGATCGTAGGAGCAAAGGGGTCATCGGCAAATGCTTGTCCCATAGTGCCTTCAAAGCAGCTTGCGGTGCAGCTGTCGGTAGGATCGGTAAAGAGCGGCTGAATGAGAAATGCTTTTTCAAGAGGCAGTGATTTCATTAGTATCAGTTCTCCTTGATGTAAAATTAACGAGGAAAATGCCCGAGCAAACGAGCAGCAGTGAAAGTATATTTTCAGGAGTGAAGATATTTTCACCGAGGAATATTCCCGACCACATAGTGCCGAATACGGGAATGAGCAGATTATAGACGGCAATGCGGCTGACGTCATTATAAAACAGCAGCATCGTCCATAACATAAAGGCAATGCCCGCCATTGCCGCCAGATAGAGCAGCATCAGCCAACAGTTGCTGTCGTAGAAAGTCAATCTGCCCCCCAGCACCCATCCGGTCAGAATTAGTGCCGGACCACCGAAGGAAAGCTGCCATCCGGCGATTTGTACAGGACTTCTGTCATCAGCAATTTTTTTGCTGATGACATTTCCGGCTGCTCCTGACAGGTTGGACAAAATAACCAGACCATCTCCTGTCAGAGTGAAACCGGCAGACTGATCACCGTTAAGGTTCATCACCAAAATACCGATGACTCCTATGATACATCCGACCGTTTTTTTTAAAGTAAGTCTGTCGCTTCGGAAGACAGCGGCAGAGAGAAGAACCGAGCCGAAAGCGGCAACCGAAGTCAGCAGAGAGGATTTGGTTCCGGTAATATGGACGATACCGATATATAGCAGTAAATACTGCATAAAGGTCTGGAAGAAACTCAGCACAAGGATAGGAGCCATATCTTTTCGGCGGAGATGAATTCGATGGCGGTCACGTGTCAACAACCCGCACAGCAATACGATGATACCGGCGAGAAAAAAGCGTCCTCCCGCAAAAATTAACTTGGAAGGAATATCGCCGCTTTCTATACGGAACAGTTCATAGCCGATTTTGATACAAGGAAACGCTGTTCCCCATAAAATGGTACAGAATACAGCCACTGCTGCTGTACACAGAGGATGTGTCATTAATTTTTTTGTGAAAGTCAAAAGTTACGCCACGCTTTCGTTAACGGAATTTTTCAAGAAAGCTGTGTTCTTCCTTGTCATCATAATATCCGATAATGGTACTGAGGTTGACCCGTTCCACACTGCGGAAAATATTCATTTCAACCTGGGGATTTGTTTTTTTCAGTTCCTGTATCAGATGTTTGATTTCCTGTCGTTTAGAGGTGCCGATACCATCAATGGCAGCATTCTGCTCAGTGAAGCGGCAGGCGCACTGCAAAAAATCGAGATGGTTATAATTTTTCCACGAGATGATATTTTTTTCTCTGATGTAATACATCGGGCGGATAAGTTCCATTCCGGGGAAGTTGGTACTTTTAATGCGAGGCATCATAGTTTGTACCTGTGCCCCATAGAGCATTCCCATCAGGATGGTTTCGATGACGTCATCAAAATGATGTCCCAAAGCGATTTTATTGCAGCCAAGCTGCTGTGCTTGTTGATAGAGATGCCCCCTCCGCATACGGGCACACAGATAGCACGGATTTTTCCGAACATTGATAACCGCACCAAAAATGTCCGTATCAAACAGAGTGATAGGAATACCCAGAACAGCGGCATTGTCAATGATTTTTTGACGGTTAAGGGGATGATAGCCGGGATCCATCACGATAAATTCCATCTCAAACGGAAAATCACCGTGACGGGACAGCTCCTGCATCAACTTGGCAAGCAGCATAGAGTCTTTGCCGCCGGAAATACAAACGGCAATTTTATCTCCCCGGCTGATCAATTCATAATCCTTAACGGCTCCAATCAATGGATGAAACAATGTTTTTTTATATTTTGTAATAATGCTATGTTCGATTGATAGTGTACGATCCAAAATAGCCACCTCTTAAAGTTTGCATTTAATAAATTCACCATTTTTATCACGGAAGAAAGCGGTACCGACAGGGCTGTCCAGATAATCTATAATATCAATATCGTAGTTGCATAAGGTATTAAGATTATAAATGCCCATATTGTTGGTATCGTTCATATATTCTTCTGTTTCATCACCTGCCATAAAACGCCATCCACTGTCGGTATTATTTTCAGGTGTTTCACGGTACATAAAGCCGATCCGCCTGTGTTCCACGAGGATCTTATCGGTAGCAAAGCAGCCGTCGGCACCCGACCATTCCAGAATAGGTTCAATGCTGCTCTTTGGGATAGCCCATTTTTTTTCTTGGGTGGTGGAGCAGGCACTGAGACGGTAAATGTCGATGGCTTTCTGATAGCTGTTGCCGAGTTTTTCGTATAAGCGTTGGAACAGATGCTCATCATCGTGGTTGATTTTGTAGACCATTTCTTCTTCGTAGATGGGGATAAATTGGTAAAAAGTGACCAGTTCGCCGTTAGGCAGCTGACATTGCCGTGCTTTGGGATCAACGAAATGCAGATCATCAATAATAGCACCGTTGAGTCTGGTATTGGGAGCAAAGGAGCTGCCGTTAGAAATGGTATGTCCTTTAGCGAACCAAGTATCTTCGCTTTGAATCATATAGCCAAGTGTTGCCAGATAGTCAACGATCCATGAATAGCGGATGTCGTCTTTATTAATATCCCAATCGGGCGGCAGATAAGCGACCAATTCAATTCTGTCCATACCGGGCTGATTGATCTCGGGAGGAACATTGGCACGATAAGCACCTGTACCCACGGTAACGAGAGTGGCATACTCTTTGGTATCATTGGCAGGCAGATACAATACGTTGATCGTATTGGCAGGATAATCTGTTTTTGGCTTGGTCACCTGACTGATCGTGCCGAAATACTTTACGATGTGATCGAGCAGACAAGCGGATTCTTCCCGTTCATACATATAGACAGGTTCGGGAGAATGTTCGCCGAAACATTCCTCCCACGCTTTGGCGTCGATTTCTTTGGCTTTTTCAGAGGCTTCGAGGAACAGCGGTTCATCTTCTCGTTCAAGGGCAATATAGCACATTAAGATCCATGCATCAAGGAAAGTGTCATCGATTTCCAGACATTTGCGTACGGCATTAAGTGCTGTGCGGTATCGGTGAGAAGAATAGTAGCAGTGGGCAAGTTCAAAGTGGTAATCGAGATCGTCTTCTTCGACCTCATCAGCGATTTCGTCGAGAAGTGCCAGTGCGGTGATATTATTATTGGTGCAGCTGTAAGCGTGGGCAAGGTAAATGATCATTGGTGCGGGAATGTCGTCATCTTCATATTCCTGTTCGATCAAATTAATGACTTCTGTGTACTTTTCGTGATAAAGAAGATTTTGTATTTCCAGCCAAAAATCGAAGTCCATTCCATTGAAGTCCATCCTTTCGATCTCCTTTCCAATTTCAATTTTTTTCATTATATCATTTCTTTTACCAATGAGCAAATACTATTTCACGAAGAGCATCCGAAATAAGTGTAAAGTGATAGCATAAAACAGCCGCCTGCTTAATATGAATTACCAAACAAAAATGAAAGGAAGTCAGCAATGACGGAGAAAATGGACAGTTTTCAGTCAGCCGCAGAGATATTGTGTGACGAACTGCAAGAGATGGTCGGCAAAATACCTGACAGCAAGAAACATCTAATTCAAGAAATACGGCTGCGTTCACAGAAACCACTGGCGTTTTCTTACGGCAGTGATACACTTTTTACAGACAGCAGCGGCAAGATACTGTATTCTGCAGGGGAAAGGGCGGCTATCGTTACACAAAGGCACATTTACGACACATTCAGACGGGTATGCAGCTACTCGGTGTACAGTCATCAGAACGAGATCAAAAACGGTTATATTACGGTTCAGGGCGGTCATCGTGTGGGCATATGCGGTACAGCATCGCTGAGCGACGGAAAGATAGCAACAGTAACGGATATTTCCTCGCTGAATATCCGAATTGCCCGACAGGTTTTGGGAGCGGCGGAGGAAGTAATCCAAAAGATTTGTCCGCTTGAAGGAGGAATATTACTGGCAGGAATGCCGTCCAGCGGCAAAACAACGTTGTTGCGGGATATGGCGTACCGATTGTCAATGGGAATTGGCTGTAAAATTTATAAAACGGCGGTGATTGACGAAAGGGGGGAATTGTCGGGTACGTATAAAGGGGCAGCCTATTGTGATATGGGATTATGTGATGTTCTCAACGGGTATCCAAAAGGAGAGGGAATGATGCAGGCAGTACGTTCCTTGTCGCCGCAGGTTATTATCTGTGACGAATTGGGAACAGATGAAGATTGTCAAAGTGTGACGATGAGCCTGAATTCAGGAGCTTATGTCATAGCCACTCTGCACGCCGCCGACTTTGACAGTCTGATGAAACGAAGGCAGACTGCTGGTTTGTTGGCAACAGGAGCCTTTAAAACGATCATTATGTTGGACTCACCTGACAGACCGTGTAAAATACGAAGCTATGAGAGAATTTGACGAGGTGTAAAATGTTGATTGTAAAGTTCATCGGAGGAATATTAGTGATCATGTGTGGTACGATGTGCGGAGTCTATGTGTCACGCATTGCCGTGAAACGAGTAAAATTCTGGGAAGAATACTTATTTTTTCTGACAAGCACCAAGGTAAGAATAGCCTATGCGGCAGTACCTGCCGCAGAACTTTTGATAGGGGAAGACATTCGTCCGATGCTCTGTCCCATTTTAAGGGGAGCGGCAGAGCAGTTAAAGGCAGGCATACCGTTCGACAGGGCGTGGCGGCAGGCGTTTGAGAGGAAAAATACAGGGCTGATGTTGAACCGCTGCGACCGTGAGAAAATCAATGCTTTCGGAAACGGATTCGGTACAGGAGATGTAGACGGCGAAGTACAGAAGCTGGAACTGCATATTAGTCTGATACGGGATCATCTGGACAAGCTGAAAGCCGATCTTGACGCCAAACGGCGTATCAGTCGTATTGTAGGAATGTTTGTCGGAGTGGTGGTGACGGTACTTATCATTTGAAAATGCAGGAGAATGGAATGCATCGACAGCGGGATGTTCCGCAGGGAGCGTAAACGAATATGATGAATGTGGAGCTGATTTTTAAAATAGCAGCAATAGGAATTATTGTAGCGGTATTAAGTCTGGTTCTTTCACGCTCGGGACGTGAGGAACAGGCAATGATGACGACTTTGGCAGGACTGATCGTGGTATTGCTGATACTGGTGCAGCAGATCGCTAATTTGTTTACCACGATTGAAACGCTGTTCGGATTTTGATGAGTGGTACAGGGCTGTTTTCTGTACTGGCGATAGCACTGACAGCCGCCTTTGGTGCAGTGGCACTGAAGAAATATTCTCCCGAAATATCGGTTGTTATTGTCGTGAGTGCAGGCGTCATCCTGCTGATAGAGATTTTGTCCGAGATTACCCCGGTGCTGAACGAAATGAATGTGTGGATACAAAAGGCAGGCATAGAAAGCGGTTATCTGGCTGTTTTGCTTAAATCGGTAGGAATTTGTTTTGTTTGCCAGTTTGCCGCCGACTCGTGCAGAGAGGCAGGACACGCTTCCTTAGCAGCAAAAGTGGAATTGGCATCGGGAATTACTATTATGATACTGGCACTGCCGCTGATGGAAAATATTCTTACCATAGCGTCAGGATTGCTGTCGGGGCAATAAAAATGAACTATATCAAACGATTTTTGTGTTGTGTATTATCGGTCATAGCGATAGGTCTGTTTTCACTGCCTGTGAATGCCGCAGAGGAGGACAGTTCCTTATCGTTTGAGGAAATCTATCACGATCAGACCGCAGTATCGGGGGCATCGGAACTGTTTGGCAGCCTTCCTGAAAATACCAAAAAAAGTCTGGAACGTATGGGGATTACTTCTGCTAATTATGATTCTGTGATGGGAATACGTTTTGGCAGTGTTATCAATGAAATCATTTCTGCCGCAGAAATAGCAGGACAGACTCCGTTGACAGGAATGGCAGTTTGTCTGGGAATTATGCTGTTGTGTTCTATGCTGGAAGGATGCAGTGCAACGCTTTCGGGGCGTCGGCTGAATACAATAGTGAATGCTGTGGGGACGATGTGTGTATCTACGGCGGTGATCGTTCCGCTGTGCGGAACCATCGGGAGGCTGACGGAAGTACTGAATGGAGCATCGGGATTTATGCTGCTGTACATTCCGATTATGTCGGGATTGATGGTGTCATCGGGAAAAGAAGTGGCAGGTTCATCCTATTACAGTTTGATGATGGGAGCAGCACAGATGATTTCGATTGTATCATCCCGACTGGCAGCACCGATGATGAATGCCTACCTTGCGTTGACGGTGACATCATCGCTGTCACCGAAAATGAACCTGTCGGCGTTATGTGAGTCGTTATACAAGGTTGCCAAATGGATTATCGTGTTCGCAATGTCTATTTTCGTTACTGTTATTTCTCTGCAAACGGTCGTTACTTCGTCTATGGACAATGTCAGCAAACGGGCGTTACGGTTTGCGGTAAGTTCCTTTGTTCCCGTGGTAGGGGGTGTATTGGGGGAAGCACTGACCGTGTTCAGCGGCAGTCTGGAATTATTGAAATCAGGGGCAGGCGTATTTGTCATTATAGCGGCAGGTGTGATTTTTCTGCCCGTAGCAGCAGAATGTATCATCTGGCAATTTTCGTTGTTTCTGCTGTCGTCAGCAGCGGATATTCTGGGCATTACACAAATGACAAAGCTCTTGCGTACCGTTTCTAAAGCAGTAGCGATGATGTTGGCATTACTGCTTTGTGTGCTGACAGTACTCATCATTTCTACGGTGGTCATTTTACTGATTGGATAAAAGGAGAATGAACGTGGAACTTGAAAAATGGGCGGTGGCGTTGTCGATCAGTGCCGTGATATGCTGTGTCGTAGAATTAATGGTTACCAATACACGGATGGAGCGGACGATCAGATGGGTATTGGGGATGTTTATGTTGTGCGTGCTGGTGATGCCGCTTCAAAATGCAGTGGGAGATATAACACGTATTCTTCCTGAAATTCCAGACAGTCCCCGTTTTGCTGAGGACATTAATGTACAAAGAGAAGAACTGCTGCGTCGGGAACTGGTGACACTAGTCAGTAAAACCCTTGCTGAAAGCGGAATTACACCTGCACAGGTCACGGTCAATATGGATATTGACAGCCGTTCGTGCATATCATTAATAACGGCAGAGGTGACGCTGCACAAAAAGGATCGTTATCGTGCCAACCGTGTGAAACAGATCCTGAAAGACAAGCTTTCCATCAAAACAGTGACAGCAGTAAGCAGCGATTGATACTGCCTGCGATGAAAGTTCAGCGGTTTTAGGAAAGGGGACTCAAACCCTTTCTCAGTGGAAAAAGGGTTCTTCTTCTAAGAACTGCCGGAGAAAGTTGATTTCCGTGAACGAAAGGAACGAGATGTTGACGATGAAAGACGAACAGCAAAATGCAGCTGATACCCTGCCAAAAGAAAATTGGCTCTCCGTACTGCTCAAAAAAGATGCTTTGTTAAAACTCATTGTTTTTGTGGGGATTGCCGGTATCGCTCTCCTGTTTTTATCATCCACGATGAGTTCCTCCTCTTCCGAGAGCAGCAGTGGGGAAGTGTCTGCGGCAGCAGCGGCAGACATCGACATCACACAATACCGTAATGAGCTTTGTGAGGAACTGGGCAATATGCTTGCCAGTATTGACGGGGTAGGGCGTACCAAAATTATGTTGACGCTGGACGGGACGGTGCGTAATATTTACGCCACCGATAACGATTATCAGCAGAAAGAAACCTCTGCCAAGGGCACCGCCAACGAAAATGCCGATAAACAGAGCAATGAAAAGAAAACCTGTATCGTGATGCGGCAGAAAGACGGATCCGAAAAAGCATTGACTGTTGGTCAGCTGATGCCTGCCATCAAAGGAGTACTGGTGGTGTGTGACGGAGGTGACGACAGGGAAGTATGTGCCCGTGTGGTGTCGGCAGTCAGTGCGGCACTGAATATATCCGATGCACATATTTGTGTTACCAAAATGAATTCTTGACGGGAGGAAATAAGAATGACATTCGGAAAAAGACAACTGGTGATTGCAGCAATGGTGGTAGCATTGGGAGCAGCCGTCTATCTGAACTGGCAGTTTGCAGGAAATGAGCCTGTCAAAGTGGCAGATTCTTCTTCGGTGAGTTCCTCCGTTAAGCAGCTCGGGCAAACGACCTATGTCAATACAGAGCTGTCTGACGGGTCAGCTGACAAAGGGAAAACTTCTCAAAAATCCGTTTCGGAAAGCACCTCTGCTCAACCGACCGACAGTTCTGAGGTGAACACCTCGCTCTCTAAAGAACAACAGGAATTTTTTGTCAGCGAAAAAGCCAAGCGTGACAAAAATCAGGAAAAATCTATTGAAAGCCTTTCGGAAATTATCGAGTCGGCGTCCAGCTCTGAAAGTGCCAAGCAGGAGGCAGTCAAAGCCGCTGATTTGCTCGCTAAGACCATCAAGGCGGAAGGAGATATTGAAGCCGAAATTAAAACAAAAGGCTTTGAAGAATGTATGGTTGCCATTAACAATCAAACTTGTACTGTGATCGTAACAAAAGGAACACTCAGTGATGCCACTGCGATCAGCGTTAAGGATATTGTGCATCGTCAGGGCAATATTGAATTTAATAAAATTACCATTACCGAGATATAATTGTTCTATTCGTTGACGTGGGAAAAATGGAAAAAACAGGTCGGCAGAACGAAAGTTCTTTTGAAAAGTTAAAATTTTGTAAAAAAGTAACAAAGATGTAAATTTTTTTTCAAAATGGCTTGAAATCCATCGTTTTTCAATGTATGATAGTAGATAACAAAAACGATGGAGGTTTTAACTTGAACTTGAAAAAATTGTTTACGGCAATCGTTTGCGGGGCTATCACGCTCTCCGCTCTTTCGTTCTCACCTGTTGTCAGTCTTGATGCAGATGCCGCATCATTTTCGGATGTCAATAATGCAGCGGTTTTTGTTAAACAGCAGACTTCTGTTACCTGTACACTCGCTTCCAATGTAATGATGCTCAGAAGAGCCGCTATGATGAGAGGTGACTCTGACTGGTCATCCGTTACCGAAAATGCTTGCCGCTCTACCCTTTGGTGTGAGGGCGTCGGTATGTATCACAGCTATCAATATAAAAATATCAATGTTTCCTATCAATATATCAGCGGCTCACCTCGTACCGCTCTCATTAATGCACTCAAACAGCATCCTGAAGGAATAGTGGCTTATGATTACGATTATCCTCACGCTATTCTTCTGACAGATTATACCGACGGCGTATTCTATTGTGCTGATCCTGCCAGAAATACCCCCTCCGGCAGAATGAAGGTTTCTAATGCATTGATTTCCATTGATAATGTCGATACCTATTGGTATGTAGCCAGCCCAACCGTTTCTTTCAATGGTGCCAAGACGGTGGATGATACCAGTACTTCTGTCAAGGAAAATTGGCAAATCACTTCATCTGACGGTGTGAATATGCGTTCGGGTGCCGGTATTTCCTACAGCAGAGTCGGCGGTGTGCCGTATAAGGCCGTGATTTCCGTCACTAAAAAGAAGGCTTCCGAGGGCTATACGTGGGGCTATACAAGCTATGGTTCTTCTAATGGCTGGGTCGCTCTGAATTATGCCACACAGGTGACATCAAGTGCTGCCCTTGAGAATACATCCACTGTTCCCAAAACAGGTCTGATGCTCGGTAATACGCTGACGGTCAAAGGTTCGGCAACCGGCGGCAGCGGTTCTTATCAATATATGCTTCAGGTTAAGAAAAGCACTGACGTTGACTGGACTACTGTCAGAAATTATGCTTCCTCTGCTTCGATGGTATTCAATCCGACTTCGGCGGGTCAATACAGCTTGTATGTCAAAGTCAAAGACAGCACCGGTAAAACTGACGGTAAAAAATTGGTGGTGTTTGTCGGTGACACAGCACTGGAGAATACCTCGACTGTTCCCAAAACCGGTTTGATGCTCGGTAATGCCCTGACGGTCAAAGGTTCGGCAACAGGTGGTGCCGGAACGTATCAATATACTCTCTTGACCAGAAAAATTGATGAAACAGACTGGACAACTGCCGTTGATTACAGTACGACTTCCAAAATGGTTTTTTGTCCGTCCTCGGCAGGAAAATATATTTTGTATGTCAAGGTGAAAGACAATGCCGGTAAGGTAGTCGGTAAACAGTTCACTGTTAAGGTCGGAGATACGCCGCTGGAGAATAATTCCAGAATGACAAAAGAAACTATTTCCCTCGGCACCGGTGTGATTGTCAAGGGACTGGCTTCCGGAGGAACCGGTTCCTATGAATATACGCTGCTCGTCAAAAAATCGGGTACGACCGTATGGAAAACCATTCGTGATTACGATACTGATCCGTCCATCGAGCTGACACCTCAGTCAGCCGGTCAATACGATGTTTATGTTAAGGTCAGGGACAGTGCAGGCAATATCGCCAAAAAGACTTTGACTCTTAACGTGAATGCTTGATAAGAAAAAGCAGGTACGCTGACAACGTACCTGCTTTTGTCATATTTATGGTACTCGTATGGAAATTCCTGCCGCCAAAAAAGCAAAAGCACAGAGAACGTATCTCTGTGCTTTTGCTCAAAGGAATAAAAAGAAAAAAGGAAAAAGGAAAGAAAAGGAATAATCAAATGGAGAATCAAAAACAACGAATAATTGATTTTTTATCCGGTTGCTTTGACTGTTCATATAATACACTAAAATAATAAATTTGTCAAGTATTTTTTATTAATTTTTTATATTAAGCCAAAAATTCTTTTTTTACGGAGAAAAAAAGAATTTTTGGCCTTGAAAATTAAAATCTTTCTTTTTTTTGAAAATAACAGGCACTATTTTTAAAATTTATTGAATATGTAATAAAATATTTGACTTTGATGTAAAAAAGTTATATGATAAATATAAGATGTACCATCATCAATTCAGTCGAAGTGGTGAGCCGAAATGAAGATAGGAATTTCTACGGGTTGCCTTTACCCGATGCTGACAGAGGATTGTATTTGTGAACTGCTTCAATGGGGATTTGACTCCATCGAAATTTTTTTTAATACTTTTTCCGAACTGGAAGAGCCTTATCTGGCACAGCTGAAAGATATGTTGGATCGGCACGGTGCTGTCGTTCGATCAATCCATCCGTTTACGTCCTCTTATGAATCGTTTTTGCTGTTTTCAGCATATGAACGTCGATTTGATGACGGCGTTCGGCTGTATGAAATGTATTACCGTGCCGCCGCCCGGCTTGGTGCCAAAAAAGTGGTACTGCACGGTTTGAGAGAGGATTTCCATTCGGCACTGCCTGTTGAAGAGTATTTCAGACGCTTTGCCGTCCTGCAGCAGCGGGCCGCCGAATATGGTGTTACGCTCTTGCAGGAAAACGTTAATCGTTTTATCAGCAACCGCATTGATTTTGTCAGGCAAATGAAAGAAAAGATCCCACAAAGTGCCGCTTTTGTATGCGACATCAAACAGGCTCATCTCGGCGGTATCCGACCTGTTGATATGGTTTGTGCTATGGGCAGCAGTCTGAAACATATCCATATTAATGATTTTTCGGCGGATGACCGATGTGTATTGCCCGGGTGCGGCGTTTTTGATTACAAAGAATTTTTTGACAATGTCCAAAAAACAGGCTTTGACGGCGATGTGATGATAGAAGTGTACCGTTTCAGCTATGATAAATTGTCTGAATTGAGGGCTGCATACGACTATCTGACAGCCGTATGCAGTGAATACGGAGGAGAATATAAAGTATGAAGTGTCCTTATTGTGGTTGTGAAGAAAGTAAGGTCGTCGATTCCAGACCGACCGATGAAGGAGAACGTATCCGCCGAAGAAGGGAATGTTTTCATTGTTCCAAGCGTTTCACTACCTATGAAGTGGTCGAAACAACACCTGTAATGATCATTAAACGGGATAATTCCAGAGAACCGTATAATCGGGAAAAACTGACTAATGGTATTTTGCGTGCGTTTGAAAAACGTCCTGTCTCCGTAGAGGAAATTGATCATATTGTCGATAATGTAGAAGCTAAAATCCACAGTACCCTTGAAGGGGAAGTCTCTTCCAAAACGGTTGGAGAATATACAATGGAATATATTAAGGACGTGGATGAAGTGGCATATGTCCGCTTTGCGTCCGTATACAGGCAATTCAAAGATATTCATTCCTTTCTGGAGGAACTCAATAAGCTCCTCTCCGAAAAATGAACGGAGGTTGACAGAATGATCATTGATACACACGTTCATATCGGTAATATGGTAGGATTTGTGATGACACGGGAGGATGTTATCGTCTCTATGCAAAACAACGGTATTGATTACAGCATTGTTTCCAATCTCGATGCAGTGGAGTTTGACCATTCTCTTCGCCCGATACCGCTCAAATATCAACGTTCCCAGATCGACTGCCTGCAGGAAACCGTGGATTTTTCCCGAGAGTATCCTGATAAGATCGGTGTTGCCGTCTGGGTCAAACCTTATCGGGAAAAGGCGGATTATGATTTGTATGAAGCGGTGGAAAAAAATCGTAAATATATCAAGGCACTCAAGTTCCATCCCTACCATTCCAATGAACCGTTTGACTCCCCAAAAACCGAACCCTTCGTACAGATGGCAGAACATTACGGACTGCCTGTGACTGTTCATACGGGCGGCTGCGATGCTGCCTCCTGTCAGCGTGTATACCATATGGCAAAACGACACCCTAAAATCGATTTTGTGATGGTGCATATGGGGCTGGGAACCGATCATAGAGAAGCGATAGAACTGGCTGCCAAATTGCCTAATTTATATGGTGATACCACGTGGGTTCCCGTGGAAAGTACACTTGCTTTCCTACAGAAAGCAGGTGCTGAAAAAATATTGTTCGGCAGTGATAATCCGATTGACGGACGGAATACCTATCTCTGCAACCGTACAGGACAACGTTCGCTGTATCAGGAATATTTTCACGAATTAAGGGAAATGATTACGCCTTCACAATATGAGCTTATTATGCACGGAAATGCCGAAAGAGTTTTTAGTCTGAATGGCAATCAGTTCTCTCAAAATCTGTCTTGAAAAAAATCCAACGGAAATCGTTTCACAGCGCTTTCCGTTGGATTTTGCACTTGATTTTTTGTACTACGGGAGATACAATGATAATATATACACTATGACAGAATTGATGTAAAAAATGAACAGGAGCTGTTGGGAATGGCAAAAAATCTGTTGTCAATTATGAATGAACATATGTCGGAGTTTTCCAAGGGGCAAAAGCTGATCGCTAATTTTATTGCCGAGCATTACGACAAGGCAGCATTTATGACGGCGTCCAAGCTTGGCGTTACCGTGGGGGTCAGTGAATCGACTGTCGTGCGCTTTGCTACCGAGCTGGGTTACGATGGTTATCCCAAAATGCAGAAGGCAATGCAGGAAATGATACGGGATAAATTGACTTCTGTCCAGAGAATTGATGTCACTAAAAACAGAATTGCCGATGAAAGTGTGCTCGAAGCGGTCCTTAACAGCGATATTGAAAAGATACGGCGTACTATTGAAGAAACTTCCAAGGAAGATTTCAGACAGGCTGTCAGTGCCATCTCTCACGCTAAAACAATCTATATTTTTGCTGTCAGAAGTTCTGCAGCCCTTGCTTCGTTTTTGGGATATTATTATTCGCTGATTTTTGACAATGTTAAGGTGATCAGCAACTACGGAGAATCCGAAATTTATGAAAAACTTTTCCGTATCAGTGAGGAGGACGTGATTATCGGTATCAGCTTTCCTCGCTACTCCAATGCTGCTATTAAGGCAATGACGTTCGCTCGCAGGCGGGGTGCCAAGGTTATTGCACTCACGGACAGTATGACAAGCCCTTTGGTCGAACTTTCTAATTATGTCCTTATCGCTAAAAGTGATATGGCTTCTGTTGTCGATTCACTGGTGGCGCCACTCAGTATGATCAATGCTCTTATTGTCGCTACTGTCATTACCCGTGACAATGACGTTAAAGATACTTTCGGCAAACTGGAAAATATTTGGCAGGAATACGAGGTCTACCAAAATCATAAGAAAGAGGGGACATCTGATTGAGTATCACCAAAACAGCCGTCATCGGCGGCGGTGCCGCAGGTATGATGGCAGGAATATTTGCCGCTTATCACGGCGATGCTGTTACCATTTTTGAGAAAAATAAAAAAATAGGCAGAAAACTCTACATTACCGGCAAGGGACGCTGCAATCTGACCAACTATTGTGACGTCAACACTGTGATCGCCAATATTCCTACTAACGGCAGATTTTTATACAGTGCCCTTAATGCATTTTCTCCTGCCGATACGATAGCATTTTTTACCTCCAAGGGACTGCCTCTCAAAACAGAACGGGGCAACCGGGTCTTTCCGGCGTCCGACAGGGCAGGCGATGTGGTGGATACACTCCTTAAAACGGCAAGAAAGGCAGGATGTGACATCGTCAATAAAACTGTCTCTGATCTCATCATCGATGACGGCAAAGCCTGCGGAGTGATCGTTGATGGTCGGAAAGAATTTTTTGATAGAATTATTCTGGCATCGGGCGGAAAATCCTATCCAATGACAGGCTCTACAGGAGACGGTTATCGCTTTGCAGCAAAGGCAGGACATACCATTGCCCCACTGAAACCGTCGCTTGTTCCGCTGGAAACCGTGGAAGCGATCCACCCCGATATGGACAGGCTCTTGCTGAAAAACGTTGCCGTGACTGTTTATGATACTCTCAAAAAGAACAAAAAAGTGTATGCCGATTTCGGAGAAATGCAGTTTATGCCTTACGGAACAGCAGGTGCCGTCATACTGAGTGCCAGCTCCCATCTGAGGGAAATGGCCAATGGCAGGTATAAACTTGAAATTGATCTTAAACCTGCTCTGACCGAAGAAAAATTGAATGCACGGCTGCTGCGTGAACTATCTGCCCATCACAGAGAGTCTTATGAATATGTGCTGCATTCCCTGCTGCCAAGGCAGATGATAGGAATGTTTGTGTCAATGTCCGCCATTGATCCCGATAAAAAATGCAGCGAAATTACCAGAGAAGAACGACAGTCTGTGATCCGTTTGCTGAAACACTTTACACTGACGATCAAACAGTTTCGTCCCATCGAGGAAGCTATTGTGACCTCGGGTGGCGTCAGCGTTAAGGAAATTGATCCCAAAACAATGCAGTCAAAACTGATAAAAGGACTGTATTTTGCAGGGGAAGTGATCGATGTCGATGGCTATACGGGCGGATTTAACTTGCAGGCAGCATTCAGTACAGGCGTACTGGCAGGCGGCAGCGGCTAAGGGAGATAACAATGGATGAAGAGATACCCTGACCGCATTCTTTGATGATTTTTTGTAAAAAAATTGGCGGTTTCCCCTTGACCAAATGGAAATTCTGTAGTATAATAGGATAGCAAAATGAATGCTTGTGTAGCACAGTTGGTAGTGCAGCTCATTCGTAATGAGCAGGTCGCAGGTTCGAGTCCCGTCACAAGCTCTGCTAAACCCTTTTGTCATTGACAGAAGGGTTTTTACTTTTGACTGGTTTTGTCGTTTTTTTGAAACAATGGAATTGCTATTTTCTCCATAATATTATATACTTAATATTATCGCTGAATTTAGTGGGAAAATGAAGGAGATGTATTTATGTCCCGAACTGCAATCGCCGCCGACAGCAACAGCGGCATTACATTAAAACAAGCTAAAAAATTAGGTGCATTTATCTTACCGATGTCGTTTGATGTCAATGGAACACAGTATTATGAAGGCGTTGATCTCAAACAGGAAGAATTTTATGAAATGATTTCCCGCCCCAAGACAACTGTCTCTACTACCCAGCCCTCACCTGCTGAATTGCAAAAATTCTGGAGAGGAATTTTGAAAGAATACGATGAACTGGTATATATCCCGATGTCATCGGGACTGAGCAGTTCTTGTACGACAGCGTCCATCTTGGCAAAGGACTTTAACGGAAGAGTACACGTAGTCAATAATCAGCGTATCTCTGTTACACAGTATCAGTCTGTTGTTGATGCCCTTAATATGGCACAACAGGGCAGAAATGGCGAGTATATCAAGCAACGGTTAGAAGAAGATAAATTTCAGTCCAGTATTTATATTATGGTCAACAAACTGGACTTCCTTAAAAAAGGCGGCAGAATTACCCCTGCGGCGGCGTTGATCGCTAATGTAATGAACCTGAAGCCTGTTTTACAAATTCAGGGTGAAAAACTGGATGCTTGTGCCAAATGCCGCGGTATGAAATCTGCTAAGGAAAAACTGCTTGAGGTAATGCACCGTGATTTTGATATACGCTTTAAGGAACTTGCTGATAACGGCGAAATGTCTCTGTTGTTTGCTTATTCTGATATGAGCAGACACGAAGCAGAACAGTGGAGAAAAGAAATTGAAAGATCATTCCCCGGTTATAAGGTGGAAGGAGCACCTCTTTCTCTTAGTATCGGCTGCCATATCGGCCCTGGTTCGCTGGCTATCGCCTGTTCTAAAATAACAAAATAAACCTTTGTCCCGATGAAATGACTCTGAAACAGATTTCATCGGGATTTTTCTTGACAAAAGAAAAAGAATTGATTATAATATGATTATGATATTATCAAATAATTACTAACAGGTGATAATATGGAAATAAAAGATAAAAACGGACTGACGGAACGTGAATTTCTTGAACAATATCGACCGGGAGATTATGAACGACCTTCGGTTGCAGCAGACATCGTTCTCTTTACAGCGGCTAACTGTGAGGAAAATAATTACCGCAGACTGCCTAAAAAAACACTTCAGCTATTGTTAATTCGGCGAGGCGGTCATCCTTATCTCGGTTCGTGGGCTTTGCCGGGAGGCTTTGTTAATCCCGATGAAACCACTGAACAGGCTGCCAGACGTGAACTGACCGAAGAAACCGGTGTGGATCATATTTATCTTGAACAGCTTTATACTTTCAGTGAGCCTCACCGTGATCCCAGAATGTGGGTGATGAGCTGCTCTTATATGGCGTTGATCGACAGTACCAAGGTGCAGGTCGAGGCCGGCGATGACGCTGAAAATGCCCAATGGTTCAATATTCAGCTGTTGACTGTCAAAGAGGATGTCACAGAGGCAGAGGACGGCTTTGTGACAGTGACGGATTACCTGTTAACCCTTCAGCACGATGAGGAACAGTTGTATGCGGAAATAAGACGCATCAAGACCCGCAACCGCACCGGAACCGATGTTCAGTATCGAATAATACGCAATGTAGGCTTGGCATTTGACCACGCCAAGATTATTACGGTTGCTATCGAACGTCTCAGGGGAAAACTGAATTATACTGATATTGCCCTTAATTTGATGCCCGAATATTTTACTCTTACGGAGTTGCAGCAGGTTTACGAAATCATTCTTAACAAACAACTGCTCAAAGCTCCGTTCCGCAGAAAGTATTCCATACTGGTCGAAGAAACCGATAAGCTCACCAAGGATGCGGGACACCGTCCCTCTCGCTTATACAGACGCAGTCGAAAAATAGATTAAGGAGGGGATGTCGTTGAAAATATTACTCGTGGAAGATGAAATCGGGCTTGCCGATGCGGTGGGAGCTATTTTACACAAGGAAGGTTATGAGGTCGATATTGCTAATGATGGCAAGGCAGGACTGGATCTTGCTTTGTCAGATGCTTACGACTGTATTGTGCTGGATATTATGCTGCCGCTCATCAACGGACTGGATGTACTTACCTATATCAGAGTCAAAGAAATAGAAACGCCTGTTTTGCTTCTGACGGCTAAGTCCGAAATCGACGATAAAATTAAAGGATTGGATTGTGGTGCGGACGATTATCTGACGAAACCGTTCTCTACCGGAGAACTGCTGGCAAGAATTCGTGCAATGCTCCGAAGAAAAGGTATTCCTGTTGACATTAATCCTAAATACGGGGATATTACCCTTGACATTAAAAAGGGAGAACTGATTTGCGGTACTCATTCTGTGGTACTGGGACGAAAAGAATTTCAGATGATGGAGTTGCTAATTTCACACTCGGGACAAATCGTTACCAAAGAAAATTTTGTTACTAAAATATGGGGATATAACAACGAATCTGAATACAACAATGTCGAAGTGTATATTTCTTTTCTCCGCAAGAAGCTCACAATGCTCCGCTCTGACGTTCAGATCAAAACCAGACGGGGTATAGGCTATTGTCTGACAGGTGGGAAATGATCAAAAAGCTCAGAATAAAAATCATTATCGTCATTACCTTTTTAGTAGCAGTGCTTATTGGTGTGCTGATCGCTTCGGTCAACATCGTTAACCAAACCGGCAGCAGCTATGCGATACAAAACCGTTTGGAAAGACTTTCCAGAAATGACGGTCGCTTTTTTGGCAGAGGAGATATTGACCCTTATAAGGATTTTGAAGAAGCGTATGTGGACAGCTTTTCTGTCCTGCTCGATGATACCTATACCATCACGGGCATTATCCTCAACCGTGACATTACCGTGCAGGAGGACGAGATCATTCCTTATGTCAATCAGGCTTTGCAGGCACAGAGCGATTACGGCGAAATTGGCAATTATGCCTTTTATGTCAGTGAAAAGCCTTATGGTCTTATTGTAGTGTTTATGGACATCAGTACTCAGCAGAATGCTAACCAAAATCTCGTGATAATGACATCGATTATCGGAATATTGGCAATATTGGTGTTTTTTGTTATTGCGATCATTCTTTCGGGCTGGCTGGTTAAACCTGTTAAAGAAACGTTTGATAAGCAAAAGCTGTTCATTTCTAATGCCAGCCACGAACTGAAAACACCGCTGGCGGTCATCAGTGCCAATTCTGATGTCCTTGAAGGAGAGATCGGGGAAAATAAATGGCTGTCCTATATTCGTTCTGAAACTGTCCGTATGAGTGAACTGGTCAATGAATTGCTTAGTTTGGCACGGCTGGACGATAAAAGCGGCAGCAAACTGGTGATGACCGATTTGAATTTGACGGATCTTGTGCTGTCAACGGCATTGCCGTTTGAAAGTACTATGTTTGAAAATGGAAAGATATTTGACGTTACGGCGGAACCGGATGTCAGGTGTCACGGGGATGAAAGTTCCATTAAACATCTGCTCACTATACTTATTGACAATGCAGCAAAATATTCTGCCGAACACGGGGAAATCTCGGTCAGATTGTATACACAGATGAATAAAAAAATCATCGAGGTCTATAACACCGGTAACGGTATTCCTGCTGATAAACTTCATAAAATATTTGAACGGTTTTATCGGGAGGATGAAGCCCGCAACAGTCAGAGCGGCGGTTACGGGTTGGGACTGGCTATCGCCAAGTCGATTGCACAGGCACATAATGGTAAAATCCGTGCCGAAAGCGAATACGGAAAATGGGTTAGGTTTATTGTCGTACTGCCATAAGTGCAGCTGTCACGACAGGAATTTTATCAATAAAGGAGCAAAACAGATGCGTACAGACAAAATTAATTACTATCTGGATATTGCCGAAACTGTCCTCGAAAGAGGGACTTGTCTGAGAAGAAATTATGGTGCGATTATTGTTAATAATGACCAGATTATCTCCACAGGTTATGTCGGTGCTCCCAGAGGAAGAAAAAATTGTATTGATATGAATGTGTGTGTTCGTGAAACACTGAAAGTCCCCAGAGGAGAACGCTATGAGCTTTGCCGCTCGGTTCACGCCGAACAAAATGCGATTATCCACGCTTCCCGTGAAGATATGATCGGAGCAGTGATGTACCTCGTCGGAAAAGACGCTAAAACCGGTCAATATGTAGAAAATGCCTCTGCCTGTTCTTTGTGCAAGCGAATGATTATTAATGCAGGCATTCATAATGTTATCATCCGTAACAGTAAGAAACAATATACCGTTGTGGATGTTAATGATTGGATTATCAATGACGAATCGATCAACGGTATGATGGGATACTGATAAATTGTAAAAAAATGGAGGATTTTTTCCATTTTCCATTTACGAAATAAATTTTCTGTGCTATAATATTGCATATAAATTTTATACAGGAAAGGTGAAAACTATGAAGAAATTAATGAGCGAATTTAAGGAATTTGTGATGCGTGGCAACGTGATTGATTTGGCAGTCGGTGTTATCATTGGCGGAGCGTTTGGCTCAATCGTTACCTCTCTTTGCGATGACGTTATTATGCCCGGTATCAACTATCTTATCGGTACTATTATCGGTATTAAGGACGTCGAACAAATGACGGCTGTTCTTAATGTTGGTCCGATCGCATTCGGTAAGTTTGCGGCTGCTATCATCAACTTCCTCATTATGGCAATCATTATCTTTGCGCTGGTCAAGTCTGTTAACAAGCTGATGAGTATTGCCAAGAAGCCCGAAGAGGAAGAAGTGACAACCAAACAATGTCCGTTCTGTATGAGCGAAATTGACATCAATGCTACCCGCTGCCCTCATTGTACTTCTGTCATTGAACTGGCTGTACAGGAAGAAGTAGAGGAAGAAAAGGCGGAAGCTGTCAAGGCAGAAGAAGAAAAGGGTAAGAAAAAGCTAAAAAAATAAAGCTCCGATGGATCATCAGAGCTTAAAATCATCGGCGGTAAATTTAGGAAGTGTCGGAGCGGACTTTGGCTCACGCTTTAAAGGGTCATATACATACCTTTTGCACGGAGTATCAACGGACAGCGTTCCCAATCGACACACCGAATTGCCGTCGTTATTTTTTGATGAAAATTCGCAGTACTCGCATCGTGGCTCGATATTGTTGCCAAAGAGTTTTTTTCTTTGTATCGGTAACGGAAAAAACATAACCATTCTCCTTTGTGTTTCTTTAACTCTATTATACCATTATGACGAGCGATAATCAAACATAAATCAGCGATTATTCCAAATGATGTCAAATTAATTCCTTGCTGGCGTTGACGGCAATTCATTGGAAGGAGTAACTATATGATCTTTAAAAGCAATAATACTAATATTAACTTCGTGGACGGTGTGGGATTTCTTACCTTTCCGACTCTTTCGGAACTGGACTTTGTCAATCACGCCTTTTCTACCAGAATAGGCGGTGTCAGTACGGACGAATTCAAGTCAATGAACCTTAGCTTTACCAGAGGGGATGATCCGGATAAAGTGAGAGAAAATTATCGAATATTCTGCCGGGCAGCAGGTTTTGATTACCACACCCTTGTCAGTTCTTCACAGGATCACAACACCAATGTGCGCTTTGTCACCAAAAATGACTGCGGTATCGGAATTGATCGGGAACACGATATGCCCAGCGTGGATGCCCTTGTGACCAATGAAACGGGGGTGACACTGGTTACGCATTATGCCGATTGTACCCCTTTGATTTTTGCTGATCCCGAAAAACGGGTCATCGCACTGGCTCACGCCGGCTGGAAAGGAACTGTCGCTAAAATCGGGGAAATGACAGTGGAAGCAATGCAGGAACACTATGGCTGTGACCCTACTGATATTATCGCTGTGGTAGGACCAGCTATTGGTCAATGCTGCTATGAAGTAGATACTCCTGTGTATGAGCAGTTTGCCAGCTTGACCGAACTCAAGCCTGCTTATTTTACCAAAAGTTTGGGACACGGTAAATATCTTATTGATCTAAAAGAAGCTAACCGCCGTATGCTGTTGGAAGCAGGGCTGCTCAGTATTAACATTACTATCAGTGATGTCTGTACCAAATGTAACAGTGGTTTATTGTATTCCCATCGTGCTCAGGGAAGCAAACGTGGCGGTCTTGTGGCAATGGCGGCTTTGCGTACACAGAAAGAACAGCTGTAAAGACGCTCTTCTTTTTTTGATTATCGTTGAAATAATGGAGCGGAACATTTCACATCACATCGCTGCTGATGTGGGAAATGTTCCGCTTTTCTCCGGATGCTTTTGATTGATATGTTTTATGGAGTGTCCGGTGTGTCGGTTTTGCCGGAAGATTTTTTGGTTTCCAGTTTAGCCTTGAGCTTCTCACTGCCGAATAAAAAGGCAACGCCAAAACCAAGCAACAGTGTCACAAATGCGATGATGCCCTGACTGTCAAATGCAAACGAGGAATTGTTATAAATGGAAAGCAGCGACCCTACCATTAATCCCATAATGGCAAAAAAAGTCATCTGAGGGAAACGCTTGAGGCAAAGATCAATCAGCTTTGCACCGCCCAGAATGCCCGTCAGAACGCCCAGCCCTACAGGAAGCAGTATCATACAGCTGCCGACAAAATCGTGGGTCAGGTCGGCAATAGCACCCAGTACGGTGGAATATAACCCTAGTATCATCAGTATCATCGAACCGCTCACGCCCGGAATAATCATACACATTGCCGCCAGTACAGAACCAAAGAATAAAAACAGCCAGTTGGCAACATTCATTTCAAGAATGAAGGAGGAGCGTTCACTGCCCGTTGTATTGATGAAGGCAAGAATAATCATAATTCCACCAAAAATGACAAAGGGAATTACCGAAATTGGTCGGAATTTTGTTTCGAGAGCTTTGCGGAAAATCATAGGCAGGCTGCCGATGATCAGACCGCCAAAAAAGAAAAAGGTGGGGGCAGGGCATACCGCCAACAAATATTTCAGCAGTTTGGAAAAACCCACAATTCCGGCCGCCCCTCCGATCAGTACAGGGAGAAGAAACAATATGCTTTCTTTAAAGTGCTTTCTGATGCCAGTAACGGACTCGATCAGCTTATCGTAAATATTCAATATGACAGCCATTGTACCGCCGCTGACGCCGGGAATGATATTGGCAACACCGATAATACAGCCGTAAATGACATTGAGGATAAATTTCATTGATGTTTTCGCTCCTATCATTGTTTTTTGACAATTTTATATTCATCGTCCAGGCTGTAGTAAGGACAGCTGTCAAGTGAACCGGTAATGAATTTGGCATATTCGTCTTCGTCCAGATTGATCAAACATTCATAACAATCGCAGTATTCATTATATACGTAATTGGTGCAGCTTTCACAGCCTGAAAATTCAGCCATATTGTTTTCCTCCTTTCTGCCAAACAACATATTATCATATCATCAACAAAATTTCAATCAGTTTTTAAAATAGTGGTATCAAATGCGGAACTGACGCATACAATGAAATTGTAAAACAAAATAAAAAAATTCTAACTTAATGGATCTTGAGATAATATTTTCTTCAAATATTGATTTGGCATCCTCTGAAAAATCCCTTGAATACTGAGGTTTGGAAGCATTTCAAAAAAAATCCAAAAAAAATTGAAAAAATTTTAAAAAAACACTTGACATTTGAGCGACAATAGTGTATTATAATAAACGTCGCTGAGAGATACGGCAAAAACCTGAGAGAAATGAAGGTTTTGAAAGTTCTTGAGGTTGATGTGGGAGCATAGCTCAGCTGGGAGAGCATCTGCCTTACAAGCAGAGGGTCATAGGTTCGAGCCC